>NZ_JBKQOI010000164.1:0-9434 GCF_052145595.1 Mycobacterium sp. | reverse complement strand
CTGATACTGACCGGCTGTGGCGTCGGTTCGGTGATCGGATGGGCGGTGCGCATGATGCTGTCGCACCTGACAACCGTCGGCGCCCTGACTGTCCGGGCCTTACCGGTGGTTCTGCTGACCGCATTGGTGTTCTTCAACGGCTACGTCTGGCTTATGGCCACGACGATCAGCGGCGACCGGCTGGGCCTGGCAATGGCATTTCTGGTTTCCATCGCCGCGGCCTTCGTCATCTCCGCCACCCGGGATCGGGTTAGGCCGATGCTGCAGTCGACTACGGTCCTGCCCAAAGACACTGAAAGGCTTGCCGATACGCCCTTCGCGACCATGCCGGACACCCCTGACTGCACGCCGCTCAAAAGGGCCGAACGCTCCAACGTGGTCTTTGTGCTGGCCGCCTCGCAACTGGCGCAGATCCTGGTGGTGGCGGTGGTCACCGCCGGCATCTACTTGATTCTGGGGCTCATCGTGCTCAGTCCATCGCTGCTCAACGAATGGACCCACACTTATAGGAGCACCGCGACGGTGCTGGGATTCACGCTGCCGGTGCCGGATTCGCTGATCCATATGGTCCTGTTTCTCGGCGCGTTGACGTTCATGTACATCAGCGCCCGCGCTGCGGGCGACGCCGAATACCGCTCCACCTTCCTAGACCCGCTGATCGGCGACCTGCACACCACGCTGGTCGCGCGCAACCGCTACCGCGGCGCCGTCGCGGTGTCAGCGTGTGAAGTTGACGCCGACGAGGGCAGTGATTAATTTCACCCTGGTGTCCGCCGCCGCGTCGATGAGGAAGCGTGTGAACTAGTGACCGACATAGCTGGAGAGCGTTACGGCGAAGTGCTTCTCGTGACCCCCGGCGAGGCCGGTCCACAGGCGACGGTTTACAACAGCTTCCCGCTAAACGACTGTCCCGCCGAGCTGTGGTCCGCGCTCGACCCTCAGGCGATCGCCGCCGAAAACGGTGCTGCCACCGCGTTGCTAAACGGTCCGCGCTACTGGCTGATGAACGCCATCGAAAAGCAGCCCAAAGGCCCGCAGATCACCAAGACCTTCGGAGGGATCGAGATGATCCAGCAGGCCATGGTGCTGCTGTCGTCGATGAACCCCGCGCCCTACACCGTCAACAAAGTGAGCCGCAATACTGTCTTCGTCTTCAACGCCGGCGAAGAGGTCTACGAATTCATCGACCCCCGCGGACGGCGCTGGGTCATGCAGACCTGGAGCCAGGTCGTGGACCCCAACCTATCGCGAGCTGACCTGCGCGGGCTGGCCAGCCGGCTCGAGCTGCCGGAGGGGTGGAACTACCAGCCGCGCGTGCTCACCAGCGAACTGCGGGTGGACACCACGACCGAGGCCGCCCAGGTTTTGCAGGACAACCTGACCAACAGCTACTCGCTCGAGACCGACTGACCGCGAGCTTTCGGGCCGGGCACGTGCGCTGAAACTTGCAAGTGTCGCGGTGGCCGGTCCTACAGGTACTGACCCAGGTTGGATTCGGTGTCGATGGCCCGCGACGCGCTCGACGACTTGCCGGTGACCAGGGTGCGGATGTAAACGATCCGCTCACCCTTCTTGCCCGAAATCCGCGCCCAGTCATCGGGGTTGGTCGTGTTGGGCAGGTCCTCGTTCTCGGCGAACTCGTCGACGATCGAGTCGAGCAAATGCTGGATGCGCAGCCCCGGTTGACCCGTCTCCAGCACCGACTTGATGGCGTTCTTCTTCGCCCGGTCGACGACGTTCTGGATCATCGCCCCGGAGTTGAAGTCCTTGAAGTACATGACTTCCTTGTCACCGTTGGCGTAGGTGACCTCCAGGAACCGGTTGTCGTCGATCTCGGCGTACATCCGTTCGACGACCTTTTCGATCATCGCCCTGATGCACGCCGAACGGTCGCCGTCGAACTCGGCGAGGTCGTCGGCATGCACCGGCAGCGACTCGACCAGGTACTTCGAGAAGATGTCTTGCGCCGCTTCGGCATCGGGCCGCTCGATCTTGATCTTCACGTCGAGACGGCCGGGCCGCAGGATCGCGGGATCGATCATGTCCTCACGGTTGGAGGCGCCGATCACGATGACGTTCTCGAGTCCCTCCACGCCGTCGATCTCGCTGAGCAGCTGCGGGACCACCGTCGTCTCGACATCCGAAGAGACCCCGGTGCCGCGGGTGCGGAAGATCGAGTCCATCTCGTCGAAGAACACGATGACCGGCGTTCCTTCCGACGCCTTCTCGCGGGCCCGCTGGAAGATCAGCCGGATGTGCCGCTCGGTCTCGCCGACGAACTTGTTCAGCAGCTCGGGGCCCTTGATGTTGAGGAAGTACGACTTCGCCTCGCGGGCGTCGTCGCCACGCACCTCGGCCATCTTCTTGGCCAACGAGTTCGCCACCGCCTTGGCGATCAAGGTTTTACCGCAGCCCGGCGGGCCGTAGAGCAACACGCCCTTGGGCGGGCGCAGCGCGTACTCGCGGTAGAGCTCCTTGTGCAGGAACGGCAACTCGACGGCGTCGCGGATCTGCTCGATCTGGCGCGTCAGACCACCGATGTCCTGGTAGCTGACGTCGGGCACCTCTTCCAGCACCAGGTCTTCGACCTCGGCCTTGGGGATGCGCTCAAAGGCATAGCCGGCTTTGGTGTCGACCAGCAGCGAGTCGCCAGGGCGCAGCTTGCGGGGTTTGGTGTCGTCGTTTAGTGCGTCGGGAACGCCGTCCGGCAAGTCCTCGGCGACCAGCGGCTCGGCGAGCCACACGATGCGTTCCTCGTCGGCGTGACCGACGACGAGTGCCCGGTGACCGTCGTTGAGCACCTCACGCAAAGTGGAGATCTCGCCGACCGATTCGAACGTGCCGGCCTCGACGACGGTCAGGGCCTCGTTGAGCCGGACCGTCTGGCCCTTCCGCAGCGACGCGACGTCGATGTTCGGCGAGCACGTCAAGCGCATCTTGCGACCCGATGTAAACACGTCGACCGTTTCGTCGTCGTGTGCGGACAGCAGGACGCCGTAGCCGCTGGGCGGCTGCCCCAGCCGGTCCACTTCTTCCCGCAGCGCCAACAGTTGCTGGCGGGCTTCTTTAAGAGTTTCCATTAATTTGGAATTGCGCGCCGCAAGCGAGTCGATCCGGGCTTCGAGTTGATGCACATCGCGGGCGGAACGAGTGTTGCCGTGCGATCCAACCGCATGCTCCAGTTGTTCGCGCAGCACCGCTGCCTCACGGCGTAATTGTTCCAATTCGGCAGCATCGCCGCTGGACATGCCAGTTTCACCGGGGTTACCGAATGCTTCAGAACGCTCTGAGTCACCCATGTTGCGCTCCTTTCCCGCCCCGAAATGATGCGGTAGATCCTTACAACGCTACCGGCGATTGCCGGTAGATGTGCGGAGTCAAATGCCCACGAAAAGTTAAGAATTATGTCCCGCTGGTAATCTCGGCCACGAATCGGGCTGATCGAAAGGGCCGCCGTGACCGCAAAATCCCTCGCCACAGGCTTCGCCGGCGTCGCCGTCGTCGGCGCCGCGGCCGAAGGTGTGACTTCCATTGCACCCGTTGGCCCGACGGTGGGCGTGGGCGGATAACCCGGGCCCGACCGGATGCGCCGAAGCCTGACCCTAACGTTGACGGCCACCGCCGCAACGGTGGCGGTGTTCGCGCTGTCGGGATGTTCGTCTAGCGGACCCCGGGTTGTGTCGTCGGCTCCCTCGTCGGCGGTCCCCGCCACGTCGACTCCGCTCATCGTCGCGGCGCCCCCGACTACTCCCATGCCCGCGCCCGAAGGCCTCACGGACGTGCTGAACCGGCTCGCCGACCCGAACGTTCCGGGCATCAACAAGGTGAACCTCATCGAAGGCGCGACCCCCGATAACGCGGGCACCCTGGACAAGTTCATCAACGCGCTGCGCGACAACGGCTACCTGCCGCTGACCTTCGCGGCGAACAACGTCGCCTGGTCGGATAAGAATCCCTCCCATGTGATGGCCACGATCACCGTCAACACCGCCCAAGCGAACAACAAAAACTTCACATTCCCAATGGAGTTCGTGCCCTACCAAGGGGGTTTGCAGTTGTCCCGGCGAACTGCGGAAATGCTGTTGGCCCTGGGCAACTCACCGGCAGCGACGACTCCGGGTCCCAGCCCGGCCCCTTCACCCCAACCCGCACCCGCGCCGGCTCCGGCCCCTAGCCAGGCCCCGCCTACCACCCCCTCTGGCCCCTCTGGCTGATTGCGACATGTGGATCGGCTGGCTCGAGTTCGACGTGCTGCTGGGCGACGTGCGATCACTCAAACAGAAGCGATCGGTGATTCGTCCCGTTGTCGCCGAGCTGCAGCGCAAGTTCAGCGTGTCGGCCGCCGAAACCGGTTTGCAGGATCTGTATCGGCGGGCGGGCATCGGCGTGGCCATGGTGTCCAGCGACCGCAGCCACGCCGTCCACGTACTCGATGCGGCCGAACGCCTGGTGGCGGCACATCCGGAGTTCGAGCTGCTGTCGGTACGACGTTCGCTGCTAAGCAGCGAGGACTAACCCGGCTTAGCTGCCACGCGCTATCCCGGGTCTAGCCGTCGCGCCCCTCGCGTTTGCGCCCCAGTGGCGCGGGGGCAATGGCGCCGGGAGCGAGCCGTCGCGCAAATATCAAGAACGCGGTGTGCCCGCGCATCGAATGCTGCGGCCGTACGGCCAGGCCGACGACGTTCCAGCCGCGTTGCAGCGTCTCCCAGGCCCGCGGTTCGGTCCAGCACTGCTGAGCCCGAAGCGCCTCCACGGCCCGCGACAGTTGGGTGACGGTGGCGACATAGATCATCAGCACCCCGCCGGCGACCATCAACCGCGACACCGCCTCCAGTACCTCCCACGGCGCAAGCATGTCCAGCACGGCCCGGTCGAAGGAGCCGTCGGGCAAATCGGAGTCTGCGAGGTCGCGGACGATCAGCTGCCAATTGTCTGGCACCCCGCCAAAGAACACGGCCACATTGCGACGGGCGTGCTCGGCATGGTCGGCGCGCTGTTCGTAGGAGACCACCCGCCCTTCGGGCCCGACCGCGCGCAGCAGCGAGCAGGTCAGCGCGCCGGATCCGGCTCCGGCCTCCAGCACGCGAGCACCCGGAAAGATGTCGCCCTCGTGCACGATCTGAGCGGCGTCCTTGGGGTAAATCACCTGTGGTCCGCGGGGCATCGACATCACGTAGTCGACCAGCAGCGGGCGCAGCACCAGGAAAAGCGCGCCGTTGCTGGATTTGACCACGCTGCCCTGCTCCAGCCCGATCACGGCATCGTGTGCGATCGCGCCGCGATGGGTGTGGAACTCGGCGCCGGGAGTGAGCGACATCGTGTAGTGCCGGCCCTTGGCGTCGGTGAGCTGGACGCGCTCGCCAACGGTGAACGGGCCGGTTGCGGACACGCCGTCCAGCGTGCCAGCCGACTCGCCGTAGCGGGTGCTCGGGGTTGTCGGCGCCCAGCCCTAGGCTGCGGTCATGACCGACCGGCCGGAATCGCGCACGCGACGGCCGGCGCTGTCACCGTCGCGGGCGGCGGACTTCAAACAATGCCCGCTGCTGTATCGGTTCCGGGCGATCGACCGATTGCCCGAGGCACCGTCGGCGGCGCAGCTGCGCGGGTCGGTTGTGCATTCCGCCCTGGAGCAGCTCTACGGCCTGCCCGCCGTGCTGCGCGGCCCCGACACCGCGAGGTCGCTCGTGGAATCCGCATGGGACCGGGTGATCGCCGCAGAGCCCGACCTGGCCGGCGAACTGGACCCCGTGCAGCAAACCCAACTGCTGGCGGAGGCCCGCGCGTTGCTCTCCGGCTACTACCGGCTCGAAGACCCGACCCGATTCGATCCGCAATGCTGCGAAGAGCGCGTGGAGGTCGAACTCGCCGACGGCACGCTGCTGCGTGGCTTCATCGACCGGATCGACGTCGCCGCCACCGGCGAGCTGCGGGTGGTCGACTACAAGACCGGTAAGGCGCCGCCCGCCGCGCGAGCACTGGCCGAGTTCAAGGCAATGTTCCAGATGAAGTTCTATGCGGTGGCGCTACTGCGATCACGCGGTGTGCTGCCCGCTCGGCTGCGGCTCATCTACCTGGCCGATGGCCAGGTATTGGACTACGCGCCCGACCATGACGAGCTGCTGCGCTTCGAGAAGACGTTGATGGCGATCTGGCGCGCCATCCAATCCGCAGCGCAGACAGGCGATTTCCGGCCCAGCCGGTCCCGGCTGTGCGACTGGTGCCCCCACCAGCAGCACTGTCCGGTGTTCGGCGGTACGCCGCCACCCTACCCCGGATGGCCCGAGCAGTTACTGGCCGGCTAGTCGAGGGGCGACATCTCCTGCAGCATGGTGGGAATGAGCTCGCTGACGGTGGGGTGGATATGCATCGTCCGCGACAACGTGGTGTACGGCGCCTTGGCCGACATGACGTCCAAAATGCAGTGAATCGCCTCGTCGCCGCCGACTCCGAAGATGGCGGCCCCCAAGATCTCGTCGCTGTCGGCGTCGACCACCACCTTCATAAAGCCTTGCGTCTCACCCTTTTCCACCGCTCTACCGACTCGGGTCATCGGACGCTTGCCGACCAGCGCCTTGCGGCCCGACGCGCGGACCTGGTCGACGGTCATGCCGGCACGCCCCAGCGGCGGATCGATGTAGAGCGCGTAGGTGCTGATGCGGTCGCTCACCCGGCGCGGATCGTCGTCGAGCAGGTTGGCGGCGACGATCTCGAAGTCGTTGTACGACGTGTGCGTGAAGGCGCCCTTGCCGTTGCAGTCGCCCATCGCCCAAATGTGGTCGACGTTGGTCTTGAGCGCGTCGTCGACCACGATGTAGCCGCGGGCGTCCGTCTGTATACCCGCCGCCTGCAGACCCAGATCGTCGGTGTTGGGCCGCCGCCCCACCGCCATCAGCAGATGGCTGCCCTCAATCGGGGTGGCGCCGGCACTGGGCGTCAGCTCAAAGCCCTTGTTCTGCTTGGTGATCCGTATGTCGTCAGCGCCGAGGACTATGTCGATCCCCTCGGCCTCCAGGATCTCTTTAATGGTGGCGGAGACATCTTCGTCTTCCCGGAACGCCAGCCGCGGCCCCCGCTCCACGACGGTCACCCGGGCCCCGAAGCGCCGGTACATCTGCGCGAATTCCAGCGCGATGTAGCTGCCGCCCACAATCACGAGATGTGATGGCAGCGTGTCGAGTTCGAGGATCGACACGTTGGTGAGGAAGTCGACATCGGACAGTCCCGGGATGTCCGGCACCACCGCGCGGCCACCAACGTTGAGGAAGATCCGGTCGGCGTGCAGCAGGTCTTGACCGACCCGGATGGTGTGCGGATTTTCGAAACGGGCGTGACCGCGACAGACGGTGCAGCCGTCCATGCCGTCCAACCAGCTCTCGATGCCCTCGCGGTCCTTGAGCATGATGCCGTCCTTGCGTGCCTTGACTTTCGCCATGTCCACGCCGACGGATCCGGTTGCGACGCCGTATTCCGCGCCGCGACGCGCCAGCTGCGCGGCGTGCGCACTGGCCACCAGCGTCTTGGTCGGGATGCACCCGTTGTTGACGCAGGTGCCGCCAATCAGCTTGCGCTCGACGATCGCAACCCGCTGACCGGCCGAAGTCAGCCGGCCCGCCAGCGGAGGACCGGCCTGCCCGGCACCAACGATGATCGCGTCGAAACGCTCCGTCACAAGTTGGCCGTCGCCGCGAGGATCGCGAATCCGCCCAAGATCGCAACGGCATCTTCCAGCAGCGCTATCGGCAAGTCCCGCCCACGTACGGCAGCCACCAGCCCCCTGCGGGCGTGATAGCCGCCCAGGGTGCCGAGCACGGCGCCGATAAGGCCGGCGCCCAGTGAGCTAAATGTGTAGTGCCATGCGGCGCCGACGACCGCGCCCGAAAATGCGCCCGTCGCGATGCGCGCGCCGAACCCCGGCGGCGAGGTGCGCGCCGGCGTCTTGGGGAGCTTGTCCGTAACCAGTTCGGCGACGGCAAGAATGGTGAGGATTACCACCGTGATGACGTTGGCCATCCAGGATGCCCACGTGGCATGCAGATTGATCCAGCCGAGGAAGGCGGCCCAGGCGACCACGGCGGGAGCGGTCAGCGAACGCAACCCGGCGACGACACCGATCAACAAAGCCATCAGCAAAACAAGCATGTGTGTCACGAGATCCTCCTGAGGGACGAATAGCCCGGCGACGATCAGGGTGACGGCCCATCAAGGCAACGCGGGCAATCGCCCTAGGCGGACGCTAACACAGCCGGACCGGTGATTAGAACCGGCAAAACCTGATGTCGGAAGCCAAAATCGCTTTGGCGCCGATAGCGGCGAGCTCGTCCATGATCTCGTTGACGCCCCGGCGGGGCACCAGTGCGCGGATCGCGACCCAGTCCGGGTCGGCCAGCGGGGCGATGGTTGGTGATTCCAGTCCAGGCGTGATCGACGTGGCCTTGTCCAATACCGAGCGGGGGCAGTCGTAATCGAGCATCAGGTACTGCTGGCCAAAAACCACCCCTTGTACCCGGGCCACCAGCTGATCGCGCGCCGTGACGGCTCCGCTTTCGTCGTGGCTGCCATGGTCGGAGCGCTCGATCAGCACCGCCTCCGAATCACACAGCGGCTCACCGAAGGCCACCAGGTCGTGCAGGCTCAGGGTGCGACCGGATCCCACCACGTCGGCGATGGCGTCGGCCACCCCGAGTTGGACGGAGATCTCCACCGCTCCGTCGAGCCTGATGACCGTTGCTTCAATGCCCTTTTCGGCCAAATCTTTTCGGACCAAATTCGGATAGGCGGTGGCGATCCGCTTTCCGGCCAGGTCGGCCGTCGTCCAGTTGCGGCCGGCGGGCCCGGCGTACCGGAAGCTGGACGACCCGAAACCCAGTGCCAGGCGTTCGCGCACCGGCGCATCGGAGTCGAGCACCAAATCGCGCCCGGTGATGCCGAAGTCGAGCTCTCCCGAACCGACATAAATTGCAATGTCTTTGGGCCGCAGGAAGAAGAACTCGACATTGTTCACGGGGTCGATGACGGTGAGGTCCTTGGGGTCGGTGCGCCGCCGGTAGCCGGCCTCCGAGAGGATTTCGGTGGCCGGCTCGCTCAGCGCGCCTTTGTTGGGAACCGCGACCCGCAACACGCTCACAGCTTCTGATAGACGTCGTCGAGGGACAGTCCGCGCGCGATCATCAGCACCTGCGTCCAGTACAGCAGCTGGCTGATCTCCTCGGCCAGCGCGTCCTTGGGTTCGTGTTCGGCGGCCAGCCACACCTCGCCGGCCTCCTCCAGGATCTTCTTGCCCAGCCCGTGTATGCCACCGTCCAGCGCGGCGACCGTGGCGCTGCCGGCCGGCCGGGTGCGGGCGCGATCGCCGAGTTCGGCGAACAGATCCTCGAAGGTCTTCACGGCCAGCGATTGTTTCACGTGGCGGCGAGCAAAGTCACGGCGGTTTAGCC
>NZ_JBKQOI010000163.1:0-8664 GCF_052145595.1 Mycobacterium sp. | reverse complement strand
GCGTCGGTGGCCGAGAACGCCCCCGCACGTACCGGATGCATCTGCACCCGCAGGTCCACCCGATCCAGCAAGGGACCGGAAAGCTTGCCCAGGTAGCGCCGTTTGGCCGCCGCCGCGCAGATGCAGTCCTGGGGATCGGCCGGCGCGCACGGGCACAGGTTGGCGGCAAGCACCAGTTGGAACCGGGCTGGATAGCAGGCCACCCCGTCGCGGCGGGCAAGACGAATTTCCCCGTCTTCCAAAGGCGTTCGTAAGGCTTCCAGCGCGCTGACGCTGATCTCGGCGCATTCGTCCAGGAAGAGCACCCCGCGGTGCGCCCTGCTGACAGCGCCAGGTCGGGCCATCCCCGAACCCCCGCCGACGAGCGCCGCGACGCTGGAACTGTGATGCGGCGCCACAAACGGCGGCCTGGTAATCAACGGCGTGCCCGCCGACAGCAGGCCGGCCACCGAATGGATCGCGGTGACCTCCAGCGACTCACTCTCCGTCAGCGGGGGCAACAACCCGGGAAGGCGTTGGGCCAACATCGTTTTGCCCACCCCCGGCGGGCCGGTCAGCATCAGGTGATGCGCCCCGGCGGCCGCGACCTCGACCGCGAACCGCGCTTGCGCCTGCCCGACCACGTCGGCGAGGTCCGCCGACGGTTCCGAAACCGTGGCTACCGCGCTGATCCTTGGGTCTAAGCCGCCCGACCCGCCGAGCCAGCTCTGCAGCTGCCGTAGGGTACGCACGCCCCACACGTCGATGCCGTCGACCAGGCTTGCCTCGGCCAAGTTATCCACCGGGACAACGACGGCCGGCCAGCCATCGCGTTTGGCGGCCAGCACGGCCGGCAGCACTCCGCGTACCGAACGGACCCGCCCGTCCAGCGACAGCTCACCCAGCAACACCGTCTTCTCCAGACGTTCCCACGGGTGCTTTCGCTGCGCCGAAAGCACCGCGGCGGCAAGGGCGATGTCGTAGACCGATCCCATTTTTGGCAGCGTCGCCGGCGACAGCGCGAGCGTGAGCCGGGCCATGGGCCAGCTGTTGCCGCAATTGGTGACCGCCGCTCGCACCCGGTCCCGGGACTCCTGCAGCGCGGCATCGGGCAGACCCACCAGATGCACACCCGGCAGCCCCGAGGTGATGTCGGCCTCGATCTCCACGATCGCCCCGTCTAGTCCGCGCACCCCGACCGAAAATGCGCGCCCCAGCGCCATCAGCCAATTCCTTGCAGGTGGGTGATCTCCGGGGTGCGGCGCCGCCCGACCCGCACACCGATCATGTCGATGCGCACCGCCGCCCAGCGCTCGTCCTGGCCGGCCAGCCACAGCCCGGCGAGCCGGCGCAGCCGTCTGACTTTGCGCTCGGTGACGGCGTATGCCAGCCCGCCATACCCATCGCCGGTGCGGGTTTTGACCTCGACAAAGACCGCTGTGCGGGGGGCCTCGTCGGAAGCGATCACGTCGAGTTCGCCGTAGCGGCAACGCCAGTTGCGGTGCAAGATCCGCAACCCCATCCTCGTCAGGTGGTCCACGGCGAGCGCCTCGCCCATCGCTCCCAGCTGAACCCGGGTCAGAGTCTTTTGGGTCGTCATGTCGGCCACGGTGCACGGGGGGCCCGACAAGGCGGGCCGCCATCGACGATTCGGGTGTCGGCACCGGCCGGTTATCCCCAGTCCGGTGGCTATCCACAGCCGGCCGGGCCGTGGTTATGTGATCCGGTCCGGTCGGGTGTAGACGTTCATCGACTCCTCCCGAAGGAAGGCGACAAGCGTCACCCCAGACTCCTCGGCCAGCGAGACCGCCAGTGACGACGGCGCGGACACAGCGGCCAGCACGGGAATCCCGGCCATCACGGCCTTCTGCGTCAGCTCGAACGATGCCCGCCCGCTGACCAGCAGCGCCGAGGCGGCCGCCGGTATCCGCTCATGTTCCGCCGCCCAGCCGATGACCTTGTCGACCGCATTGTGCCTGCCGATGTCCTCGCGCACCACGAGCATCGTGCCGTCGACTGCGAACAAGGCCGCGGCGTGGAGCCCACCGGTGCTGTCGAAAACCTTTTGCGCGGAACGAAGTTGGCCGGGCATCGCCTTGAGCGTGGCCGCGGCGACGGTGGCGGGATCCGCGCCAGGCGAGAAGCGGCCGATCAGGCGCACCGCTTCCAGCGATGCCTTGCCGCAGACCCCGCACGACGAGGTGGTGTAGAAGTTGCGGGTGACATCGAGGTCGGGTGTCTTGACGCCGGGAGCCAGGGTCACGTCGAGAACGTTGTAAGTGTTCGCGCCGTCTTCACCGCGCCCGCCGCAATAGCGAATGGTGAGCACGTCCTCGCGGCCCCCGATTACCCCCTCGGTGAGCAGGAAGCCTCGCGCGAGTTCGAAATCCGAGCCGGGCGTGCGCATCGTGACCGTGACCGGCGCACCGTTGACGCGGATCTCCAACGGCTCCTCGACAACCAGGGTCTCCGGCCGGGTGACGGCCCGATCCGCAGTGAGGTGATGTGCGCGTCGACGCGCCGTTACGTGGCCCACTGGCCACTTTCACCGTCGGCCGGGACGTCGCGAGACGCGGCTGGGCGCGAAGACCTCACGGAGTCAAACTACATTGGCCGGCGCCCGGGCGCCGGGAGCGAATTCGGCGGTGGAACCAACGGAGCTCGACCAGGCGATAAGCGGTGACCAATCCCGATATTCTCGGATAAGGACCGTGAGCTGCCGGCGCAGCGTGTGCGGCTCGTGTGGGCGACCGATAACCTACGGCGATTGCACAGCGGGTCAAACTACCGACACCGCGGGAAACGAGGCACAACATGGCAGACGAACCGATTGCCGACGCAGACGGTTCAACACCTGGTGGGGAGAAACCTGACCCGGTTACGGTCTTCGCGGCCCTCGCCGAAATCATCTATCACGGCTCGGGCGCCAGCGAGATGTACGCGGCCATCTGCATCGCCGCGACCCTGACGGTCCGCGGCTGTGACCACGCCAGCCTGTTGGTGCGCGACAACGATCGTTACGTCACTGTCGGAGCGAGCGACCGGCTAGCCCAGCAAATCGACGAGTTGGAACGCCGTGCCGGCGACGGCCCGTGCATCGACGCGATCGAGGAGGAAACGCCCCAGATCGACACGGACCTGACCACGCCCTCCCTGTGGCCCAAGCTCGCGGCCGTCCTTGTCGCAGAGACACCGGTGCGCGGGGCCATGGGGTTTCGGCTCCTGGTCGACAAGCGCAAGGGGGCGGCGCTCAACCTGTTCAGCGACACCGCCAACCTGTTCGACGCCGAGTCCGCCGGACGAGCGGCGGTGCTGGCATCGTTCGCCAGCGTGGCCATCAACGCGATCGCCAAGGGCGACGATGCCGCCAGCCTTCGGCGCGGACTGCTCAGCAACCGCGAAATCGGCAAGGCGGTCGGCATGTTGATGCTGCTGCACGAAATGACCGAGGAGCAGGCGTTCGAACTGCTGCGGCGCCATTCCCAGGCCCTGAACATCAAGCTGGCCGAAGTGGCGCGGGCCGTCATCGAAAAGCGCGGTCAACTGCCGTCCAACGGCGACGAGCAGCCCCCGTCGGGCGCATAGTTCCGGCTTGCGGGGCTATTCCGGCAGCCGCAGCTCGGGCTTCTCGACCTCTTCGATGTTGACGTCCTTGAAGGTGACCACCCGCACCTGCTTGACGAACCGCGCCGGACGGTACATGTCCCATACCCAGGCGTCGGACAGTCGCAGTTCGAAGTACACCTCGCCGTCGGCGTTGCGCGGCATCATCTCCACACTGTTTGCCAGATAGAAGCGCCGCTCGGTTTCCACGACGTAGCTGAACTGGCCGACGATGTCCTTGTATTCGCGGTACAGCGAGAGCTCCATCTCGGTTTCGTACTTTTCGAGATCCTCGGCACTCATCTGCTCAGACGTCCTTCTCCCTGACAATTTCCCCGGCTCCGTCCTGAGGCGTCGCCGGGTGGGAACCTCGTCCCATCTTTCCTCACCGGTATCCGGCACGCTCGGCCGGAGGGTCCAGTTTGCACTCGGCCACCACCCGCGCGCCCGACTCTGTCGCCACGCGCCGGACGTTGATGAACGAATAGCGATGCTGCGCGCAGGGGCCCAGCCGGGTCAGCGCCGTAGAGTGGGCCGGCGTGCTGTAGCCCTTGTGATCGGCGAAGCCGTAGCCGGGGTGCTCGGCGTCCATCGCGACCATCAGCCGGTCACGGCTGACCTTTGCCAGCACGCTGGCCGCGGCGATGCAGGCCGCCACCGCGTCTCCACCGATCACCGGCAGCGACGGCATCGGCAGGCCGGGCACGCGAAAGCCGTCGCTCAGCACATAGCCGGGACGCCGGGACAGACCGGCCACCGCACGGCGCATGCCTTCGATATTGGCCACATGCACGCCGCGGCGGTCCACCTCGTCGGACGGGATGAACACCACGTGGTAGGCCAAGGCGTAGCGGCGGATCAGCGGGAACAGCTGCTCGCGCACCTTCTCGGTGAGTTTCTTCGAATCGTCAAGGTCTGCAAGGCTTTCCAGCCTCCCCGGGCCGAGCACGCAGGCCGCCACCACCAGAGGCCCAGCGCAGGCACCGCGGCCCACCTCGTCGACCCCGGCCACCGGTCCCAGCCCGCTGCGATACAGCGCGGACTCCAGTGTGCGCAGCCCCGACGACTTGCGGATCACCGTCCGCGGCGGCCACGTGGTGGCCACGGCTACTGACCCTGTTGGGGGTTCACCGAACCCACGCCACCCCATCGCGACGGCGGCCACACGATGAACCTGGCCTTACCGATGACATTGGACACCGGCACGGTCCCCGATGTCGGATCGCCGGTGCACAGTATCCCCTTGAGGGCGTGGGCCGGAACGCTGGTGCAGTGGGCGCGCGAGTCCGCCGAGTGCGTCCGGTTGTCGCCCATCACCCACAGCCGTCCCTGCGGGACGGTAACCGGCCCGAACTCACTGCCCAGGCATGGATATACCGACGGGTCGGCCGTCATGGTGGCGGTATTCAGGTACGGCTCCTTCAGCGGCTTGCCGTTGACCGTCAACCCGGTATCGGCCCGGCACTGCACCGTCTGCCCTCCGACCGCGATGACCCGCTTGACCAGGTCGTTTTCATCGGGGGGCACGAAACCGATGAACGATAGACCGTCCTGCACCAAGCGCAGCGGGGTGTTGTTCGAACGGATCGACTTGTATCCGGCGTTCCATGACGACGGTCCCTTGAAGACGATCACATCACCGGGGTGCGGTGCGCCGAAACGGTAGCTGAGCTTGTCCACCATGATGCGATCGCCGACACAGCCCGTGCATCCGTGCAGCGTGGGCTCCATGGATTCCGACGGGATCAGGTACGGGCGGGCGACGAACGTCAGCATGACGTAGTAGAGCGCCACCGCGATCGCGGCCAGAATCGCGAGCTCCCGCAGCGCGGACTTCTTTTTGGGCGCCGGCTCGTCCGCCTCGGGGGGCGGGGGCGCCTCAGCGGGCGCATTGGGGTCGCGGATAGAGACCTTCGGCTCCGACTGGGTGGCGTCGCGCGGGGGCTCAGGCGAGTCCGGGGTGTCGGTCACGGGACCAGCGTAGCCAGCACAGCCTGGTGCCCCGCAATCCGGCGAGTCAACCGTCCCCTAAACCGATTGGGCGACCCGCGACCACCGCTCGGGCGCACCCGATCAGCGCTTTTCCTTGATCTTGGCCTTCTTGCCGCGAAGTTCCCGCAGGTAGTAGAGCTTGGCGCGGCGGACATCACCACGGGTCACCACCTCGATATGGTCGATGTTCGGCGAATGCACCGGGAAGGTCCGCTCGACACCAACGCCATAGCTCTCCTTGCGCACGGTGAATGTCTCGCGGATGCCCCCGCCCTGTCGGCGGAGCACCACACCCTTGAACACCTGGATACGCTCCTTGGCGCCCTCGATCACCTTGACGTGAACGTTGATGGTGTCGCCCGGGCTGAAGGCCGGGATGTCGTCGCGCAGCGACGCCTGGTCGACGAAGTCCAGCCTGTTCATGTTGAGAAGACACTTCCTTGCGGTCGCGGCTTGCGGCAGCCGCCCGCACGCGGCGGTGGGGCGGTCATCAAGCCGATTATTTTCGGGCTTTCGGGCGCATCTCGCAACGGCCGGGAAGCAGCCCGGCCCGCTGACAAGTTGGAGACAACTGATCAATTGTGCCAGACTGCGCGCGTCCTTTGAAAATCACAGCTAAACGTGGCGGTTCGTAACGAGCCAAAGACGCTGGTGAATGGTACATATGATTGGGGCCTAAACGCGCTACTCGAACCCGAACCTCTCAGCGTGACGCCCGGGGCGGATTGGCGGTGCGGCCCCGTATGTGCACGTTTACGTCGGAGGAGTCGGAGTAGAGAAGATGCGCGCACGCCCGCTCACGGTGCTCACCGCCATGGCGGCGGTGACGCTGGTGTTGGCTGGGTGTGACGAGGCACTGGTAGAGGCACAGGTCCAGGCGAGGGCATCCAGCAAGCCGGTACACGGCGCGCCCGATCGCACGTCACCGCCGCCACCGGAGACGATCCGACTGCTGCTGGACACCATCGCGACGGCCGGGCCACTGCAGGCACTGCCCCCCAGTGCGTGGTTCAGCCGACTGCAGGCACGCGTCCAGCACGCAACCGACGAAGCCGCCGCCAACGGGGCCACACTCTCGGTGGCCATCCTCGACCGCAAGACGCATGAGCTCGTCTCCAACGGCAACCCGCAGATCGTCGGCACCGCATCGGTGGCCAAACTGTTCATCGCCGACGATCTGCTGCTGCACGAATCCGAGGGCAAGACCCCCCTGTCCCCGGATGACCGGCAGGCATTAGACGTCATGTTGCAGTCTTCCGACGACGGCGCCGCCGAGCGGTTCTGGGGTCAGGGCGGCGGCGACGCCATCATCACCCAGGTCGCGAGCCGATACGGACTGTCGTCCACCACCCCGCCCAACGACGGACGCTGGTGGAACACGATGAGCACGGTCACCGACCTGATCCATTACTACGACATGCTGCTCGACGGGTCGGGCGGGCTGCCGGCGGAACGGGCCATGATCATCGTCAACGACCTGGCCCAGTCCACCCCTAATGGAGTCGACGGCTACCCGCAGCGGTTCGGCATTCCCGAGGGCCTGTTCGCCGAACCGGTGGCGGTCAAACAGGGCTGGATGTGCTGCATCGGCGCCGATTGGATGCACCTGTCGACCGGCGTGATCGGCGCGGACCGCCGCTACATCATGGTGATCCAGTCGCTGCAGCCCTCCGACGACACCACCGCGCGACAGACGATCACCCAGGCCGTCAAGACGATGTTTCCCAGCGGCCGGATCTGACCCACACCCGCCAAATCGCTAGCCCAAGAGATCGGGGCGGCGTTCGCGCGTGCGCTGCAGCGAAACCTCCCGACGCCAGGCTGCGATTCGCGCATGATCACCGGACAACAAAACGTCGGGGACGTCCAGCCCACGCCAACTCGGCGGACGGGTATAGCTCGGCCCCTCCAGCAGCCGGTCCAGGGACGGCGAGTGTGAATCATCGCTATGCGACGCGGGATTGCCGAGAACTCCGGCCAGCAGCCGGAGCACGGCTTCGATCATCACCACGGTAGCCGACTCGCCACCCGGCAACACATAGTCGCCGATCGAGACTTCTTCGACCCGCATCCGTCGAGCGGCATCCTCGATGACCCGCTGGTCTATGCCCTCGTAGCGGCCGCACGCGAACACCAGGTGCGTTTCGGTGGTCCAGCGCTGAGCGGTCGCCTGGGTGAACGGCGCACCGGCGGGGGTAGGAACTACCAAGAGTGTTTCACCGGAACAGATTTCATCCAGCGCCTCGCCCCAAACCGGCGCCTTCATCACCATGCCCGGACCACCGCCATAGGGTGTGTCGTCCACCGAGTGGTGCACATCGTGCGTCCACCGCCGCAGGTCGTGCACGTGCAGATCGACCAGACCAGACGCAATCGCCTTGCCCGGCAACGATTGCCGCAGCGGGTCCAGGTAGGCCGGGAAGATCGTCACAACGTCAATCCGCATAGTTATTCCGCCTCGCCCGCGCACCTATTGCCCCAGATCCAGCAGACCCTCGGGCGGATCGATCTCGACGAATCCTTTCTCCGAGCCCTCGTCCAGCGATACCGACGTGACGATCGCGCCGACGAATGGCACCAGCACTTCACCACTTTGGCCGCCGGCATTGTCGGCATTGTCAGTGGCACGGCGCACCGCCAACAACTCACCGGCGGCGGTGTGCAGCACCTCGGCAACGACACCGACCTCCTGCCCGGTCGTCGTCCGGACCTGAAGGCCCTCGAGCTGGTGGTCGTAGTAGGTGTCCGGCTCATCGATCGGCGGCAGGTCATCGGAGTCCACGACAAACAAACTGCCCCGCAAGGCGTCGGCGGCGTCCCTGTCGTCCACCCCGGCCAATCGCACCAGCAGCCGCCCACCGTGCTCACGCACAGCATCGACGACATAGCTGTTCTCCAGGCCGCTACGAGATTGCCTGGCGCGCAACGTATTACCGGGTGCAAACCGGGCTGCCGGATCGTCGGTGCGGATTTCCACGACCACCTCGCCGCTGGTGCCGTGCGCTTTCACGACGCGCCCGACCGTCAACTCCAAGGGAGTTCGCTCCGCTACTGGTCGGTGTCCACCACGTCGACGCGGATGCCGCGGCC
>NZ_JBKQOI010000162.1:0-21866 GCF_052145595.1 Mycobacterium sp. | reverse complement strand
GCATCGTCATGCCCTTCACCTACGCCCTGCACCGCCGGCCGGACCTCTACCCCGAGCCCGACCGATTCCAGCCGGAGCGCTTCATCGGCACACGACCCGGGACCTATGAGTGGATCCCGTTCGGGGGCGGCACTCGCCGCTGCCTCGGCGCGGCCTTCTCGCTGTTCGAGGTCCGCGTGATCCTGCGGACGATCCTTCGCCACGCCCGCTTCCGCGTCGCGTCCACGCCGGTCGAGCCGCCGGTGCGGATGAACATCTCGCTCGTCCCCAAGTACGGTGGCCGCGTTGTCCTCGACCGGGCTTGACTCTTATCGTTGGGCGCGTGCCAGACCACGGTTCCGAGGACGAGGTCGGCGAGCGGATCCTTGAAGCCGCGCTTGCGTGCTTCGCCGAACTTGGGATCCGGCGGACCTCGATGGACGACATCGCCCGCGCGGCGGGAGTCGGGCGCACGACGGTGTTCCGGCGCTTCGAGAGCAAGGACCGGCTCGCGCAGATCGTTCTACTTCGGGTCGTCGCACAGGTGACCGAAAGGGCGAGAATCAGGTTCAGCGGCGCCCGCGACCTCGAGACCGGGCTCACCGAGGCGCTCATGATGGCCGTAAGACTGCTGCGCGACCACCCGCTGTTCGGGAAGGTTCTCAGGACCGAACCCGAGTCGTTTCTGCGGACGCTCACGAGCGACGGCACGAGCATGATCGCGGTCGTGCGCCGCTCCGTCGCCGACTGGCTCGGCTCCAGTGGAGGCGGACCGCTCAGCGACGTAGACGCCGAGATGGTCGCCGAGGGCATAACGCGCCTAGGCGTGTCGCTGATCCTCGGACCCGAGGGTCCGATCCCCATCTACGACGACAAGGGCCTACGCGCATACTTCGCGCGCTACATCGTTCCCGGGATCACGCGGCTCGCAACGTTTTAGGGCGCGGTGCGCTGACGAAAAGCCAGCGTCCGGTCTGCCGGTGCATGCGGGCGGCACCTGGGCCCGAACACTGTGGTGCGCATCGTTTGGCCACCGACGTCAAGATGGCTCGCCGTCCGTGGGCTATGTGGAGCGGCGCTCAGGCCGGCGAGCTCGCCCGCTCGACTTCGCGGAGCACGGCGTCGCGCGCCCACGCGTAGTCGGGCTTTCCGTTGGCGGCGCGCCAGCCAGCGGCACGAACAACGGCCGCTGCTGCGTGTCGAGCTGGGACAGGAACCAGCCCCAGCGCCTCGGGTGCATCACGATCACCTCGGGCGGCAGGAACCGGGCCGCGTGAATGCGCTGCACGCCGTCGGCGACGGCCCCGTAGACGCCCTTGAAGTCGGCCGAGGCGACCGCGATGTCTCACCATGGACGAACTGCATTGGCGCATAAGCGCTGCCAGTAAAGAGGGCGAAGCAAGCATTGACCGGGTGGGTCTCATTGTGGAGGCTCTTGCGCGCTATCACACGCATCGCCGAGAGTTCGCCTTCATCGGCGCGAGCGAGATGCGCAGCCTGAACACTCCCAACAGACGCCGAATTACCGACTCCCGTAGCCGCATCCAGTATGTTCTCGACGAAGAGATCACCGCAGCTCGAAGCGACGGACACCTCAGCACCGATCACCCGCGCGACGCCGGACGGGCAATCGCGACGATGTGCACATCGCTACCGCAATGGTTCCGTGTCAGTGGCCCTTCGACTCCCGAACAGATCGCGCGTGAATACGCGGACTTCGCCCTGGATCTGCTGTGGCGTCGCTCTTAGCTGTGCAGGCTGAACTTCCTTCCGCCTGCGCTGTCAGATAACCTGTTGCGTGACAAGCTAATTCGCGAGGCAACTAGTTGTTTCGTTGGATAGCGGCTGCGCCGATGACCGTGAAGCGAGTCGAACGCGCGTTACTGCGAAATGCGGGTATTCCACGCTCGTTCGATCAGACGCATGAGTGCTGGGTAGACAATCCAGTGCCGGAGTGGCATGACCAGCGCCACGTATCCCTTGCCGAGTGAACCGCGTGGCTTGCCGTAGATGGCCATTTGTCCTCGGTAGCGGCCTTCGCCCTGATCGACCCAAGCCAAGTGCATCACGGCGTGTACGGTTCGGTTCGACAGTTCCGCGGCGTATTCGTCGTCAGTGCGATAGAGGGACGCCAAAGGCATGGAGTCGAAATTCAGGTCCGCCGCCGTATTGGACAGATCCTCTGGCAGCCGATCGATCAGTGAGGTTTCGGTCGTGCCTGGAATCGGCAGTTGGTCCCCGGCGTCAGCTCGGCCGTGGTCGATCGGGGCTGAGACTCTACCGAGGTCGAACCAGGCGCCGAGGCGATCGCGGGCGCTCCACAGGATGCGACTTGGGAGGGACCCAGAGTTGACCAGATCGAGTGAAACCATGAGCTCGAGCAGCGTTTGGAAGTCCTCGGCGCCGCCGTGCACGGGTAGGGCCCAGACATCCGACAGCTTGAAGTCCGGCGCGATTTCGCGGATACGCCAGGGGCGAGCTTCGTGTACTGCATTCGAAATTCTCATGCCGTTCCTCGATCCATGCTGAACGTTCTATAGGAAAATGATCGTACTGCTGTGGTGGTATCTGTTCGTGTCCGCATCCGCTCTTCCGCCAATTCACACGACTGCTCGGCCGCGGATCGGTTCAGCTGGCCGGGGCCGGTGCCAGCATCTGCTTCCATCCGTCGTCTCCTGCGATCGTCGAATCCGTGACGGTGTACCGGGTGCCGTCAGGGGCCACCAGCTCGCCGTTTTGCGGGCTGTAGATTGCCGTCAGACCTGCCGACGGCGTGTACGTACAGGGATTGGGTTGTTGCCTATTGCACCGCACGGTGCCGGTTCCGGGCGGCGTCAAAACGTCACTCGTCGGTGCTGGCGGCTGTGGCAGCTGATCCGCTGGCAGCGGGTTCAGGCCGTTGTTCACCGACGGCGCCGGTATAACCGTGCCCGGGTTGACGGGCTGGTCGCAGCGGGCACCCGGCGCCGGGCACGTCAGGATCTGGTTAGGGTCCCCGTACCACGGGTTGGTGCCCATCGGCACATACGGCTCATTGCTGCGACACTCCCGCGGCGTGGCTGCCCGCTTACCCGGGACATCGACGCAAGGCAAGTTGCGCGACCCGCGCACCACGTTTTGAGCGTCCTGCGGGATCTTGCAATAGAGTCCGGTGGGCACCGGTCTCGGGCTGGTATCCGCGGGGGCGCGCCACTCCGACGGGGGCAGGAACCCGGTCAGGCACGGCGGCGGCTGGTTGATGGGAACCTCGAAGTCCAACGCGACTTGACCCGGATACGGCAGAACGGCCGTCTGTAGAGACGAACCCACCTGGGGAAGCGCCACCAGCAACTGTTCGACGCCGTTGTGGTAGCGCTTGAGCATGTCGAGTACGATCTCGAGATTGGCCAGCGTCTGCGGCAACGAATCGTGCACATCGCTGAAGACCGCATTGAGCTGGTCGGCCGTAGGCGCGGCCTGAGTCAGCGCGTCGCGCAGCGGCTGGTCCTGCGCGGCGCTCTGCGCGGCCAGCGTGTTCAGGTTGGCGGCCCAGGTCTGGATGGCGTCACCCGAGTTGACCTGGCTGTCGATGATCGGCCCCGAATGTTCGATGATGTCGTTGACGTCGCGGATGTTCGTCTTGAAGTCGGCGACCACCGCTTGCGTCGATTCGACGAGTCGCTGCAGCGACGGCCCCAATCCGCCGACCGACGTGGCGGTCTCGTCGAGCAGTGTGGCGATCTTGTTCTTCGGCAATACCGCAAGGCCTCGGTTCGCCGCATCCAACGCGGGCCCAATCGCGGTGGGCACCGTGCTCTTGGTGATCGTCTGGCCGTCGGTCAAGTACTGGTGGGGCGCGTTCGCGGAAACCAGGTCGACATACTGCTCGCCGACCGCCGACACCGAATGCACATTGGCGGACGCGTCGACCGGGATCTTGTATTGGTCGGCAACGCGGATCGTCGCCACCACACCAGTTTCCGTCGGCTCGACGCTTGTCACCTTGCCGATGGTGATGCCCCGGTACGTCACGTTGGACGTCGGATAAAGACCGCCTGATGTCGGCAAGTCCACTCTCAGCGTGTACTGACCGATGCCAGCCAGGCTGGGGACATGCAGGTAGTACCACCCCAACACGACGACGGCGATCACCGTAAAGATGCTGAAGACAATCAGCTGGATCTTGATGACGCGGGTCAGCACTGTTCACTCACCCCGTTCCACCAGCGGTCCACCCGGCGCATCGTTCGGGTTCGATGTGAACCGGATGTCCGGGATCATCGTGTTAGGGTCGCGGCCCCAGGACTGTTCAAGTGCCCGCAGCGCGCCGGAGAATCCGGTGCCGGTCAACAGGCTGTTGTCGAGTGAGCTCAACGTCAAGTCGATAGTGGCGTCGACGTTGATGTAGTCGCCGCGAATTATCTTCGGGGCGTCATCAATGTTCAACGGCACGGTCAGAATCAGCTTCAGTGCGCCGAGTAGATACGGCGCCGCGCGAAACAGCTGCCTCAGTGGTCGCTGCAGCAGCTGCAGGTCGGTGTGCAGGTTGTCGTTAGAAGCGGAGAACGTCTGATCGGCGACCTCACCGAGTCGGCCCAGCGCGTCGATAGCGTTGGCGAAAAGATCGCGGGTGTCCGCGAAATGCTTGATCAGCGGCGGCACATCGGTGAGCACCCGGTCGAGGGCGTCGTTGTTCTTCGCGACGATCTGCAACAGACTGTTGGTCGAATCGATCGCGCGGGTGATATCCGCACGCTGCTCGTTGAGCTGCGCGGTGAACGTGTCCAGCTTTCCGAGGAAGTCCCGGATCTGGTCAGCCCGGCCATTGAGGACGTTGTAGACCTCATTCTGGATCACCTCGAGGTTCTGCACGCCGCCACCCCGCAGCACGGTGGCGAGACTGGCCAGCGTCCGCTCGACGGTCGGGTACGCCGACGAATTCTGCAGGGGAATGGTGTCGCCGCTCTTCAGCGGCTCCGGCGACGGGTTCGCCGGTGCGGCCAGCTCCACGTGCTGCGAGCCAAGAAGACTGGTCTGGCCGATCTTCGCCGTCGCATTGGCCGGCAACTTGACATTGGCGTCAATGTCGAGAGTGAGCGTCGCGATCCAGTTCTTCAGCGCGATGGAATGCACTGACCCGACAAAGACGTCGGCCACCCGGACCCGGCTGTTCGCATTGAGCGCCAAGGTATCCGGCATCTGCACGTAAATAGTCATCTTGTTGGTGCCGCTGCCGGGACCACCCGGCAGCGGCACATTGGCAATGCCGCGCCAGCCGCACGATGTCAGGATCACCGCGGCCATCAGGAGCACCAGCCCCCGCAAAATCCAGTGGCGCAGTTGGCCCACCACCCGGCCCGCGGCGCGCATCACCGCCCCCCTGCCTCAGCGGGCAGCGGGGCTCCGGCCGGTCCCGAAACCGGCGCCGGCCCCGGCGGCGGCGACCCTCCCGGTACCGGCCCCGGAATCACTTCCGGTCCTGGCGGCGGCGGCGGAATCGGCTGGGGATACCACGGCGGCGGCAACGGGTTGTTCTCGTCGTACGCATTTGGCGAACCCGGCAGGTTTTGACCTCCCGTTGGCGGCGCAATGTCAGGTCCACCCATCAGCGCGGCCAGCGAATCCGGGGTCAGCATGTTCTGGGTGAACGGCTGCACGTCGATGCCCTGCATGCCGGGCGCGACGACCCAGCCCGGCTCATGGTTGCCATGCGAGAACGGCGTGTCGGGAGAGAAGATGCCTGGCATAGTCGTGTCCTTGTAGCCCGGCGGCGGCCGCAGTCGCTCCTCGGAATAGGCGACAACCTTGGGCAGCGTCGCCGCGGTGTTCAGCAAGTTCATGCCGACCGGCGGGAAGTTGAACTTGATCGCGTCCAGAATCGGCGCCAAATATTGCGCGCACAGCTCGGCGGACTCCTGGTATCCCAGCCGGCTGCCGGCCTGGATCGCACTACAAATGAACTGCATCGGGTTGGCGAAGTTGGTGATTACCGGATTACCGACGACCGCACCCAGCGCCGGGTGATAGATATTGACGACATTTGAGCCGAAGGTGGGGAAGACGTGGAGCAGGGTCTCTAGACCATCCCGCGGCTCGGGCTGTAGCAGCGCGTTGGTCGTGTCGGCGAGGTTGTCGATGTCGTGAACGAGTACCGACCCGTTCTGGTCGAGAAACCGGCGCGTGGTGGCCAACAGCCCGTCCGTCTGCTTGACCGCGTGCGCCAGCTCCTGATCGGAGTTGGTGAAGGCGTTGGTGAACTGCGCCAGGTTGTTGTTCAACGCGACGAATTGCTGGTCGTTCTGGTGCAGGGCGTTGACGAACAGCGCCAGGCTCCGCACCACCGCGAAGAAGTCGCCGCGGCCCTGGTTCAGCGCGGTCAACGCCTCGGACAGACTCTTCAGCGTCGTGTTGATCTGCTCGCCCTTGCCCGCCAAACCGTCGGCGAACGATTCGATGACGTCACCGAAGGGCCCCTTGGGCTGCTCGGGGGTCGGGCCGAGCTGGTCGAGAATCTTGCTCACCGAATCCCGCAGCTGATCCCATTCCACCGGCACCTGGGTGCGCTCCGCCGGGATCACCGCGTTGTTCGCCATCACCGGCCCGTCGGTGTATGGGGGTGAGAGCTGAATGTTCCGTGATGCCACCAGGCTCGGGTTAAGGATTGACGCGGTGGCGTCGACGGGCACCTTGTATTTGTTCGCGTAGTGGAACGTCACCCTCATCTCGTCGCCGGCCGGTTCGATCTTGTCGACCGAGCCCACCCTGACGCCCATGATCTGAACCCTGTCGCCCGGATACAGCGCCAACGTCTCCGGGAAGTACGCGACAACAGTGTTGGTGGTCAGCCGCTTGTACATCTGATAGCCGACCAGGGCGACGGCGATGCCAACGATCACGACGAGAGTGCCGATGACCACAAGAGCACGAGACACATGCGGCAGCCGGATGTTACGGATGTTGAAGATCGTCGACATCGGTCAGTGGCCTCCAATGTCTACGGGCGCGGGCACGCCGGGGGGCGGGAAGTCCGGAACTTGCGGACCTGTCCCCGGTGGGGGCGGCGGGCCCGGCAACCCGGCTGGCGGCACGGGCGGCGGCGGAATCGGGCCGGCCATCGGTCCCAGCGGCTCGGTGCGCCCACCGGGCGGTGCCGGCGGCAGCAATACCGGCGTGCCGGGCACAGTCGGCGGCGTCTGGCCGGGGAGCCCGGCGATCGGGATGCCCGGAGTGGGCGGCAACCCGTTGGGGTTCGGAGCCGACGTCGCCACGTGTGGCGCTCCGTAGTTGGCGCCAAACGGGTTGTCACCGTAGGGACCTTGGCTCAGATCCGAGCACGGCAGCGGGTTGCCGGGCCGCGGCAAACCGTCGGATCCCGGGGTGTACGAGCACGGCGAGCCCGGCGGCACCGCGGATCCCGGATTGTGCGGGGTGCCCTCGAGCGGTGTTGGGGCGGGCGGCGGCGCTCCGTTGGGAAACCGGGTGCCGTTCGGATCGGGGAACTGGAACGCGGGCAGGCCCGCGTTGCCCCAGAACTGCTCCGGGTCGAGGCCGCGCTTCTTGAACGCCGCATCAACGAACGGCTGCAGAATCTGGTACGGCAGCAGGTTGGCTATCAGCACCTTGAAGTACGGGGCCGATCCAACCGCCTCTGACAGTGATCCGGCGAACTTGCTCAAGTTGATGACCGATTCAGCCAGGCCGACCTTATGCTTGTTCAGGATGTCGGTGATGGTGCGTAGTTGCGCCAGCACGTGGTTGAGGTTCGGGTTGTCATTGATGAGCCCCTGAACCTGAGTCGACACCGCTGAAACATTGCCCAGCAGGGTATCGATGGCACGGCTGCGCTGGTTGAACGCGGCGAGCAGGGTCTTGGCGTTCACCAAGAGGTTGTTGATCTGCTTACCGCGGTTACCGAGAACCCCGGCTATCTGGTTCGCCTCGGCCAGCAGATGCGTGATCTGCTCATCACGCTTACCGATGGTGTCCGAGAACCTGGCAACGCCATCCAGCGCGGCGCTCAGATGCGGATACGTCTGATTGATGGTCTCCGACAACACGTTCAATGAGCGCTTGACCGTCTGGACATCCCAACCACTCGCCGCCTTGGTGACGTCAAAGAAGGCGTCGTAGATCTGATAGGGCGTGGTGCTTTGACCGACCGGAAGCACACCGCCCGGACGCAGCACCTCGGCACCGCGTGTCTCAATTTCGATATTCTTCTTACCCAGAACCGTGTCGGTGCGAATCGCGAGCCTGCTCCCCGTGCCGATCTGGTTCCCACCCAGCGAGAACCCGACGATGATGCGGTCGCCGTCAATCGCCAGCGACTGCACCGTGCCGACGTCGACGCCGGCCATGCGTACCTTGTCGCCCTCGTTGATGCCGCCCGAATCCTTGAACTGCGCGTAGTAGGTTGGCTGGCCGAACAGCATGGGCACACTGGCAAAGCTCTGCCCGACTACGACAACCAGCAGAGTGATGACGAGGCCCATCAGGCCGACGCGAACCCGGTTGGATGTGTGCAGCGCTCTCATTGCGGCGTGCACCTACCCGTGGGCTGCGTCGTCACCCTCACCGTACGTACCGGCCCACCCGGCTGAAGCCCGTTGACCTTCAGCGTGATACTGCAAGCATAGAAGTTGAAGAAGTCACCGTAGACCCCCCCGGCACGCCCAATCAGCTGGAGGGCGTTCGGCAGCTTAGTGAGCAGATCGTCCAGCTGGTCCTTTTGGTCGACCAGCCGCTCGGCGACGCCTTCCACATAGTCCACGGTGCTCTTCAGCAACGGCCGGTTATCGGCGAGCAGGTCGGCGAGCGATCCGGTGACGTCGCTGATGTGGGCGACGCCGGCGGCCAGCGGGTCGGCCCGGTTCATCAGGCCGGTGATCAGCGCCTCGAAGTTGTTGACGGTCTGATCGAACTCGTGTTGATGCCGAACCGTGGTGTCCAGCACGATGTTCAGGTTCTTGATGACCTCGCCGATCGCCTGATCGCGCCCGGCCAGTGCCGACGTCAATTGCGCTGTCTGGTCGAGAATGTCGTTGATGGTCCCGCCCTGACCCTGGAACACGGTGATCAGCGACTGCGCGATGGTGTTGACCTTCTGAGGGTCCAGCGCCCGGAACAGCGGCTTGAAGCCACCGATCAGTGCGTCGAGGTCCAGTGCCGGCCGGGTGCGCGAGATCGGGATGAACCCGTCCGCGGGCAGCTGCTTGCCGCCCTCCCCGCGCTCGAGCTCCAGGTACCGGTTGCCGATCAGGTCCTGGTAGCGGATCGCGGCGGTGGTGGACTGGTACAGCGGCAGCGAGCGATCGACGTTGAAGTCCACCTGCGCCCGCCTGCCGCCGTCGACCAGGCGGACTTCAGCGACCTTGCCGACCTCCACGCCGGAAGCCCGGACGAATTGCCCGGGGCGCAGCCCGCTGGCGTTGGTGAATTCGGCAGTGTATTTCGTGGTGCGGTCGAACCGGATCTGACCGAAGACCACGATGATCATCGCCGTGAAAGCCAACAGCACCAGCGAGAAGGCGCCGAACTTGATAACTGTGCCACGGATGTTCATGGGTTGACCGTGTTCTCCCCCACTTGGCGACCCCAGACGTACTCAGAGAGAATGGGTGAGCCGAGTTCCCAATGGTTGTACGGTGCGATGGTGGCGCCGGTGTCCATCACCAGATACGGGGCCGGCCACAGATCGCGTGTGATCGTCTGCCAGCACCCCGGCGCCCCGCCCGGGCCGCCCTTCGCGCTGACCCGCGGCAGGTTGTCCGGATAGACATACGGGTTCTGCCCGCCCGCGATCGATATATGAGCTTGCGCGGCGCTTCCGTTGGCTGCCAATACTTCATGGATCTTTGGCGCCAGGTCGTGGAACATGCGGATCGAGCAGAACAGCGCGGGGCTATAGGTGTCGAGCAGTTGCGCGGTGGGGACCAGCTCGGCGACGCCGCGCACCAAATATGGCCCACCCCGCTGGAAGACGTCGGCGCCACTGTCCCCGAACCCGACCGCCGCCAACAACGCGGCATCTAGATTGCCCTGCTGATCGTTGAGTGTGCGCGTCGTGGTCACCGCGTTGTTGAGGAAGGCCCACAAATCGGGCGAGGCCTTCGTGTAGGTGTCGGCCAGATTCGCTAGCTGGTGGATGTCATGTCGCAACTGCGGCATTCGGGAATTGACGTCGTCGAGAATCGTGTTGCCGTTGACAAACGAGGCGCCGAACTTATCGCCCAGCCCGGTCAACGCCTCCGCCGCCGCCGTCAACGTCATGTTCAGCTTGACCGGGTCGATCTTCTCGGAGATCTCGGTGATCGTCTCGAACAAGGTGTTGAACTCGGTGGTTACGGATGTCATGTCGATCAGAGTGTCCGGGCTGATCCGTTGCGGCGTCGGGTTTTTGGGTGTCGTGAACGACACATACTTGTTGCCGAACACCGTGCTGGCCGAGATGTTGGCGTCCACGTTCGCCGGAATCAACGGGATGTATTTCGGTTCCACATCCAACGTGATCGTCGCCATTGGGCGTCCATCATGCTGCGTCTCATCGATCTTTGAGACGCGGCCGATCGCCACCCCGTTGAACGTCACTTTCGAGCCTAGATCCATCGCCAAACCCGCACGAGCGGCCAACATCGTTAGCTTCGTCTTCGGCGTCAACTCCCCTCGAAATTGCATATACACCAACGCCAACACCACCGTGACGACGATCAGCGCGAGCAGTCCAGCCGTCTTCTTCCGTGGAGTGCGGCGCGCGTTCTCCTTGGCCTGGGGCGCTGTCATCGCCGGCTACACCGTGAGGTTGAAGTTGGGGTTGGTGCCGTAGAGCGCCAACGAAGCCAGCAGGACCACCACCACGATCAAAATCAGTGATCCGCGCATCGACCGACCGACCGCCTCGCCGACGCCGACCGGGCCGCCGCTGGCGTTGTAGCCGTAATAGCAGTGATTCAGCATGACGAACACCGCGATGATGATCGTCATGACGACCGACCAGAAGACATCGGTGGGCCGGAGGAAGGTGGTGAAGTAGTGCTCATAGGTGCCGACCGACTGTCCGTACAAGTACGTCGTGACGAGCTGCGCGGCCAGGAACGACAAGATGATCGCCATCGTGTACAGCGGCACGATGATGACGAACCCCGCCGCGATGCGGCTGGCCACCAAGTACGAGATCGACTTGATACCCATCACTTCCAGCGCGTCGATCTCCTCGCTAATCCGCATCGCACCAAGCTCGGCGGTGGCGCCGGCGCCGACCGTGGAGGCAAGCGCCACGCCAGTCACCACTGGCGCGACGATGCGCACGTTGGCCAACGCCGCAAAGAATCCCGTGAACGCCTCCACACCGATGTTGCCCAGCGAGGCGAACCCCTGGATCGCGATCAATGAACCGGCCGACAACGTCACGAAGCCGACGATCGAGGCCGTGCCACCGATCATGGCCATGGCTCCGGTGCCCATCGCCATCTCGGCGATCAGACGCAGCGTCTCCTTCCGGTAGTTCCGCAAAGCGTGCCCGATATGGCCGATGCCAGTGATGACGAACAAGGTCACGTCGCCGACGCTGTCGAGAAGGCTCGGCAGCGCACCAACCCACAGGGTCACTTGTCTGTAGGTGCGCGGATAGCGCAAGTGCCGAACGGTTGCGGTACTCATCTCAGCGCCCTGTCCCGAATCGGACACCGATCGTGGTGAGCACGACGTTCACCGCGAACAGCGCGATCACGCACAGCACCAGCGTTTCGTTGACCGCCGTGCCCAGGCCCTTCGCGCCACCTGACACCGTCAGACCGCGATAACAGCCGACGAGCCCAGCGATGAGGCCAAATAGTGCGGCCTTGACGACCGAGATCAACACTTCCGGCAACCCGGTGATCAGTGTCAGCGTCGTCACATATGCGCCCGCCGAGACGTTCTGGATGTATACACCGAAGAAAAAGCCGCCGACCAGACCGATGGTGATCACCGCGCCATTCAGCAAGAAGGCCACGTACGTCGAGGCCGCCACTCGGGGCACCACCAGCCGATGGATGGGGTCGATGCCCAGCACCTCGAGCGCGTCGATCTCCTCACGGATGGTCCTGGCACCCAGGTCCGCACAAATGGCGGTCGACCCGGCACCCGCAACCACCAGCACCGTCACCAACGGGCCCAGCTGCGTGACCGCACCCAGCGCGGCCCCGGCACCGGAGATGTCGGCGGCACCGAATTCGGCAAGCAGGATGTTCAGCGTGAAAACGATGAGCACGGTCAGCGGGATCGCAATCGCCACCGTCGGCAGGAACGACACCCGGAACAAGAACAAACTCTGCAGAAAGAACTCACGCCACTCGAACGGGCGCGCAACCGCCTTGGCGGTCAGCACGCACATCCGGAAGTAGCCGCCGACCGCCCCCAGACCCGGCCTGGCCTGATCGCTGAGGTAATTCCGAATCTCCGTTGCAGTTGTCATTTGCCGATCCGCTCTTTGACCGCCGAGATGATCTCCTCGGTCGTGGGGAAGACGTTCAACTCGTCGGCGAACGGCAGCGGTGCGTAGGGCGCGCCGAGCCGCGCGACGGGTGAGGCCAGCTCACCGAAAAGGGATTCGCTGATGCGCGCGGCGATTTCGGCGCCCGGGCCGCAGAAGCTGGTCACATCATGCGCGACGATCGCGCGCCGGGTCTTTTCCACGGACTCCAACACGGTGTCCACATCCAACGGCATCAGCGCTCGGGCCGCGCTCCAGGTGTCGGTCTCAGCGTCGTACCCGAAGCTGTCCCAAGCCAGTACGTACGCCAAGCAGTTGCCATCACGGTCTGTGATGACGAGCTTGTGCACACCGGACTCCTTGAGCAACTGAGCGTCCTCAGCGCCCCGCTGAGCAGTTTGGTTCATCTGTGTCGTTGTGCCGCTGTTCATTTGCATGAACCTTCCTTGCTACAAGGGATAGAACATCCCCTCTTTCTGGATTCGCCAACCGCGCCAACTGAGGACGCGCACGAAACGGTGTCACCTGACCTACCGCTTCGCCCGACGATTTCGAGCGCGGCGAATCCCGCCCGCAATCGCGCGGTACACACTCTCACCAAATTGGGCAAACGTGAACGCCGAGGCCCTCTCGATTGTGGCCGCAGCGACCGCTATGGCGGGAACTTCATTCGACTGGACGAAATTGTCAGTGTCGGCGCCCGCCCCAATTTGCACCCTCCTTGCCTGCTGTGTTCGCAAAACGTTGCTGAAACAGGATCACCGAGGGGGCCGTTGCGGGTCTTGACACCTTGCGACATTTTATTATCACTTCCCGACACGGGACGGTTCGATCGACTGCGCCCTTCGCGGTTTTGTCAGATGATGTGCAGGGAGTCGAGGAACTTTTCGGCGTAGGCCGAGTCGCCTGTGACGGTGAGACCGGCAGTGCGCCACGCGACGCGGTTCGTCGCCCAGGCGGGGAAATCGACGGAATCCCCTGTGACGGAGGCCGCGGCGGAGCTGCTATCCGTCGATTCGGTAACGATAAGCCGTCCGTGACCGGCCGGATCGATTCTCCAGTTCCCGCCGGCAGGGCCCGTGAGGGTGAGTGCCAGCGACTTGTCGAACCACCACATCTGGTCGCGGTTCATCTGTTCGACTCCGCTGAGCATCCAATCCAATGTCGCGGCGAGCCTGTTGGCGTCGATCGGAGGCGCGGGCGTGTTGATTGCCGGGGCGACATCGTAAGTGAGGTGGGTGTGCCAGTCGAAAACCAGCATGGGCGCGAGCATTCGCACCGGGTAGCGCCCGAGAGCTCCCCACGCGAAGGGGCACGTTACCAACCAGTGGTTGGTCAGCTACCGATGCCGCCGCGATGAATGCCCTGCTCCACCGGGCGAATTCGTCGAGGACGCGGCCGGGGGGCCAGGCGCGGCGCGGGGCGAGGAGGTCCTCGTTGGTTTGCTCGGTGTCGTCGGAGAACACCAGCGCGATCGCCTGCCTGCCGAACAGCCCCCGGCAAGTCCCTCCGAAGTGGGCAATCACGTCACCCACGCGCCAACCCGCTGCGTGGCTGGGTGCCATCCAATCGTCATCGGTAAAGCCTGCGCAGTAGTCGAGTACTACTTGACGTTGGTCTCGAAGTGCCCGGACATGGTTTGCGCGCTTCATGTGGCCATGGCCTGCGCCTGGATCAGGATCGCGGCCCTTTCCCCGGCCATCAGCGACGCGGCGTTGGTGTTGCCGTGGGGAATGGTCGGAAAAACCGACGCGTCGGCGACACGCAGTCCGGTCACCCCGTGAACTTTCAGGTCGGGGCCCACGACGCCGGTCGATTCCGAACCTATGCGTGCGGTACAGGACGGATGGTAGGTGTGCTCAACTTGTCGACGGATGTTCTCCTCGAGGTCGGCGCGTCTCGCAACCTCGGAGCCAGGAGTTATTTCCCGGCCGAGGAATTCGCGCAGAGCGGGCTGTGATGCGATGTCCCGTAGTCGTTCGATGGCTGACACCATCGAATCCATGTCGACGGGGTCCGCGAAATAGTTGAACCGGATCGAGGGTTTCGCCTCCGGATCTCCGCTGCGCAAGCTTACGGTTCCTGTGCTGCGGGCTCCTACCATCGAGGCGCCCAAGAAGAATGCCGGCCTTGGGTACGTGTCGAATCCGTGGTTGTTGAAGTAGGTCGGGCCACCTATCAATTCCTGATCTGGGGCAGCGTCATTCCTGGTATGGAAGAACGCGCCAACCTCGGCGATGTTTGAGCTCAGCAGCCCGGTGCGGTGATTCTCGTACTGCGCGATCGACTCGGGCGCAAGCGCATCGGCCAAGGTGCCGGAAGCGCTCGTCTCGAAGTTCAATACGTAGAACGGATGATCCATGAGGTGCGATCCGACATTCGAGTTGTCGACAACGACCGCAATTCCATGCTCGGCCAAGTGATCAGCGGGACCAATACCCGACAGCATCAGCAGCTGAGGGGAGCCGAACGCACCCGCCGACAAGATCACTTCGCGCTCCGCACGAACGAACTCTGGCCGGCCGCCCCGGTTCACGAAAAATGCCTGTGCACCGGCTGTTCTCGATTTGGACGCGCTCGACCAATGTGTTCTCCAGGACGGTGAAGTTCGGCCGGCGTCGATTCGGGTCGATGAACCCGTCCGCGGTTGAACAGCGAACTCCGCCCTTCTGCGTCACCTGAAATAGACCTGCCCCCAGCTGGTCAGCCCCGTTGAAGTCCGGATTTGCGGGGAGACCCGATTCGACGGCAGCCGCGAGAATCGCTTGACTCACGGTGTTCGGCGAGCGCAGGTCGGCGACGTTGAGTCCGCCGCCCGTCGCATGGTAGAGGTCGTCGCCGCGCTCGTTGTTCTCCGAACGCTTGAACAACGGCAACACGTCGTCGTAAGACCAACCGGTAGCACCGTCGCGTGCCCATTGATCGAAGTCATGCCGGCTTCCGCGGATGTAGACCATCGCGTTCATCGAACTGCAGCCGCCGACCATCTTGGCGCGCGGATGGAAAACTACACGGCCACCGAGATTGGGTTCCGGCTCGGTGTAGTACTCCCAGTCCAACGGCGATTTGAATTTGCTGCGGGAACGCGGCAGGCGTTTGTACAGCAGGATTGATGTGCGAACCGCCTGCCTCCACCAGGAGCACGCGAAGATCAGGGTCTTCCGAAAGGCGGCTTGCCAGCACCGCCCCGCCGGATCCGGCGCCCACCACTATGTAGTCGAAGCTGTCCACTGTGTATGCCTCACTCTGGTTGGGTTCATTGGTCGTCACCCAGCGATGTACATCGACTTGAGGTTCATGTAGCTGTTGAACGTCTCTGGGCCGAACTCGCGGCCGAGTCCGCTGTCCTTCACTCCACCGAACGGCGAACCGATGGCCACCGGGTACCCGTTGATGCCGATGGTGCCGGTGCGTACCTTCCGCGCAACGTTCTTCGCGCGCTCGGTGTCCGCACTGAACACCGTGCCACCCAACCCGTACACGGAGTCGTTGGCGATGCGCAGCGCGTCGGCCTCGTCGTCGTAGGGGATCACCGAGATCACGGGACCGAAGATCTCCTCTTGTGCGATGGTCGCGTCGTTGGTCATATGGGCGAATAGTGTCGGTTCGACGAACCAGCCTTTGTCGATGCCTTTCGGTCGCCCACCACCGGCGACCAATCGTGCTTCGCCCTTGCCCTTTTCGATGTAGCCCTCGACACGCTGACGATGGGCCTCGGTCGCCATGGGCCCGATCTCGGTGCTCGGGTTAAGCGGATCACCGACCCGCAACGAAGAGACTCGGGTCGCCAGCGCGTCAACCACCTCGTCGTAACGCCCTGCGGGCGAAAGGATTCGGCTGCACGTCACGCAGGTCTGTCCGTTGTTCATGAAGGTGATGAACTGCAGGTTGGGCATGATGGTGTCCATGTCGACGTCGTCGAGCAGGATCGCGGCCGACTTCCCCCCGAGTTCCAAAGTCACCGGACGCAGTAGTCCCGCGCAGACCGTTGCGATCGAACGCCCTGCCGCCGTCGAGCCGGTGAACGCGACCTTGTCCACTCCAGGGTGCGAGACCAGATACGCACCGATATCTGGCCCAGCGGGAATCCAGTTGATGACGCCAGGCGGAAGTCCTGCTGCCTCAGCGGCATCGGCCAGGATGAAGCAGTCCAACACCGTTGCCGGCGGTGACGGTTTCACGACCACCGCGCACCCAGCCGCGAGCGCCGGAGCGATCTTGCTCATCGCCAGCACCACCGGGTAGTTCCACGGCACAATCGCAGCGATGACACCCACCGGCGATCGCTGCACCACGGTTTCCAATCCCATTTGCGATGGCCGCACATCCTCGAGCGACGTTGTCGCCGCCAGGTCGGCGTAATACCGGAGCAAGCCGATCGCGAAACCGCCCTCGAACGCCTCGCTCAGTCCGATCGGCATCCCGTTCTCCTGGCTGACCGTTCGAGCCAATTCGCCTGAGCGCTTTTCTAATTCGTCCGCGAATCGGGTCATCGCGGCAGCCCGATCCGCCGGGGACAATTGCGACCATTCGGAGTTTTCGACCGCGTTACGCGCGGCCGCCACGGCCCGGTCGACGTCCGCCACGTCGGCTTCCGGCACGGTGCCGAGGACCTCCTCGGTCGCCGCGTTCAGCACCGTTATGCGCGACGAGGTCGACGGCGCCACCCAGTCGCCGTCGATGAAGAGAGAGTCGCGGTCGACGGTCATGGTGGATGTCCTCCGGTGCGGTGTGAATTGTTGGCGCCGAGGGCGCCACATTGGCCGTTACGGTCTTAAGACCCTGAGGAAAGAGGATCGCCGAGAGTACCGTCGCGGGTCTTGGCAGTTCCCGACAGCGTTTTATCATTTCCCGACATGCGCAGGGGTCGTGCGCGCAGGATCAGACGATCGCGATCCAGAACGCGACAGCTGGTAGCGCAGGTCGCGCCAGGATCAGGTGGGCTGCGCCGCGCCGAGCGCAGCGTCGCGCGCTCACGCGTAGTCCGGCTTCCCGTTGGGTGCGCGCTTGATCACCTCGACCTGCACGACGACACGCGGGCGCTTGTACCCCGCCAGGCGCGCCTTGAGGTACTCGCCCAGCACGCGCTCGACGTCGCCATCGGGAGTCCGCGGCGCGACAACCGCGCAGACCCGCTGGCCGAAGCGCTCGTCAGGGATTCCGACCACGAGCGCGTCGCCGACCTCGAGGCGGGTGTTGTTGATCACCTCTTCGACTTCTTCCGGGTACACCTTCTCGCCGGCGGTGTTGACGCATCACGAGCCGCCGCCCAGCGGCACCACCAGGCTGCCATCGGCCTCGATGCGGCCCCAGTCCCGGATGAACGCGTAGCGCTGGCCGTCGATCACCCGGAACGTGCGCGCGGACTTCTCCGGATCCTTGTAGTAGCCCTTCGGGATCAGTTTGCTGCCGGCGGCGATCAGGCCGGGCTCGTCGGACCCCGGCTCGATCTCAGCGTCCATCCTCACTGAACAGCTTTGTCTCGCCACGTCGCAGGAACTGCCCGGTCTGGGCGAGCGGTCCGTCGCGGCACGGCCCTTGACACCTTCCGACATTCTCTTAACATTTCCCGACAGGGAGTTGATCGTATGGGCAGCCTGATCCGATCCACCAATTTGTGGGGGTACACGGACCTGACGCGCGAGCTCGGCGCTGACCCGAAGCCCTTTCTAACGCGCTTTGACATTCCGCCGGGTGCCGACCTGCAGGAAGACGCGTTCGTCTCGCTGGGCGCGTTCGTTCGCATGCTGGAGGCAAGCGCCGCCGACCTCGACTGTCCGGAATTCGGACTTCGCCTTTCGCGCTGGCAGGGTCTGGACATTCTCGGGCCTATCGCCGTGATCGCGCGGAATGCGCAGTCCTTGCTCGGCGGATTGGAGGCGATCGCGCGCTACTTTTACGTCCATTCCCCCGCGTTGAGCCTGACGGTCGAACCGCGCATTGCCGACGCGCACGTCAGGTTCACGTACGAGGTGACCGAACGCGGTCTTCCTTATCCGCTCCAGGGCTACGAGCTGAGCATGGGTAACGGCGCACGGATCATCCGCCTGCTGGGCGGACCCGACGCGCGCCCCCGTGCGATCTCTTTCATGCACGAACAACTGGGCCCCGACGCTGCGTACGCCGAGGCGCTGGGTTGTCCGGTTCGCTTCGGACAGGCGTGGTGCGGGTTCGAGCTACCCGTGCCTCTGGCCGACAGATCCATCGACAGTGCCGATCCGGAGACCAGACGGATCGCCACGAAGTACCTGGAGTCCCGTTACTTGCCAAGCACCGCCACGCTGTCCGAACAGGTGACCGAACTGACCCGCCGCCTGTTGCTCACCGGCCAATGCAGCGCCGAGGTCATCTCCGGCCAACTCGCCATTCACCCACGAATGCTGCAGCGACGGCTGGCCGGCGAAGGCGTGCGATGCCAGGACATCATCGAGCGCGAACGCCGCGATCAAGCGGCGAGGTACCTTGCCGACACAAGGCTGCATCTCAGCCAGATCGCGGGCCTGCTCGGCTATTCCGAGCAGAGCGCTCTAAATCGATCTTGTCGACGCTGGTTCGGCAAGACGCCTCGGCAGTACCGAGCTGAAATGCGGGTCTGATCGGCGCAGTAATCGGCCCCTTGAGAATTCGACCGCGTACGTCGTGCGGCTACCGCGTAGGTCGTCGGCTACTGCGGGCGCCGACGTCGCGTTGGGCATCGCTGCGAGCATACGGGGGATCCCCCAGATGCACTGTATCCCGCAGGCCGCTTCGATATCCCGCATTGCGATCGGCCCTCGCTGGGCGGATTCAACTGGTCGTCGCAACACCTCGAATTCTCGGAGGTGCGTGATGGGGTATGGGAAGCGGCAGTTGGACGTTCGTGGCTATCGGGGGCAACTCCTGTCGCCGGGGCGGCCGACCGTGGCCTGGCGCCAGGACCGGGTCCGGTTCTGGTCGGCCATCGCGGCCGGTGCGATGACTGAGGATGCCGCTGTCGAGGCGGGTGTGTCGTCACCGGTCGGGTTCCGTTGGTTCCGCCATGCTGGCGGCGTGAATCCGCGCCTGCCAGAGACTGTTTCGGGCCGCTACCTGTCGTCGATCGAGCGCGAGGACATCGCCTTATGGCGCGCCCAGGCCGCCGGAGTCCGCGAGATCGCCAGGAGGCTGGGCAGGGCAACGTCGACCATTTCCCGTGATCTGCGGCGTAACGCCTCCACGCGAACCTACCGGCTCGACTACAAGGCCTCGACCGTACAGTGGCACGCCGAGCGGCGTGCTCGGCGTCCCAAGACCGCCAAGCTGGTCGCCAACCAACGGCTGCGTCAGTACGTCCAGGACAAGCTGGCCGGTGTTGTGCGCGGCCCGGACGGGCGGGTGGTGGTCGGGCCAGCCGGAAGGGGCGCAACAAACCCCATCGGGGTGATCGGGCCTGGGTGACGGCATGGAGCCCTGAACAGATCGCCCAGAGGTTAAAGCTCGATTTCCCCGATGATGAGCCTAGCAACTGGTGCGCCATACTGGGATCAAGTTGGGATTGAACTGGACGGGAGGCCAGGTGACACACCCTGTCGGTGTCGACGGCATCTGAATTTTGACCCCGTGGCGGCAGGTCATTTCATGGGGCCAAGATGGGGCCAACGACTCAGACGAGCTGATCCGACACGTCCGATCGCAGGCCGCGCGGCCAGCCTGACCAGCGCAAACAACTCCCACGCGAGCGCAAGTCCGCCTGAAAAGCGGAAGATCAGCGGTTGATTCCGCGCCGGTGTAAGCGCGGGGGGATCCGAATGGCGCCCATAACCGGTAAACGCGACGAGGGCGGGAGCGGGATTGAATCGCGCCACCAATTTGGTCGATGGCAGTCATCGTTTATTCATCGATAATGATCGAGAATCGACGGGAATCGGTGAGGCCTGTTCGGTCTACTCGAGGACCGAAGTGCCTTGTCGCACAAGCATTTACCGGTCCTTTCGGGTGGTTAACGAGAAGCCTGAATCGCGAATCCATTGGTCGCGGGTTCGACGTCTACGCGGGGTGGCGGAGTTCGTGCTCGACTGCACGGCGAATCCAAGACGAGACGGAGCGGTCGTCTGCCGCGGCCGCAGCGCGTACCTGCCCCAGGAGCTCGGGTGGGAAGCGAACGGGCACGGTGGCGGTCAGCCGGCGGCGCCCTGGTCCCTGGGGTTCCTGGTTTTCCGGGCGAGCGTAGAACTCGTATTCCTCGTCGGGGGTCATGGGGTGGTTCATCTGTCTCTCCAATATTGGTCAGCGAGGTGTTTGGAGGCTTCGTAGCAGCCGATGGGGCGGCATCGTTTGGGGTTGCCGTCGCGGGCAGGGCGAGGGGCACCATCAGGACTGTGCCGTCGACTTCGGCGACCATCAGCCAGTGGGCGGGTGGTCTGGCGGGGCAGAACATCGGGTCGAAAGCCCAGACTTCGCGGATGTCCTCGATGCCCAGGCGTGGGTGCGCTTGAACAGGTGGGCGGCTTGAGCGTCGATCTCGAACGGATCCTCTTCGTCGAGCAGATCCAGATCGAACAACTTGTCCGCCACATGCCGATTGTAATACAAACGGATACAAACACCCGCCCAGGTAGGGACTTTGCTCGGCTGTCGCGAAGTTTAGGTTTTGACGACAGTTCTGACGACAACCGGGACGACAGCGGCTCCCTCAACACCATCGCCACGGCACGAAAACGCCACTCACGTGATTCGACGGTCTCCCGGGGGCAGATCCGGGAATTGCTGCGGCTACATCACGCAAGGGTTTCCATCATGTCTGGTCATGCCGGCCGCTCGTGCCTACGGATCACAGCTTCAATTTCATCCGCTCCGCATCCGCCGCGCCGCTCGTATCGCGTGTTCTGAACCTCCAAGATTGGTCCAGTTCGTCCAGCTTGACCAGCATGAACGTCTGGCTTCTGACTTCGCCTCCGCTTCACAGGCGGAAGGTCCTTTCAACCGCGAGCGGTAGGGCGCCATACAAGTCGGTCTAGCACTGTTGCGTCGCGTAACACGCCGACGCATATCCCCAGGAAACCGAGCACCCGCGTAACGACACAGAATAACAGAAAGCGCAGTTCAAGGGCCATTTTCCCAGGTTCGGTACGGGGTTCGAGTCCCCTTAGCTCCACCCTGTAGCCTCCACCAGGTTTCCCCAGGTGGGAGCATTTGCGCGTGTTAGCTAGGACCCTTTCGGACTTGCTAGTCCGCTGTGGACGGCTTGCGGTGTCCCGGCGGTCGGCAACGCCGTCCAGATCCTCATCGAACGGGTCAGCGTAGACATCCAAGATTTTGGCGGGCTTGATCATGCTGGGAGCCGTCGACGCCCGCGCCCATGCATCACCCAGACGTGGGCGGGTTGTGGGGGTCGCGACGGTTGACGAGGGGCCTCTTATAGGACGGATCGGTTCGGTCCCGTGCTGAAACGCCGTTGGCTCCGATATCGGGTACGTCGGCG
>NZ_JBKQOI010000161.1:0-55971 GCF_052145595.1 Mycobacterium sp. | reverse complement strand
CAGAGACACGCCGATATACCGCTTTCGATACATGACTACACATCAGCTGCCAAATGGACACAGAACACCTGCTCATCAAGGGCAAACTGGATTCAGACCCGTGCTACCAGGGGGAACTTCGGCCTAGCCGGGAACTTAGCTTGGCAAGGGTGCGCCGCACTGCAGCACCCCGTTCATCGGGTCGGCGCTTCCGGGCCCCGCCCTGACCATCTGGTCGACCTGTGTGAAGACGTTGTCGTCCACGTCGATCTCGCAGTGCACGTTCGCCGAGTAAGGGAAATGAAGCACAATCCGCAAGCCGGCCTGCTGCGGATCGCCCAGCACCGTGTTGGCCTCGAAGACGTTGCCTGGCATGGAGGGAAGGCCGGTGGTACTCGTCTGGCCGCCGTTGATCACGAACGTGGCCTGACTACCGGTTGTCAGCGCGTCGATCCTGGCCCGGTAGGTGATGTTGTGGAGATCCGCCCGCGCGATTGCCGGACTTGGCTGCGAGCCGGCCGCGATGACTGTCAAGGCGGCGATCGGCATCCATCTGCGCTTCCTGGGGAGCATAGCTGCCGAGATTACGCCCGGCCGCGCAGCTTGCGCAGGTCGGCAGCGTGGTTAACGCTGTTCAGGCACGAAGCTTCGCCAGGCGCTGCGCGGGACGGGTCAGCGAACGGGCATGCCGATACATATCGGCCCACGGATCGCGTTGCCCGGCAAGCCGTTTCGGAAGATCACGGATCGTGAATCGGTCGGCCCGCAAGTCGCGAACGTCCAGTTCATCCCACTCCAGCGGGGTGGCCACGGGCGCACCACCGAGGGCGCGGACCGAGTACGGTGCGATCGCGGTCTGAGCGTACGCGTTTCGCATGATGTCGAGATACACCCGGTCGCCTCGCTTGTCCTTGCGGGCTTCCACGGTGCGGTGCGCGGCGTCGTCCGCCACCACCACCTCGGCGACGTCGCGGGCGAATTCGCGGGCAGTGTCGAAATCGGTGTCAGCGCGCAGCGGCACGACGACGTGCAGTCCACGCGAGCCGGTGGTCTGCACATAGCGCGCCAGTCCCAGCTCGTCCAGCACCCCGGCCACCGCGCGGGCGGTCGCCCGCACCACGGCAAAGTCGGTGTCGGACGGGTCGAGATCGAAGACCAGCCGATCGGGATTGTTCAGCCGCCCCTGCCGCGACTGCCACACGTGCAATGCGATGCAGCTCTGGTTGGCCAGCCAGCGCAACGCTTCCGGGCGGTCGGCTAGCGGATGCACCACGGTGCCGCCCTCTTTGGCGACCTCGACGCCGCTCATCCAGTCCGGCAGGGAATCGGCGAAATCCTGCTGCACGAACCCTTGTTCACCGATTCCCCGGGGAAACCGTTGCACGTTCAGTGCCCGGCCCTTGAGATGCGGCAGCATCGTGCCGGCCACCTCGCCGTAGTAGTCGGCAAGATCGCGTTTGGTGATGCCGTCCTCGGGGAACAAAACCCGGTCCGGGTGGGTGATCTCGACCTCGATGCGTGGCATCAGCGTGTCTCCCGTACGACGTCGTCGGGGTCCTTATCGGTACGCAAGCCTTGGTAGCGGGGGTGGCGCAGCTTGCCGTCGCGTGTCCACTCGGTGAACCCGATCTGGACCACCAGCTGCGGGCGTACCCAGTGGGCGCCCTTTTCATGCACCAGACCCCGGGTGAACGGTGGTGCATCCTGCTCGAGCGGCGACAGCCGCTCATGCAGGCTATGCAGCGTGGTTTCGTCGAAACCGGTTCCCACCTTGCCGGCGTAAACCAGGTCGCGGCCTTCGTGGTAGCCGATCAATAGCGCGCCCAACTCGATACGGCTGCCCTTGGGACTGGTGTAACCCCCAACGACGAACTCCTGGTCGCGGACACATTTGAACTTCAACCAATTCGGCGAGCGGCGGCCGTCGTACTTCGAGTCGGCCAGCTTGGCGATCACCCCTTCGTCGCCACGTTCGCACGCAGCCCGGTAGGTTGCTTCTCCAACTCCCGTGCCATCCTCGACCCGGTGGGTGGTGTAACGTAGCGGATCGTTGAATTTAAAGGCATTGCGCAGCAGACGTTTACGCCACAGCAGCGGCACATCGATGGTCGACTTGCCGTCGAGGTGCAGCAGGTCGAAAAGGTAATAGAAGACGCGGACCGGCGACGCCCGGGCCACGTCGGGGTTGGTGATGCCCAGACGTCCCTGCAAACGGGCGAAGCTGGTGCGGCGTCCCTCGAACGCCACCACCTCGCCGTCCACGACAAACCGGGTGGTGTGCTGGGCGTTGAGCGCGTCAACGAGCTCCGGATAGGTTCCGTTGAGCGGCTGGCGATTTCGCGACAGCAGCCGCACCCGGTCGCCGTCGCGAAACGCCAGGCAGCGCATCCCGTCCAATTTCCGTTCGAAGATCCATTGCGGATCGGAAAACCGCTTCTCGGTCAGGGTCGCCAGCGCGGGAGCCCGCCAGTCGGGCACCGGCTCGTCGTGCAGCGCCGCGCGCACCGAGGCGGGCAGACCGGCGAAATCCGTCATGAGACTATGCTCCGCGCCAGGTGAGCTGCATGCCGTTGCCCGCGAGCCATGCGTGCAGGTCATAGTCGTTGCGGGCCAGACCGTCGACGGCACCCACGGCGCGCCGCACCGCCTGCTCGCCGACCTCCGGGGTCAGCAGACCCAGGCGCACGGCGTCAAGCAGCTCATCGACATCGGCCAGCTCGGCGCCGATACGGGTCCGCACCTCGATGTCAAGGTAATGGTCTTCTGAATGCCACACCTTCGGGCCGGGCGTGTATTCACCCACGTCGAGGTAGTAGTCGTGGTCGCGTTCATGACCCGGGTTGAAATGAAAGACGGTGGCGCGCAAGCCCAGCGACGGCAGCAGCCACGACTCGAGGTAGTGGAACTGAGCCCGTCCGGGGGTGGGACGGGCGACGTAGAGCCCCCACGGGCGCGCCACGTACTCGTCGACGGCCCGCACCATCCCCTTCGGGTCGGTATTGGTGCGGGCGACCAGGTCGAACGTCTCGTGCTTCGGCGGATGGATGATGGTCAGCCTTTCGGCCCGTAACGACCCCTTAACGTCGGAGCCGGATTTTCCACCGCACAAAGGTGGCATAGAACACCGACAGCGCGGCCAGCATGCCCATGTCGAGCAGCCAGATCTTTGATGTGTGCTGCCAGAACCGGTCCTGGGGCAGCAGCGAACCGGGTACCAGGTGGCGTACGTCGACCGTGGACGCCGCCGCCGCGTAGCCCCAGCGCGCCGGCATCGCCCAGGACAGCTGGTCGAGGGCGAGCCGGCCGGTCACCGGGACCATCCCGCCGCACAGCACCAGCTGCGCCATGATCGACACGACGAACAGCGGCATGATCTGCTCGCTGGAGCGGACCAGCGACGAAATGGCCAGGCCGAGGATGGCCGAGGCGACACAGGTGGCGGCGACGGTCAAGAACAGCTCGAAGGTGGCCCCCAGAGTTCCGTGGCCCAGCAGCACGGCACCCTGCGTCGGCGCGCCCTTGCCGACCACCACGATCGTGGTGGTGATCGCCGACTGCAGGATGGCGAAGCCGCAAAACACCGCGGTCTTGGCCAGCAGGTAGGCCGAGGTCGACAATCCGACTGCCTGTTCGCGCTGGAAGATGGCCCGTTCGCCGACCAGGTCGCGGATCGTCAGCGCGGTGCCCATGAAGGCCGCGGCGAGCAGCAGCAGGTTGAGTATCTGTGCGGACTCGTCGGGCGTGCCGGCGTGCGGGGCGGGAACATGGAATCCACTGTTGCCGGGGACGGTCAGCGACAGCGCGCCAAGGATGAACGGCAACAACGCCAGGAATATGAAGTAGGCGCGGTCGGCGACGACCAGGCGCACCTGCCGGCGGGCGACGGTCGAGATCTGGCGCCGGACGCTGGTGTGCACCGGTTCGCCCAGGTCACCCGGCTCGTCGGCCTTGTCCGGCATGAGCTTCTGGGGCCGCTTCTGGGCCTCACGCTGAGCCAGAAAGCGCCTGTTGGCCTCCTCGGGGTCGGCGCCGACCTTGGTGAAGATCTTGGCCCAGTTGGTGGTCCCCATCGCCTCACCGATCTGGTCAGGCGGGCCGCAGTAGGCCGTCTTGCCGCCCGGTGCCACCAACAGCAACTGGTCGCAGGTGTCCAGGTAGGACAACATGTGCGTCACCACGATCACCACGCGACCTGCGTCCGCCAGCTGGCGCAGCATCGTCATGACCTGGTGGTCCAGCGCCGGGTCAAGACCCGAAGTCGGCTCGTCGAGGATTAGCAACGACGGCCCGGTGAGCAGCTCCAGCGCCACCGAAGCGCGCTTGCGTTGACCGCCGGACAGCTTGTCGACGCGGGTGTCGGCGTGCTTGGTCAGGTCGAGTTCCTCGAGTACCTGCGCGACCACTTTGGCGCGATCCGCTTTGCTGGTGTCGGGCGGCAGCCGCAGTTCGGCGGCGTACCCCAGCGCCTGGTTGACCGTTAGCTGGCGGTGCACCACGTCGTCTTGCGGGACCATGCCGATCCTGCTGCGCAGCGACGCGTATTCGGCGTGGATGTCGTGGCCCTCGAAGGTGACCGAGCCCGAACTGGGGCGGAGATACCCGGCGATCAGCCTGGCGAGCGTGCTCTTCCCGGCGCCCGAGCCGCCGATGACCGCGGTCAGGGTGCCGGGCCTGGCCGCCAGTGAGATGTTGTCGAGCAGTTGTTTGCCGTTGTCGACGACGTACTTGACCCCGCGCACCTCCAGGCCACCGGTCCGCGTCGCGGCCTGACTTTGCCGGATCAGGGTTCCATCGCGGAATACCAGATCGACATTGCCGATGGTGACGACGTCGTTCTCGGTCAAGATCGCCGACCCGACCCGGGTGCCGTTGACGAAAGTTCCGTTGATGCTGTTGTCCCGGATCTCGGTGCCGAGCGGCGTCGGCACCAGTGTCGCGTGCTGACGCGACGCCAGGACGTCGGAGACGACGATGTCGTTGTCGGCGGCGCGACCGATCGTCTTGGCGCCGGCGGTGCCCGCGGCGGCCGACGAGCGCGGCGAGAACAACTTCACAAACCTGGTCGCCAGGTTGGACACGTCGGCCGTCTTGGCGTCGATCACGGTGACCTCGGCCGGTGGCGTCGACTCCGGCCGGGCAAGTGCTCCGGTACCGACCACGGTCGGCTGATCGGGTGGCGTTCCACGAGGCGGCATCACCGGCGGTGGCATTCCCGCGGTCGATATCGGTGGTGGCGGCGCCGGGCGCGGCTGCGAAACCGGCTGCCTCGGCGGGGGCGGGTTCGGTGGCCTGGCCGGCCGGTTGGGCGGCACTGGACGCGGCGGCGCGAGGTTGGGACCGCTTCGAGCGGGGCTTCTTGGCTGGCTGCCGGTCTGGCCGGGCGGCGGCGCCGGCGGCTGCGTGGGATTCGTCTGCTCCGGGATCGCCGACCAGGCCAGAGTGGGCGGTCCGGAGTCCCGGGTCGGTCGCGGCTGGGGTGGCCGGTTGGCTTGGCCGTGCTGCGGTCCGATCGCGAACGTCAGCCGCGGGCCTTGCGGGTTCCCGACGTTGATGCTCTGGCCGTCGTGGATGTCGATGACCGGCATCCGGTAGCCGTTGACATAGGTCCCGTTCAGCGACCCGTTGTCGATTGCCAGCCAGCGGCCTTGGTCGAACCGCAGTATCAGATGCGCGCGGGAGATCCGCGGATCCGGGATGCGCAGGTCGGCGTTCACGTCACGTCCGATGACCACCTCGTGGCCCGCGGCGTAGGAACGTTGGGACCCGTCGTGCCGGATTGTCAGGACAGGCGGGGCGGGTCGGGTCACTACTCAAGTATCGGTCCGCGGCTCGAGTGCGCTCCATGGGACTCGCCTGTGATTTGGCTTTGTTTCAACTCGGCCACTCATAGCAGTTTCATAGCCTGCTGAGACGAATCGCCCACCGAGGCCCGGCATGATTCGAATGTGAGGGGAGCTAAAAGAATTGTGTCCGGACGTGCGAAGCAACGGGTCCCGATCCCGACGCAAACGCCCAGGGTGTTCCGTCCCGCGTCAGATTTCGGCGATACCCGCAGGTAGTGCCGAGAAAACAAGGGGGCAACCATAGATGGACGATCACAGGGGGACTACCCGGCGCATTGATGCCGGGCGACGGCTGCTGAGCAACCCGCGCGGGGCCCGCGAGGCCCTGCGCGCGGGCTTTCAGTCGCTGCCCTCAGCGACCGTCGCGCACCTGTTCCGCCGCGTTCCTCCCGTCAGCTCGGCCCCGAACGCCGCGCCTGCGGCGGCGGAGCACCACGGCGAGGAGAGCGGATCGCTTCTCGCGTTGACCGGTGGCCCGCCATTTGCCGGCTACACGATCTTGCGGCAGCTCGGCGTCGGCGGCATGGCCGAGGTCTATCTGGCTCTGCATCCCAGGTTGCCGCGTCGCGACGTGATCAAGGTCCTCGCCGAGGCGGTCACCGCGGATCCCGAGTTCCGCGAGAGGTTCAACCGGGAAGCCGATCTTGCCGCAACGCTGTGGCACCCGCACATCGTCGGCGTCCACGATCGTGGCGAATTCAACGGTCAGCTCTGGATTTCCATGGACTACGTGGAAGGCACCGACGCCGCCCGACTGGTCAAGGAGCGCTACCAGGACGGGATGCCAATCCATGAGGTGTGTGCCATCCTGCAAGCCGTAGCCGGTGCGCTCGACTACGCCCACGATCGCGGCCTGCTGCACCGCGACGTCAAACCCGCCAACATCCTGCTCACCCATCCCGAGGACGGGGAACGCCGAATCCTGCTGGCGGACTTCGGCGTAGCGCGCCACCTCGGCAACATCAGCGGTATCACCGAGACCAATGTCGCGGTGGGAACGGTCGCCTACGCCGCGCCCGAACAGCTGACGGGTTCCAACATCGACGGCCGGGCAGACCAATACGCGTTGGCCGCCACCGCGTTTCATCTGCTCACCGGTGCGCCGCCGTTCCAGCACTCCAACCCGATCGCGGTGATCAGCCAGCATCTGCACGAGGATCCCCCCCGGCTCAGCGCTTACCGCCCGGATTTGGCGCACCTCGACGACGTGTTCTTGAAAGCCCTTGCCAAGCAACCCGAGGACAGGTTCGAGCGGTGTCGCGCGTTCGCGGCCGCCCTCAGCGGGCAGTTCGACGCGGCCTCCGAGCCCGGTCGGGGCGCGCAAGCCGGTACCGCGTTGATGACCCCGCCGCGGCGGCGCGGAATCCGCGGCGCGATCGCGGCGATAAACCACAGGTTTTCGTCACGGACCCGATGGGCGACCGCGCTGGTCTGCGCGGTGCTGATCGCCATCGCGGCGACCTGGTCGGCCCTGTACACGTTTCAGCCGGAGAATTCTCCGACCAACGTCCCTGCGCTTGCCTCGAAACCGTCCGTCCCGGCGCCCAGCGCTGCGCCCGCTCGGCCCGGGGGTCCGGTACTCAATGGCACCTACCAGTTGACCTACGACCGCAGCAAGCAGACCACCAACGGCATCCCGATCCGTCACGACGGCCCAGCCACCAGTTGGTGGGCGTTCCGCTCGGTGTGCACCGCCAACGGGTGCGCGGCGACCGGGACCCAGCTCGACGACGCCAACCACCAGGTCGCCAGCGCCACCGACGGCGGTCACACGTACGCGCTGCGCTTCGTTGGTGGTTATTGGCAGGGCGGATTTCAGGAGGAGCGGTCGGGCTGCACTCAGCCCAACGGACAAGTGCAGGCGACCCAGCAGGAAACCGTCGCAGGGTCGTTGGCGCCGCAAGCCGACGGCACGCTGCGCGGCACGGTGACGCAAACCGCACTGTCCAATGAGTGCGGCGCACAGGGCGCGGTGGTGCGGGTGCCCGTGGTTGCCACCCGTGTTGGTGACGCGCCGCCGAGCGTGCCCTTGGCCGACCCCACCCAGGTCGTCAACACCTCGACCGCGCCGTCCCACCCGGCACCGGCCGTCCTCGGCGGGTTGTGCAGCGACGTGGACAAGCTCGCCTACGACCCAACCAACAACGAGCAGGTCGTCTGCGAGGGCAACACCTGGGCCAAAGCCCCGATCACGATGGGAGTTCACGCCTCCGGTAGCTCATGCGACAGACCCGGCACCTCGGTGTTCGCGATGTCCACCTCAAACGACGGGTACTTGCTGCAGTGCGATCCGGTCACGAGGACGTGGGCCCGCCCCGCCGGATAGCCCGGGACCACAGCCGCGAGGGTGCGTGTCTGCACGACGACACACCGCGTGGCGTGTCATCCTGCGCGCGCTCGAGCGCGAGAGCTTGTCGGTGCCTCCCATTACCCTGGTGACATGGCCTTCGCCACCGAGCATCCGGTAGTCGCGCATTCCGAATACCGCGCCGTCGAGGAGATCGTGCGCTCCGGTGCGCGTTTCGAGGTGGTCAGCCCGCACGCTCCGGCCGGCGACCAGCCGGCCGCCATCGACGACCTGGAGCGGCGGATTCTGGCGGGGGAGCGCGACGTGGTGCTGCTCGGTGCCACCGGCACCGGGAAGTCGGCCACCACCGCCTGGCTCATCGAGCGGCTGCAACGGCCGACGCTGGTGATGGCGCCCAACAAGACACTGGCCGCCCAGTTGGCCAACGAGCTGCGAGAGATGTTGCCGCACAACGCAGTCGAGTACTTCGTGTCGTACTATGACTACTACCAGCCGGAGGCGTACATCGCGCAGACCGACACCTACATCGAGAAGGACAGCTCCATCAACGACGACGTGGAGCGGCTGCGGCACTCTGCGACGTCGTCGCTGCTGTCGCGCCGAGATGTGGTGGTGGTGGCCTCGGTGTCATGCATCTACGGCCTGGGCACGCCGCAGTCCTACCTGGACCGCTCCGTCGAACTGCGGGTGGGTAGCGAGGTGCCGCGGGACGGGCTGCTGCGGCTGCTGGTCGACGTCCAGTACAGCCGCAACGACCTGTCCTTTACCCGCGGCTCGTTCCGGGTGCGCGGCGACACCGTGGAGATCATCCCGTCCTACGAAGAGCTGGCGATTCGCATCGAGTTCTTCGGCGACGAGATCGAGGCGTTGTACTACCTGCACCCGCTGACCGGCGAGGTCATCCGCCAGGTCGACTCACTGCGGATCTTCCCCGCCACCCACTACGTGGCGGGCCCCGAGCGGATGGCGCACGCGATCTCCACCATCGAGGAGGAGCTCGCCGAGCGGCTCGCCGAATTCGAGAGCCAGGGCAAGCTGCTGGAGGCCCAGCGACTGCGGATGCGCACCAACTACGACATCGAGATGATGCGCCAGGTCGGGTTCTGTTCGGGTATCGAGAATTACTCCCGCCACATCGACGGCAGGGGCCCGGGCTCGCCGCCGGCGACCCTGCTGGACTACTTCCCGGAGGATTTCCTGCTCGTCATCGACGAGTCGCACGTCACCGTTCCGCAGATCGGCGGCATGTACGAGGGCGACATGTCCCGCAAGCGCAATCTCGTCGACTATGGGTTCCGGTTGCCGTCGGCGGTCGACAACCGCCCGCTGACCTGGGAGGAGTTCGCCGACCGGATCGGGCAGACGGTGTACCTGTCGGCCACCCCGGGGCCCTACGAGCTCAGCCAGTCCAGCGGTGAGTTCGTCGAGCAGGTGATCCGGCCCACCGGCCTGGTGGACCCGAAGGTGGTGGTCAAGCCGACCAAGGGGCAGATCGACGACCTGATCGGCGAGATCCGCAAACGCGCCGAAGCCGACCAGCGGGTACTGGTGACGACGCTGACGAAGAAGATGGCCGAGGACCTGACCGACTACTTGCTGGAGATGGGCATCCGGGTGCGCTACCTGCACTCCGAGGTCGACACGTTGCGCCGGGTGGAACTGCTGCGCCAGCTGCGGCTCGGCGACTACGACGTGCTGGTCGGCATCAACCTGCTGCGGGAGGGCCTGGACCTGCCCGAGGTGTCGTTGGTGGCGATCCTCGACGCCGACAAGGAGGGCTTCCTTAGGTCGTCGCGAAGCCTGATCCAGACCATCGGCCGCGCCGCCCGCAACGTCTCCGGCGAAGTGCACATGTACGCCGACTCGATGACCGACTCCATGAAGGAGGCCATCGACGAGACCGAACGGCGACGGGCCAAGCAGATCGCCTACAACGAGGCCAACGGCATCGACCCGCAGCCGCTGCGCAAGAAGATCGCCGACATTCTCGACAAGGTCTATCGCGAGGCCGACGACACGGAAGCGGTGGAGATCGGCGGATCGGGCCGCAACGTGTCCCGGGGCCGACGTGCCCAGGGCGAGCCCGGCCGCGCAGTCAGTGCCGGTGTGTTCGAGGGTCGCGACACCGCCAACATGCCGCGCGCCGAACTGGCCGACCTCATCAAAGACCTCACCGCGCAGATGATGGCCGCCGCGCGGGATTTGCAGTTCGAGCTGGCCGCGCGGTTCCGCGACGAGATCGCCGACCTCAAGAAGGAACTGCGCGGGATGGACGCCGCCGGCCTGAAGTGATGCACACGGCCAGCATCACCGGCAGCTGGCGGGAGCTGCTGGGCGCCAAGCACTTGGGGACGTCCGTGGTGCTGGCCGGCGGCGTCGGGTTGTACGCCACCAACGAGTTTCTGACCAGCAGCCTGCTCCCGAACACGGTCGCAGAGATCGGCGGCGGCCGACTCTACGCATGGGTGACCACCCTGTATCTCGTCGGCTCGGTGGTCGCGGCGACCATGGTCAATCCGATGCTGATGCGCGTCGGGCCGCGTCCGTCGTACCTGATGGGGCTGGCGGTATTCGCCGTCGCGAGCCTGGTGTGCGGGGCGGCTCCCGACATGGGGATTCTGATAGCGGGACGCGCTTTGCAAGGAGTGGCCGGCGGCCTGCTGGCAGGCCTTGGCTACGCGGTCATCAACGCTGCGCTGCCCCGCTCGCTGTGGACCCGGGCCGCAGCACTGGTGTCGGCGATGTGGGGCGTCGCCACCGTGGTGGGGCCCGCGACGGGTGGCCTGTTCGCGCAGTTTGGCCTGTGGCGGTGGGCCTTCGGCGCGATGGCGATTCTGACAGCTCTGATGGCCATGCTGGTACCGATCGCACTGCCCGCCGGCCGGGTCGACCCGAGCGCCGCCACACCCGCGATGAAGGTGCCGGTGTGGTCGCTGATGCTGATCGGTGCTGCCGCGCTGGCCGTCAGCGTCGCCCAGATTCCGCACAACATAGCCGCGACCGCTGGGCTGCTCGCCGCCGGCATTGTGCTGGCCGGGTTGTTTGTGGTCGTTGACTGGCGGATGCACGCAGCGGTGTTGCCGCCCAGCGTATTTGGTCGTGGGCCCTTGAAGTGGATCTACCTGACCATGGGCGTACTGATGGTCGGCGCGATGGTAACCACCTATGTGCCCCTGTTCGGTCAACGGTTGGCACATCTGTCGCCGGTGGCGGCCGGTTTTCTGGGTGCGGCGCTGGCGGTCGGCTGGACGGTCAGCGAGATCGTGAGCGCATCACTGGAGAACCCGCGAACGATCGGGCGGGTGATCGCGGTCGCACCGGTGGTGGTCGCGTCGGGCCTGGCGCTGGGTGCGCTCTCCCAGCGCGAGAACGCGTCGGTCGGGATTGTCGCGCTCTGGGCGTCGGGATTGCTGGTGGCCGGTATCGGGATCGGGATGGCCTGGCCCCATCTGTCGGTGCGCGCAATGGAATCCGTCAACGACCCGGCCGAAGGGGTCGCTGCGGCCGCGGCGATCAACACCGTGCAGCTCATCTCCGCGGCATTCGGCGCCGGGCTGGCCGGTGTCGTGGTCAACACGGTCGAGGGCGGTGGCGTGATGGCGGCCCGTTGGTTGTTCACGGTGTTCGCGGCTTTGAGCGCTGTCGGTGTCATTTCTTCCTACGGCGCGGTGCGCGGCAAGCGCTGAGCCCAGTCCACCGTGCGGCGCCCAGAAAGCCTATGCCCCATAACGATTTGGGGCGCGACGCGTGAGGTGTCCAGCTCCCGCGCGCGTTACCGCGTTGACTTGACAACCTGCGAGAAGTGAAATTGCCAACGCTCGACGATGTGGAAGCCGAGGTAGCCCGGGAATCGATATGCCGGGGCCCGCCCGAACGCTCCCGGCGGCAACGGTTGTCCGGTTTGATGATCAGGCAGCGACTTGTCTTTGCTGGTGATGGTCCAGATGGCGGGGCATTTGTTGATCTTCGCCGTAACCAGCCACACGGCGACATGGCCATCCCAGAGCCACCCCACCTTGGGTCCGTAGGCGCCACGCCCGACGTCGATCAGCGACCGATAGGCCGCCGGCCGCGCGGCCAGCAGGGCGCGGATCGGACCGGGCTTCCAGGGCGCGGTGTTGTCCACCATCAGACAGTCCCCGGGTGACGCATGGGAGCTGATCAGGTCCGCCACTTGGCTGTAATCCCACTCTTCTTTGGCGTACGGCCCGCGTTGTGTGAAGTAGTAATCCGGAAAAGCGGCGACGGCGAAGAGCGCTATGACGCCGGCAATGGGCCACGGTTTGCGGGCGAGCGTGACGATGCAGACCGCCAGAACGATGGCCGCGGCGGGCACGGTGAAGATCAGGTAGCGCGGGTAGTAGATCGGTTCATTGATGGCCGAGTAGATGACCGTGAGGCCGGTGGGGAGGACGATCCAGGCTGTGCATATGACCAAGAGGGTGCGCATGTCGCCCGCTGGTGCTCGCAGGCCGATCAGTCGGGCCACGACCGCCGCAACGATGAGCACGCCCGCGAGAATGGCGAACGGAACGCTGTGGTCGAAGTACTGCCGGTGGAAGATGTCGAAGGCGTAATGCCAGCTGACGGGATAGATCCAGTTGATTTGCCCGACCTGAGCATGGGCGAACACGATGAACGGCGTCGTGATCCCGATGGCGACGGCCGAGCTGACTGCCCACCAGATAGCGGGAGATTTGCGGGATTCTTTGGGCGCCAGGAGCGGCAGCATCGACGCGTGCACCAGCATCAACAGGATCAGGTTGAGGTTCAGCAAAATCGACAGCGCGAATGCCAGCGCGTAGGACACCCATAATCGGGGCCTATGGCGCCGGACAGCGGCAACGAGCAATACGGTCAGCCAGATGGCCGCGGCAACCACGAAAGCATACGAGCGGGCTTCGATACCCGCCCAGGTGGTGCGGGGCAGGATCGCGAAGACGGCACCTGCGCTCACCGCGGTCGTGCGTGTCGAGAATCGCCTGGTGAACACTGTGACGCCCGCGGCAGCTGCCGCCACCGCCAGAACGCTGGGAACCCGCGACCAGAATTCGGTCGGGGGAAATATGGCGAACCAGCCGTGCATCAGCAGGTAGTGCAGGCCGTGCACGGCGTCGATATTGCCGAGCAGTTTCCACAGCTCAGGCAGGGTGCGGCTGGCGGAAGCCGAAATGGTGGCGCTCTCGTCGAACCAGAACGCAGGCCGACCGGCCCAAGCGCCGCTGATAACCGCGGTCAGCACGGCGATCGCCCACGGGTCGAGGAATCTGCCGCGCGGGCGTGTGGGCGCGGGCTCGGCGACGACGTCCGCGGCGGTCTGCTCAAGGGTGAACATGGACATGGTGCTTGTCACTGTAGGGTGCGCCAGATGAATCGGCTCACCATAAGTCCTGCATGCGAGGGTGGACCCGCGGTGCGCCAGCCCGGATTACTCCCTGCATTTCACGAAAAGGTCTGCAATGCAACCCTTTCCACCTTGAGCATGACGGTTGGATCGCCTTTTCGCCGCGGAATATTGTTCGTTGACGCAGCGTGGCCCCGCAAAATGCTGGTCGCGGCGCGCCACGCTGTGTCGTTAAACTTTCTCCTCCGCGTCCGGCAAACGCGATACTGTCTTTGGTTGGCTGACCAACCGAAACTGGGAGGGTAAATGAGTGCCTATCGGACCGTGCTGGTGGGGACCGACGGCTCGGCTTCATCGTTTCGTGCGGTGGACCGCGCAGCGCAGATCGCCGGGGCCGACGCCAAGTTGATCATCGCGTCGGCGTACCTGCCCCAGCATGAGGACACCCGGGCCGCCGATGCGCTGGGGCAGGAAAGCTACAAGGTGTCGGGCACCGCGCCGATTTACGCGATTCTGCAGGACGCCAAGGAACGGGCGCACGCGGCGGGTGCCAAGAACGTGGAAGAGCGGTCGATCGTCGGCGCTCCGGTCGACGCCCTGGTCAAGCTGGCCGAGGACGAAAAAGTCGATCTGCTGGTCGTCGGCAACGTCGGTCTGAGCACGATCGCGGGCCGGCTGCTGGGATCGGTGCCAGCCAACGTCTCGCGTCGGGCCAACGTCGACGTGTTGATCGTGCACACCACGAGCTGACTCAGGGTTGCCACCGGCCGGGGTCTGAACGGGAGTCAGCACGGCCGGGCTTGCTCACTGTCCCATCGATTCCCTGGCCCACAGGGCCATGGAGCGCATGAGCAGATCGCGCTCCATCGCCAACTCGCTGATCTGCCTGCGCAGATCGTTGATCTCGTCGCGCAGATTCTGGCTCAACGGGCCCTCGTCACCTTGAGCACGCTGATCCGGCCACGTCGCCTGGCCGTGCGTGCCCTGGGGCTGGCCCGCCTCGCGAGCCACCTGCGGTATCACCGAAGGCGGCGGGCCGTATCGGGGACTTGTCGCGCTGCCGGGTTGCGCGGCCGCGCCGCCGGGTTGCGCGGCACCGCTTCCGCGTTGCGCGGCCCCGCGTGTGGCGGCCCAGCCACCGCCTGCCGCGCCGCCACCGCCTGCCGCGGCGGCCATGAGGCTTCCCGGCAGCATCCCGCCCGCCCCGGGTCCGAGTCCGTCCAGCTCCGCTTCCGGCAAGCCGACCAGCGTGGGTGCCGGCAATGCCGTGGCCGCACGGGTGGTCGCCGGCGCCGCCGAGGCCCAGGTCTGCGGCACCGATAACCCGCCGATGGACGCTGCCCGGCCCGCGCTGGCCAACACCGGGGTACGGCCCAGGCCCGTCGACGTCCCAATGCTGAACAGCCCTGATGCGGCTGGCGCGTCGGCACTCAGGAGGCCCGCCGCGCCCGACGCGCCCAGTCCTGCCCCGGACCAACCAAGGGACGTGGCCGGCAGGGCCCCAGCTATCGGGCCCGTCAGCAACGGGCCGAGGATGAACAAGACCCCACTGGCTACAAACGTCCAGCCACTCGCGAAATTCAGGTAATCCGCTGTTGTTGCTGCGGACGCCCCCGACGCGAGTCCTTGTAGCACGGTGGGCAGCGTGGAGATCAGCTGCGACAGAGCGCTGGCGCTGAACGTGGCCGACGTGCCGGTCGCCTGACCGACGGCGGCGGCCTGGGCGCCCACCCCCGGCCGGGTCGGTGGTCTGCGGCGGTGCGGCGAACGGCGTCAACCTGGACGCGGCCGCCGACCCACTCGCATAGGCATACATCGTCGTCGCATCCTGCGCCCACATCTCGGCGTACTGCGTCTCGGTCGTCGCGATCGCGGCGGTGTTCTGGCCGAGAAGGTTCGTCGCCACCAACGACATCAACAACGTCCGGTTCTCCGCGATCACCATCGGCGGTACCGTCGCCGCGAATGCCGCCTCGTAGGCCAATGCCGCCGCCCTGGCCTGATCAGCGGCCTGCTTAACCTGCTCGGCGGTGGTGCTCATCCACGCCATATAGGGGGCGGCCGCAGACCCCATCGACGCCGACGCCGGACCGAGCCACGGCCCGCGAGTCAGCCCCGACACCACCGACCTATACGAGCCCGCCGCCGAACTCAATTCCGCCCCCAACGCGTCCCAGGCCGCTGCGGCGGCCCACATCGGCGCCGACCCCGCTCCCGTGTACATCCTCCCGGAGTTGATCTCGGGCGCTAGCGCTGCAAAATCCATGTCCGTCGCCGATCACTTAACTGGCCAACCGCTTTCGCGGCTCGCGTGGGTGTGGGTAAATCAACATGCAAGAACCGGCGTCCGTGACCCGCAGGGTGCGGTGTTGGAATCCAACGGCTTAAACCGGTGGAGGACGTCAACGTGGCCTACCGATCAAATGTTGTGCGTGTGCGCGGACCAGAGAATATGACGATGCCGGTCACTCGAGATGCTAGGGCATCGCCATCCTGCCGGCGGGGCCATTAGCCTCGCCGTTTTTCCGCGATCGTGACTACGGGGTCATCGGAGCGCGCCGGACTTTTCGCGCTGCCTCACCAGCGTCGTTCGCGCCACTCCTCGAGATGCGGACGCTCGACACCCAACGTGGTGTCGTCGCCGTGGCCGGGGTAGACAACGGTCTCATCGCCGAACCGGTCGAACACCCTCGACTTCACGTCTTGGAAGAGGGAGTCGAACTCTGCCGGCTTTGTTGTCCGCCCAAGACCGCCCGGGAACAGGCAGTCGCCGGTGAACAACTGCGTGACTCCGCCGGTGGCGGGACCGTCGAGGGCCAGCGCAATCGATCCGGGAGTGTGTCCGCGCAGGTGGATGACGTCGAAGCTGAGCTCGCCGACTTGTACGGTGTCGCCGCCCGCCAGCAAACGGTCCGGTTTGACCGGCAGTGGTCCGGCGTCGATCTCATTGGCGGCGGTGGGCGCGCCGGTGGCTGCGGCCACGGCTTCCAGGGCCTGCCAGTGATCGAAGTGCTGATGGCTGGTCACGATCAGCGACACCTTCGGGGCGTGGCGCCGGATCAGGTCGATGAGGACATCGGCGTCGTTGGCGGCGTCGATCAGCAGAGTTTCTCCGGTGGCCGAACAGGTCACGAGGTAGGCGTTGTTGTCCACCGGGCCCACCGACGTCTTGACGATCGTGGCGCCGGGTAGGGTGCGGCGGGCTGCGGTACCAGGGTCGACGTGTCCGGTGTAGTGGTCGCTGGGCTCGTACGGGACAGTCATACGGGTCACGTTACTGGTCCCCGGTTGCGTGTCGGTACGGGCACATAGCATGGAATGCGCCGTGCGCGATAACTGCTTTAGGCAAGCGAGAGTTGCCGGATAGTTTCTGAGAGGGGCAGCGTGGCTGACCGCCTGATCGTCAAAGGCGCCCGTGAGCACAACCTGCGCGGCGTCGACCTCGACCTGCCGCGCGACTCGTTGATCGTGTTCACCGGGCTGTCCGGGTCGGGCAAGTCGTCGCTGGCGTTCGACACCATCTTCGCCGAGGGACAGCGTCGTTACGTGGAGTCGCTGTCGGCCTACGCCCGCCAATTCCTGGGGCAGATGGACAAGCCGGACGTCGACTTCATCGAAGGTCTCTCGCCGGCGGTGTCGATCGACCAGAAATCGACCAACCGCAACCCGCGATCGACCGTCGGGACGATCACCGAGGTCTACGACTACCTGCGGCTGCTCTACGCGCGCGCGGGCACACCGCACTGCCCGATCTGCGGCGAGCGGATCGCCCGCCAGACCCCGCAGCAAATAGTCGACCAGGTGCTGGCGATGCCGGAGGGCATCCGGTTCCAGGTGCTGGCGCCGGTGGTGCGCACCCGCAAGGGCGAGTTCGCCGACCTGTTCGACAAGCTCAACGCCCAGGGCTACAGCCGGGTACGGGTCGACGGCGTGGTGCATCCGCTGACCGACCCGCCCAAGCTGAAGAAGCAGGAAAAGCACGACATCGAGGTGGTCGTGGATCGCCTCACCGTCAAGGCCACCGCCAAGCAGCGGCTCACCGATTCGGTGGAGACCGCGCTGAACCTGGCCGACGGCATCGTGGTGCTGGAGTTCCCCGACGATCGGGCCCATGAGCACGACCGTCCACGCGAGCAACGGTTCTCCGAGAAGCTGGCCTGCCCCAACGGACATGCGCTGGCGGTTGACGACCTGGAGCCGCGGTCGTTCTCGTTCAACTCGCCCTACGGAGCCTGCCCCGAGTGCGTCGGCCTGGGCATCCGCAAGGAAGTCGACCCCGACCTCGTGGTGCCCGACCCGGATCGCACGCTGGCCGAGGGTGCGGTGGCGCCGTGGTCGACGGGTCACACCGCGGAGTACTTCATCCGAATGATGGCCGGGCTCGGTGACGCGCTGGGATTCGATGTCGACACGCCATGGCGCAAGCTGCCGCCCAAGGCCCGCAAGGCGATTCTCGAGGGATCCGATCAGCAGGTGCACGTGCGGTACCGCAACCGGTACGGCCGCACCCGGTCGTACTACGCCGACTTCGAAGGCGTGCTGGCGTTCCTGCAGCGCAAGATGGCGCAGACCGAATCCGAGCAGATGAAGGAACGCTACGAGGGCTTCATGCGTGACGTGCCCTGCCCGGTGTGTGAGGGCACCCGGCTCAAGCCGGAGATTCTGGCGGTGACGCTGGCCGCGGGGGAGCGCGGCGCGAAGTCCATCGCCGAAGTGTGTGAGCTGTCGATTTCGGACTGCTCGGATTTTCTGAACGCGCTCACCATGGGTGCGCGGGAGCAGGCGATCGCCGGACAGGTGCTCAAGGAAATCCAGTCGCGGCTGGGCTTTTTGCTCGATGTCGGGCTGGATTATTTGTCGCTTTCCCGCGCCGCGGCCACGCTGTCCGGCGGTGAGGCCCAACGCATCCGGCTGGCCACCCAGATCGGGTCCGGCTTGGTGGGTGTGCTCTACGTGCTCGACGAGCCGTCCATCGGGCTGCACCAGCGCGACAACCGTCGCCTCATCGAAACCCTCACCCGGTTAAGGGATTTGGGGAACACGCTGATCGTTGTGGAGCACGACGAGGACACCATCGAGCACGCCGACTGGATCGTCGACATCGGCCCGGGCGCCGGCGAGCACGGTGGTCAGATCGTGCACAGCGGAACTTACAGCGCGCTGCTGGCTAATCAGGACTCGATCACCGGCGCCTACCTGTCGGGCAGGGAGAGCATCGAGACCCCCGCGATCAGGCGCCCCGTCGACCGACGGCGTCAGCTCACTGTCGTCGGGGCGCGCGAACACAACCTGCGCGGGATCGACGTTTCTTTCCCGCTCGGCGTGCTGACCGCGGTGACCGGTGTGTCCGGCTCCGGTAAGTCGACTCTGGTCAACGACATCCTGGCCGCGGTTTTGGCCAACCGGCTCAACGGCGCTCGGCAAGTCCCGGGTCGCCATACCCGGGTCACCGGGCTGGACCACCTGGACAAGCTGGTGCGGGTCGACCAATCGCCGATCGGCCGCACGCCGCGATCCAACCCGGCCACCTACACCGGGGTGTTCGACAAGATCCGCACCCTGTTCGCTGCCACCACCGAGGCCAAAGTCCGTGGGTATCAACCCGGCCGATTCTCGTTCAACGTCAAGGGCGGTCGCTGCGAGGCGTGCACGGGTGACGGCACCATCAAGATCGAGATGAACTTCCTGCCCGACGTATATGTGCCGTGCGAGGTCTGCCATGGCGCTCGCTACAACCGCGAAACCCTCGAAGTGCACTATAAGGGCAAGACCATCTCCGAAGTGCTGGACATGTCGATCGAGGAAGCTGCGGAGTTCTTCGAGCCGATCACCGGCATTCACCGCTATCTGCGCACGCTGGTCGACGTCGGGCTGGGCTACGTGCGGCTCGGCCAGCCCGCGCCGACGCTGTCCGGCGGCGAGGCACAGCGCGTCAAGCTGGCCGCAGAACTGCAGAAGCGCTCCACCGGGCGGACCATCTACATCCTCGACGAACCCACCACCGGCCTGCATTTCGACGACATTCGCAAGCTGCTGGACGTCATCAGTGGCCTAGTCGACAAAGGCAACACGGTCATCGTCATCGAACACAACCTGGACGTGATCAAGACATCGGACTGGATCGTCGACATGGGGCCGGAGGGTGGCGCCGAGGGCGGAACCGTTGTCGCACAAGGCACTCCAGAGGACGTTGCCGCGGTGCCGGAAAGCTACACCGGGAAATTCCTCGCCGAGGTGGTCGGCGGCTCGGCGGCCGGCGCGCCGCCGCGCGCCAAGCGGCGACGAGTCAGCGCCTGAGCTGCTGTCCTCGCGACACTGAAACGTTGGCGAAGACGCGCCGGGCAAGTTCGCCGTGGTGCAAGTTTCGCTGCCCCTCAACCCTCTTCGGAGCGCATCGACTCGCGGATCTGCGCCAAGCGCTCGGCCGCCGAACGCTGACGCTCTTCGTACTGCTCCTCGACGGAGCGGCCCTCCGCGGTCTCGGCGTCGAGTTCTGACGCACCCTGTGCCGTCGTGTACCGGGTTTCGATTTTCTCGCGGACGGATTCGAAGGTGGGCACACCGGCGCTGTCGTACCCGGGGTCGGGTTGGGTGTTTCCTGGTTCGTCGGGCATGCCGCAACGCTACTGCGCCAGCGTGTCTCCCAGTACACCAGCGTGAGCGCCATCTGCACCGCGGTCGGGACCGCCGCCGGTATCAGCGCGTCCACGCGCTCCACGCACTGCAGTGCCGGGCGAATATCGCACGCCGAACGCGCGCAAGGGAAAGCACTGGCGGCACCACCTCAACCCGCCTGGCCTTCGGTTAATGCGGCTTGGCGAGCGGGAATGGCAGTGTCTCGCGGATGCTGCGGCCAGTTATGAGCATGACGAGCCGATCGATGCCCATGCCGAGCCCGCCCGTGGGCGGCATCGCATATTCCATGGCTTGCAGGAAGTCTTCGTCGAGCTCCATCGCCTCGGGGTCTCCGCCGGCGGCCAACAGCGACTGTTCCTGTAGACGGCGCCGCTGCTCGACCGGATCGGTGAGCTCGCTATAAGCCGTCCCCAGCTCGACGCCCCACGCCACCAGGTCCCACCGCTCGGCGACGCCGCGTTGACTGCGGTGCGGCCGGGTCAGCGGCGACACGGAGAGCGGAAAGTCGATGTAGAAGGTCGGTTGCTCGGTGTGGTCCTCAACCAGGTGCTCGTACAGCTCGAGCACCACCGCGCCGGCATCCCAATGCGGTCGATACGCGATGCGTGCGGCGTTGGACAGTTTGCGCAGAGCGCCCAGGGAGGTGTCGGGGTTGATGTGTTCCCCAAGCGCTTCGGAGACAGCGTCGTACACGGTCTTCACTGGCCAGACACCGGAGATATCGACCGGTTCGAGGCGGCCGTCGGCATCGGTGCGGGGCCGCAACAAGATCTGCTCGCCGTGGGCGGCCTCGGCGGCGTTTTGGATCAGCTCACGGCTGCCGTCGATCCACACCTTGTAGTCGGCATGCGCCTGGTAGGCCTCCAGCAAGGTGAACTCCGGGTTGTGGCTGAAGTCGACACCCTCATTTCGGAAGGCCCGGCCCAATTCGAACACCCGCTCCACGCCGCCGACGCACAACCGCTTCAGGTAGAGCTCCGGCGCGATGCGCAAAAACAGGTCCATGTCATAGGTATTGATGTGAGTGACGAATGGCCGGGCGGTGGCGCCGCCGTGGATCTGCTGCAAGATCGGGGTCTCGACCTCGATGAAGCCCTTCGCGAACAGCGTTTCCCTGACCGACCGCAACACGTTGCTGCGCGCCTTGATCAGCTCACGCGACTCGGGATTGACCGCCAGGTCGACGTAGCGGGTCCGCACTCGCTGCTCGGGGTCGGTCAGCCCCTTCCACTTGTTCGGCAATGGCCGCAAGCACTTACCCGTCATCCGCCAGTCGCGCACTATCAATGAGCGGGTTCCGCGCTTGCTGAAGCCCATGTGCCCGGTCATCTCAACCAGATCGCCGAGATCAATGGCCGCGGTGAAATCGGCGATGCGGCCGTGCTCCAGGCGTGAATTGTCCAGCAGCACTTGCATTTCGGCCGACCAGTCTCGCAACTGGGCAAACAGCACGCCACCAAAGTCGCGGATCCGCAGTATCCGGCCGGCCACCGAAACGGGTTCCTGGTCGTCTGCGTCCAGCGCCTGGGCGATGGTGTGGCTGGGCGGAGAGCCCACCGGGTAGGCGTCAATACCACTGCGCCGCAGGGATTTCAGCTTGGTCAGGCGCACCCGCACCTGCTCGGGAAGGCGGGACTGCGGTTCCTCCGCCTCGGCGGCGGCTCCTTGTTGCAGTCCGCTCACGTCGGGCGCCGACCCGTCGTGGTGCAGCAGTCCGGACTCCGCAAGCCTTTGTGGCACCGCCGGGTGGTGGCCGGTATGCACCTTGTCGCGCCGGCTGAACGGCAAGACGAGGAAACCTTCCGCGATCACCGAGGCGACGCCGACACGGGGAATCAACCGGGCGTCCTCGTAGCAGGCGTAGCGCGGAACCCATTCGGGTTGGTATTTCATGTTCGAGCGGTAGAGCGTCTCGAGCTGCCACCACCGCGAGAAGAACAGCAGCAGTCCCCGCCACAACCGTGCGATCGGACCCGCGCCGAGTTGGGCGCCCTGCTCGAAGGCGGACCGGAACATCGCAAAGTTGAGTGAAATGCGAATGATGCTAAGGGCTTCAGCGTTGAGGGCCAGCTCGCTCACCATGAGTTCGATCGTCCCGTTGGGGGACTGCGGTGACCGGCGCATCAAGTCGAGGGAGACCCCGGTATTCCCCCACGGGACCAGTGACAGCATCGCAACCACTTGGCCGTCGCGGTCGATCGCTTCTACCAGCAGGCAGTCTCCGTCAGCCGGATCACCGAGCCGGCCCAGTGCCATCGAAAAGCCGCGCTCGCTTTGCGTGTCGCGCCAGGCATCGGCGCGCGAAATGGTGGCGGCCATTTCCTCGGCGGAGATGTCGCGGTGCCGCCGGATGCGCACGGTCAGCCCGGCTCTGCGGGCTCGTGTCACCGCCTGGCGTACCCCGCGCATGTCCGGACCGGACAGCTTGAAATCGGCCGTTCGCAGAATTGCTTCGTCACCCAGCTCCAGGGCGTTGAGGCCGGCCTCACGATATGCCTGCGCCCCTTGCGAACTGGCGCCCATCACACCGGGCGCCCAGCCGTAGGTTTGGCACAACCCCAACCACGCGTCGATAGCCTGGGGCCAGGCCCGTGGGTCGCCCACCGGGTCACCGCTGGCCAGGCAGACGCCAACTTCGACCCGGTAGGTGATGGCGGCGCGGGCGCTGTGCGCGAAAACCACCGACTTGTCGCGACGGGTGGCGAAGTAGCCCAAGGAGTCGTTCTTCCCGTACAGCTCGAGCAGCCCGCGGATCGCGGACTCGTCCTCACCGGTCAGCGCGTTGTCGGCGCGCTGGGACTGGAACAGCACGATCGCCGCCGCTATCAGCGCGAGCGCGCCGAACAACCCGAAGATCGCGTTGAGCAAGACATGCGGCCGGCCGGTGAACGCCTCGGGATCGACGATGGAGAACCCGACCACCCGGTTGACCACGTACCAAAAGCGGGAATCCGGCGCCAGGGTGCCGGGGAACATCTCGACCAGACCCCAGGACGCCAGGATTCCGATCACGTCCCCGACGACCAGCACCGCGGCCGCTTTGAACAGCGCGCCCTTGCGGACCTTGGCCCAGAACTCCCGATAGGCCAAGACCAGCAGGACGACCGCGACGATGTGTACGGCGAACCCGAGGTTCTCTCCGAAGTTCTCGGCTGCGGTGTTGTCGCCCGCGGCGATATCGGCGGCGTTCAACCCGGCGGCCAGGACCATGTTGCCGAGCAGCAGCAGCCAGGCAACGCGTTTGCGCGCGGTCAAAGCCGCGGCCAGCAACGCCAGTACGAACGACCACGCGATGCTGGTGTCGGGGAAGTTGAACAGGTAGTTGTTGATGAATTCCCGTGGGGCCTTGATCAACCACCGGATCAGCGGTGACACGCTGGCGAGCAGTGACAGGGTGGCGATGACACCGACTAACCAGCCGGCCGCCGCCGGTACCCAGCGGTACCGGGAGCTCGTCCGGCTCGGCACGGAACGGGGAGTTGCGAGTGTCACAGACCGCGAGGATATTCCCTCAACCCGTGAAATTCCTGGCGAAGCGCCAAGAGTCAGGACGAGCAAATATCCAGGTTTGTCGGACTGGGGTAACGCAAGCCAAACGCCCGCCTGGCCGCAGAAGTGCAGGGAGACACCTCATGGCTGCTAAACTACTGACTGCGACCATCCCCGCGAAGTCCGGGGACAGTTAAGTGGAGTCCCACTCCCACCGCTGGCCGAGATTCTTATCCAAGGCTCAGCGGTCCGGTTACAGGCATTGTGTATGCCTGTTCCGCGGGTAGCGCGGGCGGCTCGAGTAGTTGTGGGCCGCGATCGGTCGGCATAGGGCCCTGCTTGTGCAGGGCTTTTTTGCTGATGGTGTGGTGTTTCCACCGCTGATTCCGGATGGGCCCGGAGACTGGCCGCGACTGCAGGACGACCCAGAAACCCAACAAGGGAGGCCCCATCAGCACTGAGACCCGCGTCAACGAGCGCATCCGCGTACCTGAAGTCCGATTGATTGGCCCCGGGGGAGAGCAGGTAGGCATAGTGCGCATCGAAGACGCACTGCGCGTCGCCGCGGACGCCGATCTCGACCTTGTCGAAGTTGCCCCGAACGCCAGACCGCCGGTCTGCAAAATCATGGACTACGGCAAGTTCAAATACGAGGCGGCGCAAAAGGCGCGCGAATCCCGCCGAAACCAGCAGCAGACCGTGGTCAAAGAACAAAAGCTGCGACCAAAGATCGACGATCACGATTACGAGACCAAGAAGGGCCACGTAATCCGCTTCCTGGAGGCGGGATCGAAGGTGAAGGTCACCATCATGTTTCGCGGACGTGAGCAGTCGCGGCCCGAGCTAGGTTATCGATTGCTCCAGCGCCTGGGCGCCGACGTCGCCGAATACGGATTCGTCGAAACGTCCGCCAAGCAGGACGGCCGCAACATGACGATGGTGCTGGCACCGCATCGCGGCGCGAAGACTCGCGCCAGGGCGCGGCACCCCGAAGGACCGGGGTCCGGCCCGGCACACGATGCCGATGCAGCCGGCGACACCGAGCCTTCACCGAACTGACCTGACAGCGAGAACAGAACTAACAGAACTAGGGGAAACATGCCAAAGACCAAAACCCACAGCGGGGCGTCAAAGCGGTTCCGGCGCACGGGGACCGGGAAGATCGTCCGCGAGAAAGCCAATCGCCGGCATCTGCTCGAGCACAAGCCCTCCAAACGAACCCGGCGGCTCGACGGCCGCACGACGGTTTCAGCCAACGACACCAAGCGGGTCAACTCGCTGCTGAACGGCTGACCGCTATTCGACCGAGTGCCGGACCATCCAAACCCAAGGAGCCGGCCCCAACCTGACCATTTACGTCTGAAAAACGAGAGTAGGAACATCCATGGCACGCGTGAAGCGGGCAGTCAACGCCCACAAGAAGAGGCGCAGCGTCCTGAAGGCCTCGAAGGGCTATCGCGGCCAGCGGTCCCGGCTCTATCGCAAAGCCAAAGAGCAGCAGCTGCATTCACTGAACTACGCCTACCGCGACCGTCGTGCGCGCAAGGGTGAGTTCCGCAAGTTGTGGATCTCGCGGATCAACGCGGCCGCCCGCGCCAACGACATCACCTACAACCGACTGATCCAGGGCCTGAAGGCCGCGGGTGTCGAGGTGGACCGCAAGAACCTCGCCGACATCGCGATCACCGATCCGGCGGCGTTCACCGCGCTCGTCGACGTCGCCCGGGCGGCACTGCCCGAAGACGTCAACGCCCCCTCGGGTTCTGGAGAGGCTGCCTAGCCAGGGCCGTGCTCAGCGAACGCTCAGCCCGGGTGGCGGCGGCCGTCAAATTGCATCGTCACGTCGGCCGTCGGCGGGCGGGCCGATTCCTCGCCGAAGGCCCCAACCTGGTCGAGGCCGCGTCGGCACGTGGGCTGGTCCGGGACGTATTCGTCACCGAATCCGCGGCGCAGCGGCATCGGTCGCTGCTGGCCGGGCAGCAGGCTCCGGTCAATCTGGTAACCGAGCGGGCGGCAAAAGCGCTGTCCGACACGGTCACTCCGGCGGGGTTGGTAGCGGTTTGCGAAATGCCGACGATCCAGCTAGAGGATGTGCTGGCGCGCTCGCCGCGGCTCGTTGCGGTCGCTGTCGAGATCAGTGAGCCCGGCAATGCGGGCACGGTGATTCGCGTCGCCGACGCCATGGGCGCGGGGGCGGTGATCCTGGGTGGGCATAGCGTCGATCCGTACAACGGCAAGTGTCTGCGCGCGTCGGCCGGCAGCATTTTCTCGATTCCGGTCGTCGCCGCGCCCGACGCCCGCGCCGCCGTCATCGCGCTGCGTGCCGCCGGGCTGCAGGTGCTGGCCACCACGGTGGATGGGAAGACGCGCCTTGACGAGGCGGACCTCGGTGCGCCGACGGCCTGGTTGTTCGGGCCCGAATCGCACGGCTTATCGGCTGAGATCGCGGAAGCGGCAGACCACCGGGTGCGCATCCCGATGTCCGGTGGCGCCGAGAGCCTGAATGTGGCCGCCGCCGCGGCGATCTGCCTGTACGAGAGCGCGCAGGCTCTCGGGGTGCTGAAGCGTTCTTAAGCGGCGTTCTTGCCGCGGCCCCTCGCCGGGCGCAGACCGGTAATCGAGAGCGTGGTGTGCACCAGCGATCCCGCGCGCTCCATCAGGAACTTGGCGGGGTCGAGAGGGGAACCCCGGGGTGGGAAGTAGTGCATCGGCAGCCCGCGGCGGTCACGCGGCGGCGCCATGAACGCCGGCGCCTCGATCAACGGCGCGTCGCCGGGAGTCCGCCCTGCGGCGCGGCGGTAGGCGGCCAGCGCGCGCGGGTGCAGTCGGATTTCGTCGGGCACCGCCAGGAAAGCCAGCTCGACGAGCTTGCCGAACACCCGCAGCAATATCTCGTCGCCCGGTGTCCAGCGCATACCCGCCTTCTCCCGAACGGCCGGTTCGAACAGTCCCGCCGCGATCCAGCGCTGACCGGCCACCAGCGGCTTGAACAATTGGTCCCAGATCGGCGTCGGCATGAGAATGAACTTCGGCTTGGGGATCCGCATGTTGAAGATGTCCAGGGTCGCCTGGTTGATCTCGAGCTCCTCTCGGCCAACGCGTTCCCAGTACTCCTGGAATTCCCCCCACGAATTGGGCACCGGCCGCATGCTCATCCCGTACATCCGGTACCACTGCACGTGCTCGTCGAACAGCTGTCGCTTTTCGGACTCGGTCAAGCCTCCGCAGAAGTACTCGGCCACCTTGACAACCAGCATGAAGAACGTGGCATGCGCCCAGTAGAAGGTCTCCGGATTCAGCGCGTGATAGCGACGCCCCTCGGCGTCGACACCTTTGATGGTGCGGTGGTAGCCCTTGATCTGCCGGCCGGTCTGGGCCGCCCGGTCACCGTCGTAGACCACGCCCATGATCGGGTAGACCGACCGCGCCACCCGCTGCAACGGTTCGCGCAGCAGGATCGAATGCTCCTCGACACCCGCGCCGAGTTCCGGATACATGTTCTGGATCGCGCCGATCCACACGCCCATCATCCCGGTGCGGAGGTCACCGAAATACTTCCAAGTGAGCGAGTTGGGTCCGAGCGGATCGGCGGATGTTGTTGAACTGGCAGTCATCTCGGCCTCCATGCGCCTAACTGCGCTCACGATAACTTTGACAACGCGCGTTGTCTACGATTTCGCGAAATGGCGCGCGGCAGTGTTACCGAGTCTCCACGGCGCCGCCGCAACTGCGTGATCAGCGTGTTTACCGAGAACGTCGGTAAAAAAGTCTGAGATCGATTCCGGGGCGGAATCGATCGCTGGTTGTTACGATTTGCCGGTCGCCAGATGTGTCGGCGTTTTGTATCGCGGACTGTTCGAGGGGGGGAGGACATTATGTCGTTGCTGAGCATCACGCCGGACATCGTGGCGGCGGCGAGTGGGAATTTGCAGAACTTGGGCTCTGCGCTGCGTAGCGCGAATGCGGCGGCGGTGAGCCAAACGACTGCGGTCGTGGCCCCCGCCGCCGATGAGGTGTCGGCGGCGATCACGGGACTTTTTGGTACGCACGCTCAAGAATTCCAGGCCCTCAGTGCCAAGGCGGCGACATTTCATGACGAGTTTACGAACTTGTTGAATGGTGGCGCCGCTCAGTATCTGAGCGCCGAAGTTACTAATGCTCAGGAAACGTTGGCGAATGCGGTGAACGGGCCGGCCGAGGCGTTGCTGGGCCATCCGCTGATTGGAACCGGGGGGGCTGCCGCCGCCAATCCGGCTGTGACGGTCACTCCCACTCCCGGCAGCCTTGGTGGTATTAACTACGCGTTGGGACCCTTTGGGTTCTTGGCGAACTTCAACCAAGTCTCCTTTACCGGCGGCGGGTTCGCGCTAACCGGAAATGTGGCCGTAAACCTAAACACCTTGTTTGGTTCCGCGACGTTGGTGGGGGGAAACGCGACCGTGGGCATCTTGTCCGACGGAACTTTCGTGGGGAACATCCTGGAAACCACTCCGATTGGTTTCGTCACGGTCGACGCGCTCGGGAATTTTGCAACCGGAAGCCCCATACCCACCTATCTGGCGTACAACTTCAACGGTTTGCAGCTCGCATGGCCAGGAAGCACCGTGCCCTTTGTTCCCAATGTGAGCTACAACCCCACCCCTTAACATCCAGGCTCGGCCGCGACCGGGGCTGCCGCGCCCGTCCACACCGCCTACCCTTGCCACGTGGACGTTGGACAACGCGATTCGGAGTCCGGCGAATCCGAAGAGACGCTCACTGCGCTGGCGTCGCGCGACCAACGGAGGCGGTCGCCCGCCCGGTGGCTGCACACCACGAATCACAGCCCTGATGTGATCGCGTTCGTCCGCCGCGCGCGGCGGATGCTGCCCGGCGACCCGGAGTTCGGCGACCCGCTGTCCACCGCGGGCGAGGGTGGTCCCCGCGCCGCGGCGCGAGCCGCCGACCGGCTGCTGGGGGATCGCGATGCGGCATCGCGCGAAGTCAGCCTCGGTGTGCTGCAGGTGTGGCAGGCGCTGACCGAAGCGGTTTCCCGACGGCCGGCAAACCCGGAGGTGACGCTGGTCTTCACCGACCTGGTCGGCTTCTCTGCGTGGTCGCTGCAAGCCGGTGACGAGGCCGCGCTCGCCCTGCTGCGACAGGTGGCGCGAGCCGTCGAGCCGCCGCTGCTCGACGCCGGCGGGCACATCGTCAAACGCATGGGCGACGGAATCATGGCGGTGTTCCGTAATCCGACGGTCGCCGTGCGGGCGGTGCTGGCCGCCACGGAGGCGCTGCGATCGGTCGAGGTCGCGGGCTACAGACCGCGGATGCGAGTCGGGATCCACACCGGCCGGCCGCAGCGGATGGCGGCGGACTGGCTCGGTGTCGACGTCAACGTCGCCGCTCGCGTCATGGAACGCGCCACCAAAGGCGGAATCATGGTGTCGAGCGCGACGTTGGACCTGATACCCCAGGGCGAACTCGACGCGTTAGGAGTCGTCGCCAAACGGGTACGCAAGCCCGTGTTCGCCCACAAAACCGCTGGTATTCCCGCCGACCTGGGGATATACCGGCTCAAGAGTGTTAGAGAGCTAACAACCTCCAGTGACACAGCCGAAACAATTCCGTAGCCATAATGGATGTCAATGATTGGGGGCATCCTTTCCCGGCTCGCACGGGTCCAGTTCACGGTGGGCTACGTGGCGGTCCTGCTCGCCATCAGCTGCGCGATCCTGGTGCTCGGACCGCACGCGCATGACGTCATCGTCGAACGCGCCAGCACCAACCTGCACAACCTGGCCCACGGACACCTGGGAACCCTGTTGGGCAGCGCGCTGGTCGTCGACGCCGGTCCGCTCTACTTCTGGCTGCCGTTCCTGACCTGCCTGCTCGCGCTCGCGGAGTTGCATTTGCGCACCGTCCGCCTGGTAGTGGCGTTTGTCGCCGGCCATATCGGCGCGACGCTGGTGGTGGCCGCCGCCCTTGCCGCCGCGGTCGAGTTCGGCTGGCTGCCGGGGTCGGTCACCCGGGCCAGCGACGTCGGCATGAGCTACGGCGCCCTCGCGGTGCTCGGAGCGATGACGGCGGTGATTCCCTCGCGCTGGCGGGCGGCCTGGGTCGGCTGGTGGGTGTCGGCGGGCCTTGCTGCGGCGATCATCGGCGGCGATTTCACCGATGCGGGTCACACCGTCGCCGTGGTCGTGGGCGTGCTGGTCTCTTCCCGGTTCCGGCAGCCGATCCACTGGACGCCGGTCCGGCGTCTGATGCTGGCGGCGTCCTCGGGGTTCGGCTTCCTCATGCTGGCCCACCACTGGGAGACGATGGCCGCCGCGCCGGTGTTCGGTGTCCTCGGCGCGTTGGTGGCTTACAAGATCGGTCAACTGGTCACAGCGCGCCGTTCGTTGTCGGCTTTGCCGCTGGCGGATGCCGACACGCTGACCGGTCCGCAGCCGGTCCTGGCCGGCTAACCATCTCGCCGGGCAACTGCGCAAGCGCGCGCCCAGCGGCATACACCGAATCCCTTATGATCGGCACTCGACCCGTGCCGCGCGCGAGCCCCCTCGCCCGCTCGGCGACGATGCGGTCCGCTGATCGGACCGAGCAGGAGCCGGGCAATCGAACCCCGTTCGGCGACGACGCGGGCAACCGAACAGGCTCGTCAGCAAGGAGAGTGTCGCCGCGTGGGTGATCAACCCGTCGACCTGTCGCCGGAAGCCCTGGCGAAGGCGGTCAACGCCGCCCGGGAGGCGATCGCACTCGCCGACGATCTCGACGCGCTGGCACGCATCAAGACCGAGCAACTCGGTGACCGTTCGCCGTTGGCGCTGGCGCGACAAGCGCTGGGCACCGTCCCCAAGGATGAGCGCGCCGATGCCGGCAAGCGGGTCAACACCGCACGCGGCGAGGCCCAACGCAGCTACGACGAACGGCTGGCCGCGCTGCGCGCCGAGCGCGACGCGGCGGTGCTCGTCGCCGAAGGCATCGACGTCACACTGCCGTCGACTCGGCAGCCGCCCGGCGCCCGGCACCCGATCACGATATTGGCCGAGCACATCGCCGACACCTTCATCGCGATGGGCTGGGAGTTGGCGGAGGGACCGGAGGTCGAAACCGAGCAGTTCAACTTCGATGCTCTCAACTTCCCCGCCGATCACCCGGCGCGCAGCGAGCAGGACACCTTTTACATAGCGCCGGAGGATTCCCGGCAGCTGCTGCGCACCCATACCTCACCGGTCCAGGTGCGCACCCTGCTGGCGCACGAGCTGCCCGTCTACATCATCTCGATCGGCCGCACGTTTCGTACCGACGAGCTCGACGCCACCCACACGCCCGTCTTCCACCAGGTCGAAGGCTTGGCGGTGGACCGCGGCCTGTCCATGGCACACCTGCGAGGAACGCTGGACGCGTTCGCGCGCGCCGAGTTCGGCCCCTCCGCGCGCACCCGGATCCGGCCACACTTCTTCCCGTTCACCGAACCGTCCGCCGAGGTCGACGTCTGGTTTGCCAACAAGAAGGGCGGCGCCGACTGGGTAGAGTGGGGCGGCTGCGGAATGGTGCATCCAAACGTGTTGCAGGCCGCGGGAATTGACCCCGAAGTTTACTCGGGCTTCGCATTCGGCATGGGTCTGGAACGCACGCTGCAGTTCCGCAACGGGATTCCCGACATGCGCGACATGGTCGAGGGCGATGTCCGGTTCTCGTTGCCGTTCGGGGTAGGTGCCTGATGCGCATTCCATACAGCTGGCTGCGCGAAGTCGTGGCGGCCGGCGCCCCGGGCTGGGATGTCGCCCCCGGCGATCTCGAGCAGACGCTGGTGCGCATCGGCCACGAGGTCGAAGAGGTCGTCACCCTCGGCCCGGTCGACGGCCCGCTGACCGTGGGGCGCGTCGCCGCCATCGAAGAGCTCACCGAATTCAAAAAACCGATCCGGGCCTGCCTGGTGGATGTCGGCGGGGATCGGCAGCGCGAGATCATCTGTGGCGCAACAAACTTCGTGGTCGGCGATCTGGTTGTAGTGGCGCTACCCGGCGCCACGCTGCCTGGCGGCTTCGCGATCACGGCCCGCAAGACCTACGGCCGCGATTCCGACGGGATGATCTGCTCGGCGGCCGAACTCGGTTTGGGTGCAGACCATTCCGGGATCCTGGTGCTACCGCCCGGAACCGCCGCACCGGGAGCCGACGGCGCCGGCGTGCTGGGGCTAGACGACGTGATCTTCAACTTGGCAATCACCCCCGACCGTGGCTACTGCATGTCGGTGCGTGGCGTGGCCCGCGAGATCGCATGCGCCTACGACCTGGACTTCGTCGACCCGGCCGAGGTAAAGCCGTTGCCGGTTGAAGGAGAGGCCTGGCCGCTGACGGTGCAGGCCGAGACGGGCGTTCGCCGGTTCGCGCTGCGCCCGGTGACCGGGATTGACCCCGCTGCCGTATCGCCGTGGTGGCTGCAGCGTCGGTTGCTGCTAGCCGGCATCCGCGCGACCTCTCCGGCGGTCGATGTCACCAACTACGTGATGCTGGAACTGGGCCACCCGATGCACGCCCACGACCGCAATCGCATCACCGGTGGCTTCGCCGTGCGGTTTGCCAAGCCCGGCGAGACCGTCGTCACCCTGGATGACATTGAGCGTCGGCTCGATCCGGGTGACGTCCTCATCGTCGATGACGTGGCGACCGCGGCGATCGGCGGCGTGATGGGTGCGGCAAGCACCGAGGTGCGCGCGGATTCAACCGACGTGCTGCTGGAGGCAGCGGTGTGGGACCCGGCCGCGGTTTCGCGCACCCAGCGCAGGCTGCACCTGCCCAGCGAGGCCGCCCGCCGCTATGAGCGTGCGGTGGACCCGGCCATTTCGGTGGCCGCGCTGGACCGGTGTGCCGCCCTGCTCGCCGACATCGCCGGGGGAGCGGTGTCTCCGGCGCTGACCGACTGGCGAGGCGATCCGCCGCGCGACAACTGGTCGCTGCCACGGATCCGGATCGTCACCGACCTGCCGGACCGCGTGGCCGGAGTGGCGTATGCGCAAGGTACGACCGCCAGGCGGCTGACCCAAATCGGCGCGGCGGTGGCCGAGAACGACGACATCCTGATCGTGACGCCGCCGAGTTGGCGACCCGATCTCTTGCAGCCCGCCGACCTCGTCGAGGAGGTGCTGCGGCTGGAGGGGCTGGAAGCCATCCCTTCGGTGCTGCCATCGGCCCCGGCGGGCCGGGGGCTCACGCCGGTGCAGAAGCGTCGCCGGGCGATCGGCAAGTCGCTGGCCCAGTCCGGTTACGTCGAGGTTCTGCCGACCCCGTTTTTGCCCGCCGGGGTGTTCGACCTGTGGGGACTGCCGGCCGACGACCCGCGACGCACGACGACGCACGTGCTCAATCCGCTGGAAGCCGACCGCCCTCAGCTGGCCACCACGCTGCTGCCCGCATTGCTGGAAGCGTTGGGGCGCAACGTATCCCGCGGTCTGGTCGATGCGGCACTGTTCGCTTTGGCGCAGGTGGTCCAGCCGACGGAAGAGACTCGCGGCGTCGAGCCCATCCCCGTCCACCGCCGGCCGACCGATACCGAGATCGCCATGCTCGACGCGTCCTTGCCCCGGCAACCGCAGCACGTCGCCGCGGTATTGACCGGCCTGCGCGAGCCACGAGGGTCCTGGGGCCCCGGCCGCCGAGTTGAAGCCCCCGACGCGTTCGAGGCGGTCCGAATTGTCGCGCGCGCCAGTGGAATAGACGTGACTCTGCGGGCGGCCCAATACCTGCCGTGGCATCCGGGTCGGTGTGCCGGGGTGCTCGTCGGGGAAACGACCGTCGGTCACGCGGGTCAGCTGCATCCAGCCGTGATCGAGCGCTCCGGCCTGCCCAAAGGCACCTGCGCGATGGAGTTGAATCTCGACGCGATCCCCATCGTCGGCGCGTTGCCGGCGCCCCGGGTATCGCCATTTCCGGCGGTGTTTCAGGACGTCAGCCTCGTGGTGTCCACGCAGGTACCCGCGCAGGCGGTGGCGGACGCCGTTCGCGAGGGGGCGGGCGAACTGCTGGAAGACCTGCAGCTGTTCGATGTGTTCACCGGCCCGCAGATCGGCGAGGATCGCAAATCGCTGACGTTCGCACTGCGTTTCCGCGCGCCGGATCGCACGCTGACCGAAGACGACGCCAGTGCGGCTCGCGATGCAGCGGTGCGACGCGCCGCCGAGACGGTCGGCGCCGTTTTACGCACCTAGCGTGGTTCTGGCTACGCGTTTCGGTGGGCTGGGCTTCAACGTGCGCGGGACCGGACAAAGGCCGTGAAAACGCCGGTGGTCTTTTCCTCCGGTTCACCCACGCGGATGGATGGAATGTGATTACGCTCACATTGCCGCGATGACCATCGGGCAATCGTCGTACCAGGTCGGTGGGAGTTCCATATGTCGTTTGTGGTCGCGGCCCCCGAGCAGGTGCAGGCAGCAGCGCATGATTTGGCAGGCATCCGGTCGATGCTCGCCGAGGCCTCTTCAACCGTTGCATTCCCGACGACCGCGGTGGTTCCAGCGGCCGCGGATGAGGTATCGGCCGCGATCGCGACACTGTTCGGCGACTTCGGCCAGCGATATCAACTCCTGAGCGCCCAAGCGCAGGCGTTCCACACGGAGTTCGTCGACTTGTTGAACGCCGGCGCGGGCGCCTATCTCAGCACGGAGATCGCCAACGCCGAACAGAATTTGCTGAATGCCGTCAATGGGCCCGTCCAGGGACTGCTCGGGATGTCGGGTGGCGGGGCCGCCGCGCAGCCGGCCGCCCTCCCGATCCTCGGCGGTCTGGGCGGCGGCACGCCTATAGGCCAAAGCCTCGGGGGCGTGGTGACCGCGCTTCAGAACGGCAACGCCGTCTCGCTCCTGTCGGGCCAGATTGGGACCGGCTTGCAAACCCTGTCCCGGGACATCACCGGTCTGACGGGGCTTGGGAGTGCCCTGGCACCCGGGCTGTTGCAGACCGGCGCGAGCACCACCGTCCTTGCAGATATTGCCGGCCCGTATCAAACGCTTTTCGCAAATACCGCCACCAATTTGCAAGTCTTCGGCGACGCCTGGCTCGCGAACCCGTTGCCTTTCCTGCATCAGTTCATAACTAACCAGATCGGCTACGCGCAGACGCTCGCCGCGGGCGTCGAATATGTAATCCAGAACCTCCCTGCCGTGTTGGCGAATTTGCCGGCGAACATCCAGGCGGCCATCCAGGCGCTCTTGGCCTTCGACCCGGCGCCCTACATACAGCAGTTCATCAACAACCAGATCGCCTACGCCCAGCTGATCGGCATGTCGCTGCAGAACGCGGCTCAGTCCTTCGGCACCGGACTGCAGGCTTTGCCGGCGGCCTTCCAGTCCGCCTTCCAGGCCCTGCAGACGGGCAATATCGGCGGCGCGGTGAGTGACGTCGCACAGGGTGTCCTCAACCTGTTCGTCACCGGTGCCGATGTCACCACTACCGGGTCTATCACTGTGCCGCCTGGGATTGTCGCCACCGTCACCCCCGCGGGCACTCTGGGAGACCTGTTACCCATCCTCACCGTCCCGGGAATGATCGCCCAGAACTTCACCAACCTGCTGCCGCCCGGTTCGATCCCGGCGCAGATCTCGCAGAACTTCACCAACGTGCTCGACACGGTCACGGACACATCTCTCGGCGCACCGGCGTTACTGACGATCAGGCTTATTCCTCCCTCCGCCGCCCTCTCCGTCGACGTCAACGCCGGGCTGCCGGTGGCGCTCGTCCTTGACACGCTGGGGGCGCCGGTCAACGCGCTAAACGCCACGTCCGCCACCGCGTCGCAATTCGTTGGCCAGTTGCAAACTGGGAACCTGCCCGGCGCGATTGGCACACTTATCGATAGCCCGGCCGTCGTCACCGACGCCTTCCTCAATGGCCAATCGACGCTGCCCATAAATTTCGACATCAGCGGCAACCCCACTACTATCAATCTTCCTTTGAATGGAATTCTTGTTCCTCAAACCGGGTACACCGCATCGATCACCCTAACTTCCCCCCCGATTGGAACGATTACTGTCGGTGTCGGAGGCACCCCCCTCAGCGGCCTCGCTACCGGTCTGCTGGTCTACGCGCCCCAGCAACTTGCGTTGGCAATAACCCCATAGCAGCCAGTAAGGGACATGGCGTCGAGGGGCGCCGGTGTCCCAAACGTCGAGACTATGAGTCGTCGAATTGCCCATTAATTCGACTTTCGGTATCCGCAGAGTTGATCCACCAGGGCAACGGCAATCCTTTGCATCGGTTCGGTTTGAAGTGCGTCCTGTTTTGGGCCGATTAATATCCGAAAACGCTGAATTCCTCCCCGCGCGGATCACATCTCATTACGCTTATTCCTGCGTCGGCGATCATCGGGCGGTCGCCTAACTGAGCCAAGGGGACGGACATGTCGTTCGTGATCGCAGCGCCGGAGATGGTGACGACGGCGGCCCAAAATTTGGCAGGTATCCGTTCAATGCTGGCCGAATCAAGTGCGGCCGCCGCGGCTCCCACGACGGGGGTGGTTGCTGCGGCCGCCGATGAAGTCTCGGCGGGAGTCGCGTCGCTATTCGGCGCCTTCGGTCAGGAATATCAGGTCCTTAGTGCCCAAGCGTCGGCGTTTCATGATCAGTTCGTCAATTTGTTGAACGCGGGCGCCGCTGCCTATCTCAGCACCGAAGTTGCCAACGCGGAGCAGGCTGTCGCCAATGCGGTGAACGCGCCCGTCCAAGCACTGCTGGGACAGTCGTCAATTGGAACCGGCGCCGCGGTGGCTGCCGGCGAGAGCGCGGGCTCGGCCGCTACATCCGCGGTCAGCGGCGCGTCCAGCGCCATCCGCGCTGCCGCCACGTCCGGCTTGACCAGCGCCGCCTTTAGCGGCAACATCCTTGCGCCTTACCGCAGTCTCGCCACGAACACGCTCGGCAACCTGCAAGGCATCAGCACTACCTGGGATTACGTCACGACGCCGGCCCTGCTCCAGGCTCTTACCAGCCCGGCCGGCTACCCGCAGCTGATCCTCGGCTCGCTCGCGAATGGAAACGTGCAGCCGATCCTGGCCATACCCGCAAACATCGCGCAGAGCTACGCAAACTTCGTCGGGGAGCTAGCCGTCCCGTTTTCGCTATCAATAACGTCTATCAGCCCGCCGAACGCAACAGTGGCGCTCGGATTTGGGCTGCCGCAGCTTCTGGCCTTTGATGCTTTGGGGGCGCCGTACAACGCAAGCATCGCCGCTACGGCAAGTGGCACAGCATTTTTCAACGCTATGCAGACCGGCGACCCGCTGGGTGCGCTCGCCACGGCCGTCGACGCGCCCGCCAACATCGCCAACGCCTTCCTCAACGGCGAACAGATGTTAGCGCTGACGGTGCCGCTGGGGGGACTGTCATTGACGGCCGATATTCCCCTTGGCGGGCTTCTCGTTCCCCTCCAACCCTTTACGACGACGGTGACCCTGCCTGGCAATCCAGTGATACAGACAGTCACAATCGACGGCCCGCCCGTCGGCGGCCTTGTTCCCGCCCTGCTGAACTACGCGCCGGAACTGCTTGCGTCGACATTCGGAGGCTAGTCTTCCACGAACAGCCACCGGATTTTGCCGATCCCGGGAACCTCGGTGGGGCGGTCACCGCTCTCCTTCCTGGTGAACTACGAACCCGAACAGCTCGCATAGCAATCGACGCACCGACGTCGCCGCCGCCACTGATATCGATACCGGTGCTGACCTTCTAGCCCGGGCGGTCGCTCTTCCAGGCGGTCCACGAAAAGCATTGTTAGGCAAGTATTTCGGATGCTGGATGGCGCATTCGTTGACTGGCCGCCGCGGGGTGGCTCACCAAACCGCCAGTGTGGCGCTGGCGAAAACGTTCTTGCTGCAACGAATCTGCTTCGCAAACTGAAAATCATTGTTTTCAGTCACTGAGGTTCCTCGCGCCGGCTCGCCGCGCGAACAGGCGACGGTGGCACATCTCGGCGCCCTACCGTCGCGTGGAGGGTACGCAGACGCGCCGAACATTTCTGAAAACGGCTATTTTCGGAATCGCTTGTGCGGCGCGCTATTACGCTCAGTTTGTCTCGGGGATTCGGGGGCATAGTCGCATACGTCGTTCATTTGTCGTGGGGAGATGAACATGTCTTTTGTAATCGCGGTTCCGGATTTGGTCGAGGTGGCAGCCCAAGATCTGGCAGGTATTCGCTCGTCGCTGGACGAGGTCACTGAGGCGATAGTCGCCCCGACGACTAGCTTGGTGCCTGCCGCCCAGGATGAGGTGTCGGCCGCTATCGCGAAGCTGTTCGGCGCCTTCGGTCAGGAATATCAAGCCCTCAACGCCGAAGTGGCGACGTTCCACAACGCGTTCGTCAACGCGATGACCAGCGGTGCGGCCGCGTATCTCGACGCCGAGATTGCCAACGGCGCTGCGCTGCTCTCCGGGGGTGGCTCTCTGACCGCAGACCTGGGCGCCGGGCTTTCCGGGCTCGGCGCCGCCCTGTCCGGGGGTTTGAGCGGTGGGCTCTCGGCCAGCATCGGCGGTTCGCTGGGCACGCTCTTGGGTGCTGGGCTCGGCGGCCTCGCCCTGCAGACCGGCGGCGCCCTCCTGTCGGGTGTTGGTGCCGGTCTCGTCCAGACCGGTAACGCCATCGTCACCGTCGGGACGGCCCTGGAGAATAGTGGTGCCCTCTTGTCGAGTGTTGGCGCCCAGCTGGTTGGCCAAGCCGGTGGTGCTCTGTCGACACTTTTGAACGGTTCCCTGTTTCTTCAGCTCGGTGCGGACATCTCGTTGGCGTTGGGTGGCAACCTGGCCGGGCTCGGTAACCTGGCGGCGGCCCTTAGCGGTGGACTATCCGGTCTGGTGCAGACCGGCGGAACGTTGGTGGGCCACCTGGCGGCCGGCGTTGGTACCGCGTTGAACGGTTTGGTGCAGACCGGTGAGGCCGTGGCGGCCAACTTGGCGGCGGGCCTGGGCAACTTGGGTGGCTTTGGGAGCCTGGCGGTCCAGTTGGGTACGGACATCTCGTTGGCGCTGGGTGGCAACCTGGCCGGGCTGGGGACCTTGGCGGCTGTCCTGAGTGGTGGCCTGGGTGGTTTGATCACCGAGGGTGAGCATGTGGCGGCGGGGTTGGCCAACACGCTCGGTGCAGGGTTGAACGGTTTGGTGCAGACCGGTGAGAGCCTGGCCGCGAGTTTGGCTGCGGGCCTGGGTAATTTGGGTGCCTTCGGCAGCCTGGCGGCGCAGTTGGGTCTGGACATTTCGTTGGCGCTGGGTGGCAACCTGGCCGGGCTGGGGAACTTGGCCGCGGCGCTAAGCGGCGGGCTGGGTGGGTTGATCCAGACCGGCGCGTCCCTGGCGGGCAACCTGGCGGCCGGCTTTGGCACCGCGCTGAACGGCCTGGTGCAGACGGGCGAGAACCTGGCCGCGAGTTTGGTCGCGAGCCTGGGCAACCTGGGTGGCTTCGGCAGCCTGGCGGTCCAACTGGGACTCGCATTGAACGGCGGGTTGACGGATTTGCTGCGGACTGGTGAAGGCCTAGCGGCTGCTTTTAGCGGTGGCCTCTCAGGTCTGGTCAACACCGGCGAGGTGGTGGCCACCGGCCTGGCCAACACCTTCGGTGCCGGGCTGAACGGTCTGGTGCAGACCGGTGAGACGTTTGTCGCCAACGTTGCCGCGAGCCTGGGCAACTTGGGTGCCTTTGGCAGCCTGGCGGCGCAGATCGGTGCGGACATTTCGTTGGCGTTGGGTGGCAACGTGGCCGGGCTGGGCAACCTGGCCGTGGCGCTGAGCGGTGGCCTGGGTGGTCTGATCCAGACCGGGGAGACCCTGGCCGGCAGCCTGGCGGCCGGCTTTGGTGCCACGCTGAACGGTTTGGTGCAGACCGGTGAGAGTCTGGCCGCCAACTTGGCGGCGGCCCTGGGCAACCTGGGTGGCTTCGGCAGCCTCGCAGCGCAGTTGGGTCTGGACATTTCGTTGGCGTTGGGTGGCAACCTGGCCGGGTTGGGCAACTTGGCCGCGGCGCTGAGCGGTGGGTTGGGTGGTCTGATCACCACCGGTGAGAATGTGGCCGCTGGGTTGGCCAACACGCTCGGCGCCGGGCTCGGCGGCCTTGTGCAAACCGGTGAGAGTCTGGCCGCCAACCTGGCTGCGGGCCTGGGCAATCTGGGCGGCTTCGGCAACCTCGCCCTGCAAATCGGCGCGGACATCTCCGCCACCTTCGGCGGCGGCCTGAACGGTTTGGTTCAAACCGGCGAGGCCTTGGCGGCGGTCCTCGGTGGTGGGCTGGGTGGTCTGATCAACACCGGTGGAACCCTGGCCGTCAACCTGGCCAACGCCCTCGGTACCGCGCTGAGCGGGTTGGTGCAGACAGGTGAGAGCGTAGCGGTCGGCCTGGCGGCGGTACTCGGCAATCTGGGTGGCTTTGGCAGCCTGGCGGCGCAGCTGGGTCTGGACATTTCGTTGGCGTTGGGTGGCAACCTGGCTGGGCTGGGCAATCTGGCGGCGGCCCTGAGTGGTGGCCTCGGTGGTTTGATCACCGCCGGTGAGAATGTGGCTGCCGGCTTGGCTAATACCTTGGGTGCTGGGTTGACCGGTTTGGTGCAGACCGGTGAGAGCCTTGCGGCTGGCTTGGTGGCGGGCCTGGGCGACCTGGGTGCGTTCGGCAGCCTGGCGGTGCAGCTGGGTACGGACATCTCGTTGGCGTTGGGCGGCAACTTGGCCGGGCTGGGCAATCTGGCCGCGGCGCTGAGCGGTGGCCTGGGTGGTCTGATTCAGACCGGGGAGAGCCTGGCTGGCAGCCTGGCGGCCGGCTTCGGCGCCACGCTGAACGGCCTGGTGCAGACCGGTGAGAACCTGGCCGGCAGCTTGGCTGCGACGCTGGGCAATCTGGGTGCCTTCGGCAGCCTGGCGGTCCAGTTGGGTACCGACATCTCATTGGCGCTGGGTGGCAACCTGGCCGGGCTGGGCAACCTGGCGGCAGCCCTTAGCGGTGGCCTGGGTGGCTTGATCACCACCGGGGAGAATCTGGCTGCCGGGTTGTTCAACACCTTCGGTGCCGGGCTCGGCGGCCTTGTGCAAACCGGTGAGAGCCTGGCCGCCAACCTGGTGGCGGGCCTGGGCAACCTCGGCGGTTTCGCCAACCTGGCCGTCCAACTCGGCGCCGCGCTGCAGGCCAGCTTCAGTGGCGGCCTGAGCGGCCTCCTGCAGGCGGGCGAAACCCTGGCCGCCGGCTTGAGCGGCGGGCTGGGTGGTCTGATCCAGACTGGCGCGACCCTGGCCGGCGGCCTGGCCAGCACCTTTGGTGCAGGCCTGTCCGGTCTGATCCAAACCGGCGAGAGCCTGGCCGCTAGCTTGGCGGCCGCACTGTCCAGTGCCAACCTGATGCTGTCGATCGATTTGGCACTGTCGGCTAGCCTCGGTGCGGCGCTGAACGGCCTGGCACAGACGGGTACAGCCCTGGCAGCCGGCCTCAGTGGGGGCCTGGTTGGCCTGATCAACGCCGGTGTCGGTTTGGCGGGCGGCCTGGGTGGCGCATTGACGGATCTGGCGCAAACCGGGGACGCCTTAGCGAACATTTGGGTAAATGCCACGGATGCGGTGGCTAACCAGATCGGCGGTGCACTGGCGGCGAGCGTCGGTGTTGCGTTCCCGGGCCTGCTCCAGACCGGTGAGGCGTTGACACTGGGCCTCGAAGGTGCCGCCGACGGGCTTGCCCAGACCGGTGGCGCACTCGTGACATCGTTGGAAGGCGCCTTGTCCGACCTTGAGCTCTCACTCCAGGCCGCCCTGAATGCGAGCCTGGGGATCGGTATCGCCGCCTAGGGGGGTGGTGCCCAGGAGACCCGTGTAGGTGCTCGGCTCTTCCGAAGCGGAGCCTCGACCGACACGGCCTCCTGGGCACCTGCGGCACCACACCCAACTGAAGAATGGATTTGCAAACCACTGCATAACCATGCAGAATCGTCGAGATGGGCGACGTGTTAAAGGTCGCGGTTGCCGGTGCCACCGGTTATGCGGGCGGGGAGATCCTACGGCTCCTGCTCGGGCATCCGGCCTACGCCGACGGTCGGCTCACGGTCGGCGCCGTGACCGCGGCCGCTAGCGCCGGCAGCGCGCTTGGTGAGCACCATCCGCATCTGATTCCGCTGGCCCAGCGCGTGGTCGAACCCACCGAGCTTGCCGTGCTCGCAGGCCACGACGTCGTATTCCTGGCCTTGCCGCACGGGCATTCGGCCGCGCTGGCCGAACAGCTCGGCCCCGAGACGCTGATCATCGACTGCGGCGCGGACTTCCGGCTCACCGATGCCGCCGCATGGGAGCGGTTCTACGGGTCCCCGCACGCCGGCAGCTGGCCGTACGGGCTGCCGGAGCTTCCCGGCGGACGAGCGCCGCTGCGCGGTGCACGCCGCATCGCGGTCCCGGGCTGCTACCCGACCGCGGCATTGCTCGCGTTGTCGCCCGCGGTGGCCGACGACCTCATCGAGCCCGCCGTCACGGTCGTCGCCGTCAGCGGCACCTCCGGGGCGGGTCGCGCGGCCAAAACCGACTTGCTCGGCTCGGAGGTCATCGGATCGGCGCGGGCCTACAACATTGCCGGCGCACACCGGCACACCCCCGAGATCGCCCAGGGACTGGAAGCCGTCACCGACCGCGACGTCACGGTGTCGTTCACCCCGGTGCTCATCCCGACGTCCCGCGGCATCCTGGCCACCTGCACCGCCCGCACCCGATCGCCGCTGTCGCAGCTGCGGGCGGCCTACGAAAAGGCTTATGACACGGAACCTTTCATATACCTGATGCCCGAGGGGCAGCTGCCCCGCACCGGAGCGGTGATCGGCAGCAACGCGGCGCACATCGCCGTCGCGGTGGACGAAGCGGCCGAGACGTTCGTGGCGATCGCCGCGATCGACAACCTGGTCAAGGGCACCGGCGGTGCGGCGGTCCAGTCGATGAACCTGGCGCTGGGTTGGCCGGAGACAGAAGGCCTTTCGGTGGTCGGAGTCGCGCCGTGACCCATACAGCCGCAGCACGGTTGATTCGCGAGCAGGGCGTCACCGCGCCGGCCGGTTTCCGTGCCGCCGGCATCGCCGCCGGGATCAAGAAATCGGGGGCCCGCGACCTCGCGCTGGTCTTCAACGAAGGGCCCGACTACGCGGCCGCTGGAGTGTTCACCCGCAACAAGGTCAAAGCCGCGCCGGTGCTGTGGACGCAGCAGGTGTTGAGCACCGGACAGCTGCGCGCGGTGATCCTCAACTCCGGCGGCGCCAACGCCTGCACGGGACCCGGCGGCTTCCAGGACACCCATGCCACGGCGGAGGCGGTCGCGGCCGCACTATCAGACTGGGGAACCGAGACCGGGGCCATCGAGGTCGCGGTCTGTTCCACCGGGTTGATCGGTGACCGGTTGCCGATGGGCAAGGTGCTCGCCGGAGTGCACGAGATCGTGCACGAGATGGCGGGCGGGCTGACCGGCGGCGAAGATGCCGCGCAAGCCATCATGACCACCGACACCGTGCCCAAACAGGTTGCGCTGCATCACCCCAACAACTGGACGGTCGGCGGGATGGCCAAAGGCGCGGGCATGCTGGCACCGTCGCTGGCCACCATGCTCTGCGTACTCACCACCGACGCCGCGGTCGAGCCGGCGGCGCTGGACCGGGCGCTGCGCCACGCCACCGCCCGCACCTTCGACCGGCTCGACATCGACGGCAGCTGCTCCACCAACGACACGGTGCTGCTGCTGGCGTCGGGAGCCAGCGAGATCGCCCCGTCCCAGGCCGATCTGGACGAAGCCGTGCTGCGGGTCTGCGATGACCTTTGCGCTCAGCTGCAGGCCGACGCCGAGGGCGTCACCAAGCGCCTCACCGTGACCGTCACCAGCGCCGCCTCCGACGACGATGCGCTGACCGCCGCACGGGCGGTGGCCCGCGACAGCCTGGTCAAGACGGCGGCGTTCGGGTCCGACCCCAACTGGGGCCGGGTGCTCGCGGCCGTAGGCATGGCGCCGGTAGCCCTCGATCCCGATCGAATCTGGGTGTCTTTCAATGGATTTGCGGTGTGCATCGATGGAGCTGGAGCTCCAGGTGCGCGTGAGGTGGACCTTTCGGGGGCCGACATCGACATCACCGTCGACCTGCGCATCGGCGACGGCCGGGCCGCGATCCGTACCACCGACCTGTCGCACGGCTACGTCGAAGAGAATTCGGCCTACAGCTCATGACCATCAAGATCGAAGCATTGCCCACTCAGGTCAAGGCCCAGGTGCTGGCCGAGGCCCTGCCCTGGCTCAAGCAGTTGCACGGCAAGATCGTCGTGATCAAATACGGCGGCAACGCCATGACCGAGGACGGGCTTCGGCAGGCCTTCGCGGCCGACATGGCGTTTATGCGCAACTGCGGAATCCATCCCGTCGTCGTGCACGGCGGCGGACCACAGATCACCGCGATGCTGCGGCGGCTCGGCATCGAGGGAGATTTCAAGGGCGGCTTCCGGGTCACCACACCGGAAGTGCTCGACGTGGCGCGGATGGTGTTGTTCGGACAGGTGGGCCGCGAACTTGTCAACCTGATCAACGCGCACGGACCCTACGCCGTCGGCATCACCGGAGAGGATGCGCAACTGTTCACCGCGGTGCGGCGCAGCGTCACCGTCGACGGTGTGGCCACCGACATCGGCCTGGTCGGTGACGTCGAGCTCGTCAACACCGCGGCGGTGCTGGATCTCATTGCGGCAGGCCGGATTCCGGTGGTGTCGACGCTGGCGCCGGACGCTGAGGGTGTGGTGCACAACATCAACGCCGACACCGCCGCGGCGGCGCTGGCCGAAGCGCTGGGAGCCGAAAAGCTGTTGATGCTCACCGATGTCGAAGGCCTGTACACCAGCTGGCCGGACCGGGATTCGTTGGTCAGCGAAATCGACACCGCCACGCTGACGCAACTGCTACCGAAGCTGGAGGCGGGCATGATACCCAAGGTGGAGGCGTGTCTGCGGGCCGTCACCGGGGGCGTGCCCAGCGCGCACGTCATCGATGGACGTGTCGAACACTGTGTGCTGGTGGAGCTTTTCACCGATGAGGGCACCGGCACCAAGGTGGTGAGCGCATGACAACCACGGACACGATGCGACACCGGTGGGAAGCCGTGATGATGAACAACTACGGCACCCCTCCGGTGGCGCTGGCCAGCGGTGACGGCGCCGTGGTCACCGACGTCGACGGCAAGACCTACCTGGACCTGCTCGGCGGCATCGCGGTCAACGTCCTCGGCCATCGCCACCCAGCGGTCATCGAGGCCGTCACGCATCAGATGACGACGCTGGGCCACACGTCCAACCTGTATGCCACCGAACCCGGCGTCGCGCTGGCCGAAGAACTGGTCGCCCTGCTGGATGCGTCCGAAGAACCAGGGGCCCAGGCGCGGGTGTTCTTCTGCAACTCCGGCACCGAGGCCAACGAGGCGGCGTTCAAGCTGTCCCGGCTCACCGGTCGCACCAAACTGGTTGCCGCACAGGGAGCTTTTCACGGCAGGACGATGGGCTCGCTGGCGCTGACGGGTCAGCCGAGCAAGCAGGCACCGTTCGAGCCGCTGCCGGGCTACGTCACGCATGTGCCGTACGGGGACACCGATGCGCTGGCCGCGGCCGTCGAAGACGACACCGCCGCGGTGTTCCTCGAACCGATCATGGGGGAGGGCGGCGTCGTCGTCCCACCCGAGGGTTACCTGGCTGACGCTCGGGATATCACGGCGCGGCGCGGCGCCCTGCTGGTGCTCGACGAGGTGCAGACCGGAATGGGCCGCACCGGCGCGTTTTTCGCCCACCAGCACCACGGCATCACCCCGGACGTCGTGACACTGGCCAAGGGTCTCGGCGGGGGGCTGCCCATCGGCGCGTGCCTGGCCGTCGGGCCGGCCGCCGAGCTGCTGACGCCCGGCCTGCACGGCAGCACCTTCGGCGGCAACCCGATCTGCACCGCGGCGGCGCTGGCGGTGCTGCGGACAATCGCGGCCGAGGACCTGGTCCGGCACGCCGACTTGCTGGGCAAGTCGCTGCGCCACGGCATCGAAAGGCTCGGCCACCCGCTGATCGACCACGTCCGCGGCCGCGGATTGCTCTGCGGGATGGTGCTGGCCGCGCCGCGGGCCAAGGACGCCGAGGCGGCCGCGCGAGACGCCGGATTCCTGGTCAACGCCGCCGCCCCCGACGTCATCCGGTTGGCGCCGCCGCTTATCATCACCGAAGCACAGATCGACGGCTTCATCACCGCCCTGCCGCGGATCCTCGACAGCGCCGAGAGGAGCGGCGCACATGACTAGACACTTCCTGCGCGACGACGATCTGTCGCCCGAAGAACAGGCCGAGGTGCTCGAACTGGCCGCCGAACTGAAGAAGGACCCATTCAGCCGTCGTCCCCTCGACGGGCCGCGCGGCGTCGCGGTCATCTTCGACAAGAACTCCACCCGCACCCGGTTCTCATTCGAGATGGGGATCACCCAGCTCGGCGGGCATGCCGTCGTCGTCGACGGCCGCAGCACCCAGCTCGGCCGGGACGAGACCCTGCACGACACCGCAAAAGTGTTGTCCCGCTACGTCGACGCCATCGTCTGGCGGACCTTCGGCCAGGACCGGCTAGACGTTATGGCCGCGGCCGCGACGGTGCCGGTGGTGAATGCGCTCTCCGATGAATTCCACCCCTGTCAGGTGCTCGCCGACCTGCAGACCATCGCCGAACGCAGGGGATCGCTGCGCGGCTTGAAGCTGTCCTACTTCGGCGATGGAGCCAACAACATGGCCCATTCACTGATGCTCGGCGGCGTCATCGCGGGCATCCACGTCACGGTGGCCGCTCCCGACGGTTTCGCCCCCGACCCGGCGCTGGTGGCCGCTGCCAGGGAGCGCGCCGAGGCCACCGGCGGCTCGGTCACCCTGACCGCCGATGCCGACGCGGCCGCCGACGGCGCCGACGTCCTGGTGACCGACACCTGGACGTCGATGGGGCAGGAGAACGACGGGCTGGACCGGGTGAAGCCGTTTCGGCCTTTTCAGGTCAACGCGCGACTTCTGGCGCAGGCCGACCCGGAAGCCATTGTGCTGCATTGCCTTCCGGCCCACCGCGGCGACGAGATCACCGACGACGTCATGGACGGGCCGGCCAGCGCCGTGTGGGATGAGGCCGAGAATCGGCTGCACGCCCAGAAGGCGCTGCTGGTGTGGCTGCTGGAGCGGTCACGATGACCCGCGTCGGCGACGATGCAGAGCGACGCGATGCGGAGGAGCGGCGCTCATGACCCGTAGCGGTTCGAAGACCACACCCGAGACCACCCGGGCCGGGCGGCAGGCCCGCATCGTGGCGATCCTGTCGTCGGCGGCGGTGAGCAGTCAGAGCGAACTGGCGGCGCTGCTGGCCGACGAGGGCATCGACGTCACCCAGGCCACGTTGTCGCGGGACCTCGAGGAGCTGGGTGCGGTGAAGCTGCGCGGCGCCGACGGCGGCGTCGGGGTGTACATCGTTCCCGAGGACGGCAGCCCGGTGCGCGGGGTATCCGGTGGCACCGCGCGGCTATCCCGGCTGCTGAGCGAGCTGCTGGTGTCCGTCGACGCCAGCGCCAACTTGGCGGTGCTGCGCACCCCGCCCGGCGCGGCTCACTATTTGGCCAGCGCACTCGATCGCGCGGCGCTCCCGTACGTGGTCGGCACCATCGCTGGCGATGACACCGTCTTCGTGGCCGCCCGCGAGCCGATGACCGGCGCCGAGTTGGCCGGCACGCTGGAAAGCCTCAAATAACCTAAGGAGATCTATGTCCGAGCGCGTCATCCTGGCGTATTCCGGTGGTCTGGACACCTCCGTGGCGATCAGCTGGATCGGCAAGGAGACCGGCCGCGAGGTCGTGGCGGTGGCGATTGACCTCGGCCAGGGCGGCGAGGACATGGAGGTGGTACGCCAGCGCGCGCTGGACTGCGGCGCCGTGGAGGCCGTCGTCGTCGACGCGCGCGACGAGTTCGCCGAGGGCTACTGCCTGCCGACTGTGCTGAACAACGCTCTGTACATGGACCGCTACCCGCTGCTGTCGGCGATCAGCCGACCGCTGATCGCCAAGCACCTGGTCGCGGCCGCCCGCGAGCACGGCGGCAGCATCGTCGCGCACGGCTGCACCGGCAAGGGCAACGACCAGGTCCGCTTCGAGGTCGGCTTCGCGTCGCTGGCCCCGGATCTGCACGTGCTGGCGCCGGTCCGCGACTACGCCTGGACGCGGGAGAAGGCCATCGCTTTCGCCGAGGAGAACGCCATCCCGATCAACGTCACCAAACGCTCGCCGTTCTCGATCGACCAGAATGTGTGGGGCCGTGCGGTGGAGACCGGCTTCCTGGAACACCTGTGGAACGCCCCCACCAAGGACATCTACGCCTACACCGAAGACCCCACCCTCAACTGGAGCACGCCCGACGAGGTGATCATCGGGTTCGAGCGAGGGGCGCCGGTTTCCATCGATGGCAAGCCGGTGTCGATGCTGCAGGCCATCGAGGAACTCAACACGCGCGCCGGCGCGCAAGGGGTCGGGCGCCTGGACGTGGTCGAGGACCGGCTGGTGGGGATCAAGAGCCGCGAGATCTACGAGGCGCCGGGGGCGATGGTGCTCATCACCGCTCACGCCGAACTCGAACACGTCACCCTCGAGCGCGAGCTGGGCCGGTTCAAGCGTCAGACCGACCAGCGCTGGGCCGAGCTGGTGTACGACGGGCTGTGGTACTCGCCGCTGAAGGCCGCACTGGAAAGTTTTGTCGCCAAGACTCAGGAACACGTTTCCGGCGAGGTGCGAATGGTGTTGCACGGCGGCCACATCGCGGTCAACGGCCGGCGGAGCGCCGAGTCGCTCTACGACTTCAATTTGGCCACCTACGACGAGGGCGACAGTTTCGACCAGTCGGCGGCGAAGGGCTTCGTCTATGTGCACGGGCTGTCGTCCAAGATCGCGGCCCGCCGGGACCTGCGGTGACGTGTGATTGGCGCGAGTGTGAATCGAGCGACGCGACATGCTGCCGAAGCGTCGCCAGATTCACCCTCGCGGTGAGGTGACAGCGCGATGAGCACCAACCAGGGGTCGCTGTGGGGCGGGCGGTTCGCCGACGGCCCGTCTGACGCACTCGCCGCGCTGAGCCGGTCCACCCACTTCGACTGGGTGCTGGCACCGTACGACATCACCGCGTCGCGGGCGCACACCATCGTGCTCTTCCGGGCCGGACTGCTCACCGAAGAGCAGCGCGACGGGCTGCTGGCCGGGTTGGACAGCCTCGCCGAGGACGTTGCCGATGGCAGCTTCGGCCCGCTGGTCACCGACGAGGACGTGCACGCCGCGCTGGAGCGAGGGCTGATTGACCGGGTCGGGCCTGATCTGGGCGGCCGGTTAAGGGCCGGGCGGTCGCGCAACGACCAGGTGGCCACCCTGTTCCGGATGTGGCTGCGCGACGCGGTGCGACGGGTCACCGCCGGTGTGCTCGATGTGGTCGGCGCGCTGGCCGCCCAGGCCGCCGCGCACCCGACGGCCATCATGCCCGGTAAGACCCATCTGCAGTCCGCCCAGCCGATCCTGCTGGCACACCACCTGCTGGCACACGCCCACCCGCTGCTGCGTGATGTGGACCGGATCGTCGACTTCGACAAGCGCGCGGCGGTGTCCCCCTACGGCTCCGGAGCGCTGGCCGGATCGTCGCTGGGCCTGGATCCGGACGCGATCGCCAAAGACCTGGGTTTTGCGGCCGCCGCCGACAATTCCATAGACGCGACCGCGTCGCGTGACTTCGCGGCCGAGGCCGCGTTCATCTTCGCCATGATTGCCGTCGACCTGTCGGGGCTGGCCGAGGACATCATCATCTGGAGCTCGACGGAGTTCGGCTACGTCACCCTGCACGATTCCTGGTCCACCGGCAGCTCGATCATGCCGCAGAAGAAGAATCCGGACATCGCCGAACTGGCCCGCGGAAAGTCCGGCCGGTTGATCGGAAACCTGGCGGGGCTGTTGGCGACGTTGAAGGCCCAGCCGCTGGCCTACAACCGCGACCTGCAGGAGGACAAGGAGCCGGTGTTCGATTCGGTGGCCCAGCTGGAGTTGCTGCTGCCTGCGGTGGCGGGGCTGGTGGCCAGCCTGACATTCAACGTCGAGCGGATGGCGGAGCTGGCCGCGGCGGGCTACTCGCTGGCCACCGATGTCGCCGAGTGGCTGGTGCGTCAAGGCGTCCCGTTTCGCTCCGCCCACGAGGCCGCCGGTGCCGCGGTGCGTGCCGCTGAACAGCGCGGAGTCGGGCTGGAAGAGCTCACCGATGACGAGCTGGCCGCCATCAGCACCGAGCTGACGCCGGCGGTCCGCGATGTGCTGACAATCGAAGGCTCGGTCTCGTCGCGTGACGCTCGGGGCGGCACGGCGCCTCGTCGGGTCGCCGATCAACTGGAAGCCGTCCAGACAAGCTCGAAGCAGCTGCGGGCCAGGTTGCTCCGGCAGCCTACGCATAGCTGAGCCCCGGACTTTGCCAGGCAGTTGTGGGCGGATTAAACTTCAAAGATCTGAATGATCCGGTTGAACTCCACGGCCGAGATCTTCGTCTCCAAAAGGGTGGGACCAATGAGCGTCATCGCGGGCGTGTTCGGTGCGTTGCCGCCGTATCGTTATTCTCAGCGCGAAATCACGGAGATGTTCCTCAGGCATGCGGATTTTGAGGGCTACGAAGACATAATTCAGCAGCTGCATACCAGCGCCAAGGTCAATAGCCGCCACCTGGTTCTGCCGAAGGACAGGTATCCGGGCTTGCGTGACTTCGGCGAATCAAACCGGATCTTCATCGAAAAAGCCGTGGATCTTGGCTGTGAGGCGCTGGTAGGCGCGCTCGACGAGGCGGGCCTGCGACCACAAGACCTCGACACGCTGATCACGACGACGGTCACCGGTCTGGCGGTGCCGTCCCTGGACGCCCGGATCGCCGGGCGGCTCGGGCTGCGCGACGACGTGCGGCGGGTGCCGCTGTTCGGCCTGGGCTGCGTGGCCGGAGCCGCCGGGGTGGCCCGGCTGAACGACTACCTGCGCGGCGCGCCGGACAGCATCGCCGCGCTGGTGTCGGTCGAGCTTTGCTCGCTCACCTACCCGGGATACAAGCCTTCGCTAGCGGGTCTGGTCGGCAGCGCGTTGTTTGCTGACGGAGCGGCCGCGGTGGTGGCCGTCGGCGAGCGGCGCGCCGAACAGGTCGGCGCCGGCGGCCCGGACATCATCGATTCGCGCAGCCATCTCTACCCCGACTCGTTGCGCACGATGGGTTATGACGTCGGGGCCAACGGGTTCGAGCTGGTGTTGTCGAAGGACGTGGCCGCCGTGGTCGAGCAGTACATCGCCGACGACGTGACCTCTTTTCTGGGCGCGCACGGCCTGAGCATCACCGACATCGGCGCTTGGGTCAGCCATCCCGGCGGTCCCAAGGTCATCGAAGCGATCAATGCGGCCCTCGACCTGCCGGCCGAGGCGCTGGAGCTGACCTGGCGCTCGCTTGGCGAGATCGGCAACCTCTCGTCGGCGTCGGTGCTGCATGTGCTGCGTGACACAATCGCCAAAGAGCCGCCCAGCGGAAGCCCGGGGCTGATGCTGGCGATGGGTCCCGGATTCTGTTCCGAGCTCGTCTTGCTCCGCTGGCACTGATGCTGATCCGCGCCTGTGGACTCTCTCTCGTCTCGTAATCGTCGCCGCATGGGGGTGCTGGCGATGGATCGAGGAATGTTTGGCCGGGGGTCCTTGAAAGGTGCGATCCGTGGCCAGTGGGGCGAATGACGCCGGCAAGCGGCGATATCTTTCATTCATGCGGTTGTGCCGAATGGAGAGCACAGTTTCGTCTGCTGGCTTGAGCAGCACGAAAGGCCGGGTCGCATGAGTAGCACGCAAGACGATCTGGTCAAGGCCCTCCGCGAGTCTCTCAAGGAAAACGAACGGCTGAAGCGACAGAATCGCGAGTATCTCGGCTTAGCTACCGAGCCGGTGGCAGTGGTAGGGATGGCGTGCCGGTATCCGGGTGGTGTGGATTCGCCGCAGGCCTTGTGGGAGATGGTGGCCGAGGGCCGCGACGTGGTGTCGGATTTCCCAGCCGACCGTGGCTGGGATTTGGGTGGCCTGTTTGATCCCGATCCTGATGCGATAGGGAAGTCGTACTCCCGCTGCGGCGGGTTCTTGGCGGATGTCGCGGATTTCGATGCCGCGTTCTTTGGGATCGCACCCAGCGAGGCGTTGGCGATGGATCCGCAGCAGCGCCTGCTGCTGGAAGTGTCGTGGGAGGCGCTGGAGCGGGCCGGGATCGACCCGTTGGCGCTGCGGGGCTCTTCGACCGGCGTCTTCGCCGGGGTGTTCCACGGTTCCTACGGGGGCCAGGGTCGGGTGCCCGGCGACCTAGAGAGGTACGGGATCCGCGGCTCGACGCTGAGCGTCGCGTCGGGGCGGGTCGCATATTCGTTGGGTCTGGAGGGTCCGGCGGTGTCGGTGGATACGGCGTGTTCGTCGTCGTTGGTGGCGTTGCATTTGGCGGCGCATTCGTTGAGGTCGAGGGAGTGCGATTTGGCGCTTGTCGGCGGGGTGACGGTGATGGCGACCCCGGCGATGTTCGTGGAGTTCAGCAGGCAGCGGGCACTTTCCCCCGACGGGCGGTGCAAGGCGTACGCCGGTGTCGCCGACGGAACTGGCTTTTCCGAGGGCGTCGGGGTGTTGGTGGTCGAGCGGTTGGCTGATGCGCAGCGGTTGGGGCATCCGGTGTTGGCGGTGGTGCGAGGCTCGGCGGTCAATCAGGACGGTGCCTCCAACGGGCTGGCGACTCCCAACGGGCCGGCGCAGCAGCGGGTGATTCGGGCGGCACTGGCCAGTGCGCGGCTGACCCCGGCCGATGTGGATCTGGTGGAGGGCCACGGGACGGGCACCACGTTGGGGGATCCCATCGAGGCCCAAGCGATTTTGGCGACGTACGGACAGGATCGGGCGGCGGATCAGCCGTTGTGGTTGGGGTCGATTAAATCGAACATGGGCCATGCGTCGGCGGCGGCGGGGGTGGCCGGCGTGATCAAGATGGTGCAGGCGATGCGCCATGGGGTGATGCCCAAGACGTTGCATGTGGATGTGCCCACGCCGCACGTGGATTGGTCGGCGGGTGCGGTGTCGTTGCTGACCGAGCCTCGGGCGTGGCCCGCGGGGGATCGGCCGCGTCGGGCGGGGGTGTCGTCGTTCGGCATTAGTGGGACCAACGCGCATGTGATCCTCGAGCAAGCTCCGTCGTTGGAAAGTGTTGGGGCTTCGGGCAATAACGATATGAGGGTGGTTCCGTGGGTGCTGTCCGCCCGTTCGGCTGAGGCGTTGGCTGGTCAGGCGGAGCGGTTGTTGACGCACGTGCGTGCCAACCGGGATCTCGGTGTGGCCGATGTGGGGTGGTCACTGGTGTCGACGCGGTCCGTGTTTGACCATCGGGCGGTGGTCGTCGGCGCCGACCGCGAGCAGCTGATGGCCGAGTTGGCAGGGTTGACCGTCGGCGAGCCGGGTGCGAACGCGGTGGTGGGGCAGGCTCAAGCGGTGGGCAAGACGGTCTTGGTGTTTCCCGGCCAAGGCTCGCAATGGGTCGGCATGGGAGCCGAGTTACTCGATACCTCGAAGGTGTTCGCCGGCCATATGCATCAATGCGATAAGGCGCTCGGCGAGCACGTGGAATGGTCCTTGATCGACGTCATCCGCGGCGTGTCGGGTGCCCGGGGACTCGATCGGGTGGATGTGGTCCAGCCGGTCTTGTGGGCGGTGATGGTGTCGCTGGCCGAATTGTGGCGTTCACTGGGCGTGGTCCCGGACGCGGTGATCGGCCATTCGCAGGGCGAGATCGCGGCCGCGTATGTGGCCGGCGGGTTGTCGCTGGAGGACGCGGCCCGGGTGGTCGCGCTGCGAAGCCGGCTGCTGGTGCGGTTGTCGGGCGCCGGGGGCATGGTGTCGCTGGCGTGTGGGGTGTCACAGGCAGGGGAGTTGGTGGCCCAGTTCGGCGATCGGCTCAATATTGCTGCGGTCAATGGTGTGTCGTCGGTGGTCGTCTCTGGCGAGGTGAGTGTGTTAGAGGAGTTGGTGCGGCGTTGCGAGGCCGATGGCGTGCGTGCCCGCAGGATTGATGTCGACTATGCCTCGCACTCGGCGCAGGTCGACGCGATTCGTGAGCCTCTGGTCGAGGCGCTGGCGGGCATCGAGCCCCGTTCGTCCTCAGTGGCCTTTTTTTCAACGGTCAGCGGTGAGTTCATGGACACGGCCGGTTTGAATGCCGACTACTGGTACCAAAGCATCCGGCGCACTGTGCAATTCGAACGGGCTGTGCGCAGCGCGTGCGACGCGGGGTATCGCGTGTTCGTCGAATCCAGTCCGCATCCGGTGTTGATCGCCGGCATCGAAGACACTTTGGCCGATGGGGCCGTCGTTATTCCCTCGCTGGGCCGCGATGACGGTGGGCTGGACAGGTTTTGGCTGTCTGCGGGTCAGGCCCACGTCGCGGGCGTGGCCCTTGATTGGCGCGCGGCGTTCGAGGGTGGCAATCAGGTCCCGTTACCAACATATGCTTTCCAGCGGCGGCGGTTTTGGTTGCCGCCGTTAGGAATTAGCGATGGCGATCTCGGTGGCTTGGGGCTGAGCGGGGCCGAGCATGGCTTGCTGGGCGCGGTGGTGGAACGTCCCGATTTGGGTGGGGTCGTGTTGACCGGCCGATTGTCGATGGTTGCTCAGCCGTGGTTGACCGATCACGCGGTAGCCGGGATCGTGCTGTTCCCCGGCGCGGGCTTTGTCGAGTTGGCATTGCGGGCTGGCGATCAGGTCGATTGCTCTGTGGTGGAGGAGCTGACGCTGTCGTCGCCGTTGCTGTTGCCGGTGGCCGACGGGGTTCAGGTGCAGGTGGTGGTGGGTACCGCAGATGATTCCGGCCGTCGGACCGTGTCGGTGTATTCCCTTGGTGATCAGTCTGATTCGAAATGGATACTGCATGCCGAGGGCGTGCTGAGCACGGGACCGTCTGCGCCGGCCACGGATTTGTCGGTGTGGCCGCCGGTAGGGGCGATAGCGGTGGATGCGACTGACGCCTACGAGCGGCTGGCCGCGCGAGGCTATGAATACGGCCCGGCGTTTCAGGGACTGCGGGCGATGTGGCGGAACGGAGACGAGGTATTCGCCGAGGTCGCCCTGCCAGAGGTCGCAGGACTGAAAGTTGGCGGCTTCGGGGTTCATCCGGTGTTGCTAGACGCGGCGCTGCACGCGATGGGGGCGGCTGGCGCGCAGGCCGAGACGATGTTGCCGTTTTCCTGGCAGGGTGTGTGTTTGCATGCCACGGGGGCATCGCGGGCGCGGGTCCGGATAGCGCCGGTGGGTGTGGGAGCGGTGTCGGTGGACCTGGCAGATGGTGCGGGCCTGCCGATTTTGTCGGTGCGGGAGTTGGCGGTTCGTCCGGTCTCAACGGCGCAATTGGCCGGGGCAGCTCCCCGCGTTAGTGGCGGGTTGTTCGCGGTGGGGTGGTCGCCGGTGTCGATGGCGCCCAACGATATTTCCGGTGACGGCATGGTGGTGTGGGAGCCAAGCCCTGCCGTCGACGGAATGGTGGGGTCGGTGTATGCGGTCGCGCATGAGGCGTTGGGGGTGTTGCAGTCGTGGTTGGCCGGCGATGGGTCGGGCGTGCTGGTCGTGCTGACTCACGGCGCGGTGGGTCTGGCCGGCGAGGATGTCGCGGATTTGGCTGGTGCGGCGGTGTGGGGGTTGGTGCGTTCCGCGCAGGCCGAGCATCCGGGTCGGGTGGTGTTGGTCGACTCTGACGGATCGGTGGATGTTGGAACGGTAATCGGCTGTGGTGAACCGCAATTGGTGGTGCGCTCCGGTGTGGCCTACGGCGCGCGGCTGACGCCGGTTGGCGCGGGTGCGGAACCGGTGCTGGAATTGCCGGCCGGGGCATGGCAGATCACCGCCGGCAGCGGGGGCACGTTAGAGGGTCTGGTGGCGCGGTCGTGCCTACCAGTGGAGCTGGCGGCCGGGCAGGTCCGGGTGGCGGTTGCCGCGGTGGGGGTGAACTTCCGAGATGTGTTGGTGGCGTTAGGGATGTATCCCGGCGGTGGGGAGTTGGGCGGCGAGGGCGCCGGGGTGGTCGTCGAGCTCGGTCCCGGGGTAGAACGGCTCGCCGTCGGGGATGCCGTGATGGGACTGTTGGGGGTGGTGGGTTCTGAGGCGGTGGTGGACGCCCGGTTGGTGACCACGATCCCGTCGGACTGGTCGATGGTGCAGGCCGCGGGCGCGCCGGCGGTGTTCCTGACGGCGTTGTACGGGTTGTCCGTATTGGCCGGCGTCAAGGCTGGCGAAAAGGTCTTGGTGCATGCCGCCACCGGCGGGGTTGGCATGGCGGC
>NZ_JBKQOI010000160.1:0-11371 GCF_052145595.1 Mycobacterium sp. | reverse complement strand
GATGGTCTCGTAGCTCACCGAGTAGAAGGAGGACAACCGCTCGACGTCGTAGCGGAAATTCTCGGCGACGTCGTGGAACTGGCGGTAGGGCAGCACCGCGGCCGCGGCGAAGTAATTGGCCAGCCCCAGCCGGGCCAGCGTGTGCGATTCCTCGCTGGTGAACTTGCCGTCGGCGACCATGCTGTCGATCAGGTCGCCGAACTCCAGGTACGCCAATTCGGCGGCCATCTTGAATACCTGCTGACCCGACGAGAGGTGATTGCTGATTTCCAGTGTCTTGCTCTTGGGGTCATAGCGGTGCAGCACGGTGTCCCCGAGATCGATGCGCCTGGTGATGTGCACTCCGTGCACCTCGGTGAGCCGGCGGGTCAACTCGCGGGCCAGGTCGCCGTGGTGCAGCCGCATCTGGATGGTGAGGTCTTCGGCGGCGGTGTCGAGCTCGTGCAGGTAATTCTGGCGTTGGTAGAAGTAGTCGCGCACTTCTTCGTGGGGCATGGTGATCGACCCGCTGCCACTGCCGTCAAAGAACCGTTCTTCGGTGGCGGCGGCCAACTGCGCGGTGGTGATCCGGTAGCGCCGGTGCAGGTTGACCACCGCGCGCGCCAGGGCGGGATGAGCGCTCACCATCTCGGCCACTTCGGTCGGGTCGACGTCGATGTCCAGATCGCGATCCATCGTCACCTCACGCAGCTCGGCGACCAGCCGGGTGTCGTCCTGGGAGGCGAAGAAGGTCGCGTCGACCCCGAACACCTCGGTGATCCGGAGCAGCACGGCCACGGTCAGCGGGCGAACGTCGTGCTCGATCTGGTTGAGGTAGCTCGGCGAGATCTCCAGCATCTGGGCCAATGCCGCCTGACTGAACCCGCGCTCGTGGCGCAGCTGGCGAACGCGGGAGCCGACAAAGGTCTTGGGCACTTAAAGAAGGGTACCCGCCGCTGCGAAGGCCTGGTTCGCAGAGTTGGCACGCCATACGATTCGATCACGATTGGTATTTGGCAGGGGTGATTGGCATGATTCGCGTCAGGGCTTGGGGGGACAATTAGGGGCCCAACGAGGAGTAAATGGGGAGCGAAGCCGTGAGCCTGGACAAAACATTGATGCCGGTGCCCGACGGCCACCCCGATGTATTCGATCGCGAATGGCCGTTGCGCGTCGGCGACATCGACCGCACGGGCCAGCTGCGGCTGGACGCGGCCGCCCGGCACATCCAGGACATCGGTCAGGACCAGCTGCGTGAGATGGGCTTCGAGGAGACGCACCCGCTATGGATCGTCCGTCGCACCGTGGTTGACCTGATCCGCCCGATCGAGTTCCAGGACATGCTGCGGCTGCGGAGATGGTGTTCGGGTACCTCGAACCGGTGGTGTGAAATGCGGGTGCGCATAGATGGGAAGCGCGGCCGCGGTCTCATCGAATCCGAGGCATTCTGGATCAACATCAACCGGGAAACCCAGATGCCTTCGCGCATCGCCGACGATTTCTTGGCAGCCCTGTACAAGACCACTTCCGTTGATCGGCTGCGGTGGAAGGGCTACCTGAAGCCGGGCGGTCGAGACGACGCGACGGAAATCCACGAGTTCCCGGTCCGCGTCACCGACATCGACCTGTTCGACCACATGAACAACTCGGTCTACTGGAGCGTGATCGAGGACTACCTCGCGTCACACCCCGAACTGTTGCAGGGCCCGCTGCGCACCACGATCGAGCACGAGGCGGCGGTCGCGCTGGGCGACAAGCTGGAGATCATCTCGCATGTTCACCCGGCCGGCTCGACCGATCAGTTCGGTCCCGACCTGGCCGACCGCGCTGTTACAACGCTCACATATGCCGTCGGAGACGAGGCGAAAGCCGTCGCCGCGATCTTCGCTCTCTAGGGCGACCGCCCGCCCCGCCGATTTCCCGCCTGACCTGCGGAGATATAGTTACTGACGGGTAGTTTCTAAAACGGTTAAGCCAACAGATGGCTTTGCAAGATTCGCAAAATCGGGCAGCGTCGTTACGGAAATTGGCAAATGAAATGGGTGGCAAGCAGGGAATGGCGTGTGCCAGGGTCGAGTTAGCATGTCAGTGAAGTTGAGGCTCTAGCTACCGCCGAACCGCGGTTGGCGTGCAGGACTCAGCAATCGATAACCGTTAAGGAGTAAGGCCGATGTCTGTCGTTGGCACCCCGAAGAGCGCCGAGCAGATTCAACACGACTGGGACACGAACCCGCGTTGGAAGGACGTCACCCGCACCTACACCGCCGACGAGGTCGTGGCACTGCAAGGCACCGTCGTCGAGGAGCACACCCTGGCCCGCCGTGGCGCGGAGGTGTTGTGGGAAGAGTTGCATGACCTGGAGTGGGTCAACGCGCTCGGCGCCCTGACCGGCAACATGGCCGTCCAGCAGGTGCGCGCCGGTCTGAAGGCCATCTACCTGTCGGGCTGGCAGGTCGCCGGTGACGCCAACCTGTCCGGCCACACCTACCCCGACCAGAGCCTGTACCCGGCCAACTCGGTGCCGCAGGTGGTCCGCCGCATCAACAACGCGCTGCAGCGCGCCGACCAGATCGCCAAGATCGAGGGCGACAAGTCGGTGGAGAACTGGCTGGCGCCGATCGTCGCCGACGGTGAGGCCGGCTTCGGTGGCGCACTCAACGTCTTCGAGTTGCAGAAGGCCCTGATCGCCGCCGGCGTCGCCGGTTCGCACTGGGAGGACCAGCTGGCCTCGGAGAAGAAGTGTGGTCACTTGGGCGGCAAGGTGCTGATCCCGACCCAACAGCACATCCGCACCCTCACGTCGGCCCGGCTGGCCGCTGACGTCTGCGACGTTCCGACCGTTGTGATCGCCCGTACCGACGCCGAAGCGGCCACCCTGATCACGTCCGACGTCGACGAGCGCGACCGGCCCTTCATCACCGGCGAGCGCACCCGCGAAGGTTTCTACCGCACCAAGAACGGCATCGAGCCGTGCATCGCGCGGGCGAAGGCCTACGCTCCGTTCGCCGACTTGATCTGGATGGAGACCGGCACCCCCGACCTCGAGGTCGCGCGCAAGTTCTCCGAGGCGGTCAAGGACGCGTACCCGGACCAGATGCTGGCCTACAACTGCTCGCCGTCGTTCAACTGGCGCAAGCACCTCGACGACGGCACCATCGCCAAGTTCCAAAAAGAGCTTGCCGCAATGGGATTCAAGTTCCAGTTCATCACGCTGGCCGGCTTCCACGCGCTGAACTACTCGATGTTCGATCTGGCCTACGGCTACGCCCGAAACCAGATGAGCGCCTATGTCGAGTTGCAGGAGCGGGAGTTCGCCGCCGAGGAACGTGGCTACACCGCGACGAAGCACCAGCGCGAGGTGGGCGCCGGTTACTTCGACCGCATCGCCACCACGGTCGACCCCAACTCGTCGACCACCGCCCTGACCGGTTCCACCGAGGAGGGTCAGTTCCACTGAGGATGAGCGGGCTTGCCCGCGAAGACGAAGTGGAACCGACGGCTTGAGCCACTGATCCTTCGCCGAGCAGACGGAGAATCGCACATTTGCGGCTGAGATCATGCGAGTCTGCGTCTGCTCGCGGGAGAAGTTGACAGCATAGGCCCCGCCCAGCGAACCTGGGCGGGGCCTAATGCGGTGCACGACAATACGACTCGGGAGAGAAATACAGTGAGCGACACAACGATCCGGCGGGTGGGGGTTGTCGGGGCCGGGCAGATGGGATCCGGTATCGCCGAGGTCGCCGTCCGAGCGGGTGTCGGCGTGACGGTGTTCGAAACCACCGAGGCGCTGATCACGGCGGGTCGCAACCGCATCGTGAAGTCGCTGGAGCGTGGCGTCAGCGCCGGCAAGGTCACGGAGCGCGAACGCGACCGCGCGCTGAGCATGCTCACCTTCACCACAGACATCAATGACATGGCCGACCGGCAGCTGGTGATCGAGGCCATCGTCGAGGACGAGGTCATCAAGGCCCAGATCTTCGCCGAACTCGACCGGATCATCACCGATCCCGACGCGGTGCTGGCCTCCAACACCTCCAGCATTCCGATCATGAAGATCGCCGCGGCCACCAAGAACCCGCAGCGCGTGCTGGGCCTGCATTTCTTCAATCCGGTCCCGGTGCTGCCGCTGGTCGAGCTGGTGAGCACGCTGGTCACCGACGAAGCCGCCGCCGCCCGGACCGAGGAGTTCGCCAGTGCCGTGCTGGGCAAGCAGGTGGTGCGTTGCTCGGACCGGTCCGGCTTCGTGGTGAACGCGCTACTGGTGCCGTATCTGCTGTCGGCGATCCGGATGGTCGAGGCCGGGTTCGCCAGCGTCGAAGACGTCGATAAGGCCGTTGTTGCCGGGCTCTCGCATCCGATGGGCCCGCTGCGCCTGTCCGACCTTGTTGGCCTGGACACCCTCAAGCTGATCGCGGACAAGATGTTCGAGGAATTCAAGGAGCCGCACTACGGCCCGCCGCCACTTTTGCTCCGCATGGTCGAGGCGGGTCTGCTGGGCAAGAAATCGGGTCAGGGGTTTTACACGTACTGACTTAAGCAGCGCGCTGCAATCTGTGCGCGGCTCATGCGTGACGGGCGCGTGAGATCGTATGAGAGCAGGGGATCGGGTACGATTCTCGGCGATCATCAGACGAGAGGTATTTTTCACGCATGACCAAGTTGAGGCCCTATTACGAAGAGTCGCAATCCATCTATGACGTCTCCGACGAGTTCTTCTCGTTGTTTCTAGACCCGACGATGGGTTACACCTGTGCATACTTCGAGCGCGACGACATGACTCTCGAAGAGGCCCAGAACGCGAAGTTCGACTTGGCGCTGGGAAAGCTGAACCTCGAGCCCGGGATGACGTTGCTCGACATCGGCTGCGGTTGGGGCGGTGCGCTGGTGCGCGCGATCGAGAAATTCGACGTCAATGTCATCGGCATCACACTCAGTCGCAATCAGTGCGAGTACAGCAAGGCCAGGCTCGCCAAGATCCCCACCGAGCGCACCGTCGAGGTGCGGCTGCAGGGCTGGGAGGAGTTCGAGGACAAGGTCGACCGGATCGTCAGCATCGGCGCGTTCGAAGCGTTCAAGTTGGAGCGCTATGCCAAGTTCTTCGAACGGGCCTACAGCGTCCTGCCCGACGACGGTCGCGCGTTGCTGCACACGATTTTGGGCTACAACCAAAAGCAACAGCTTGAACGCGGCGTCTCGATCACCATGAGCGATCTCAAATTCATGAAATTCATCGGGACCGTGATTTTCCCCGGCGGACAGTTGCCGGCACAGGAAGACATTTTCAAATTCGCGGGAGACGCCGGGTTCACCGTCGAACGAGTGCAACTGCTGCAGGAGCACTACGAGCGGACGCTGAACATCTGGGCCGCAAACCTGAAGGCCAACCGCGAACGCGCCATCGCCATCCAGTCCGAAGAGATCTACGACCGCTACATGCACTACCTGACGGGCTGTGAGAAGTTCTTCCACAAGGGCATCTGCAACGTCGGGCAGTTCACGCTGGTCAAGTAGCGGTTCGGCCCGCGTCGGTCACTTCTCCAAAGTGAACTGGTCGACGTCGGTGTACCCCTGGCGGAACATTTTGGCGCACCCGGTCAGGTACCTCATGTACCGGTCGTAGACCGTCTTGGACTGCAGGGCCACCGCCTTGTCCTTATTCGCCTCCAGCGCGGCAGCCCACGTGTCCAGGGTCCTGGCGTAGTGCAATTGCAGAGACTGGATCCGGGTCAGCTTGAAACCGGCCGCGCCGGCGTGCTCTTCGACCATGGCGGGCGTCGGCAGCCAGCCTCCGGGGAATATCTCGGCCAGGATGAACTGGGTGAAGTGGACGATTTCGTGCGTCAGTGGCAGGCCTCTTGCCCTGGCGTCTTTGAAGGTAGGGCGGACGATGGTGTGCAGCATCATCACGCCGTCGGACGGCAGCACCCCGTAGGCCATCTCGAAAAAGCGGGCATAGCGCTGGCGGCCGAAGTGCTCGAACGCGCCGATCGAGACGATGCGGTCGACGGGCTCGTGGAACTTCTCCCATCCCTCGAGCAACACCCGCCGCGTGCGGGGCGTGTCCATCTCGTCGAACACCTTCTGGACGTGCTCGGCCTGGTTCTCCGACAGCGTTAGCCCGACCACGTTGACGTCGTACTTCTCGATGGCGCGTCGCATGGTGGCGCCCCAGCCGCAGCCGATGTCGAGCAGCGTCATCCCCGGTTCCAGGCCCAACTTCGACAGGGAGAGGTCGATTTTGGCGAGCTGCGCCTCCTCGAGAGTCATGTCGTCACGTTCGAAGTACGCGCAGCTGTACGTCTGGGTGGGGTCGAGGAACAACCGGAAGAAGTCGTCCGACAGATCGTAATGTGCTTGCACGTTGCCGAAATGTGGCGTGAGCTGCACAGCCATGAGGAGCGGAGCCTTTCTGTATCTCGGGGTATCGGACCTTCTGCCGACCCGGGAAACCCGGTTCACCCCCGATGCATGCCCTGCATGCTAGCCGTTAAGGCGGCTCAAGTCGCCTGCGGAGGGCGTTGCGTCACACGCGAGTCACAACACGCGCAATACGGCGCCGATCGCCAGGCCCAGGACCAGCAGCGCGCCCGCCTGACGTACATGCACCCAGGCCAGCGCCGCGTACCACAGCGGCCACACCGGAAACTTCGGTGGCGGCTCGTCGGGCCTCGGGCGGCGGAAATACGGCCACACCTTCGCCAGCCGGGGCACCGCCAAGACGACGATCAGCGCGGGCCAGGGCATCGCCCCGACCGCGACGGCAACCGCGACCAGCACGTAGAAGCCGACCATCATCGTCAGCGTGACTACCCGGGCGCGCGCCTCGCCAAGGAGGACCGGCACCGTCCGGATGCCGAGCGGCTCGTCGTAGGGGATCTTGTCGATGTGCTTGCCCATCAGCACCGTCGTGCACAACAAGCCGTAGGGCAGCGACGCCAGCACGACATCCCAACCAACCGCGCCCACCGCGGAGTAGTACGTACCACACACCATCAGCGGACCCCACACGACGAAAACATCGGGCTCACCCAGGCCGCGCTTCTTCAGCCGCAACGGTGGCGCCGTGTAGGCAACGCTCAGGGCGAACCCACCGAGCGCAAAAACCACCACGGGCCAGCCGCGAGCCCATGTCAGCGTAACCAGGATCGCCAGGTCGGCGATGTTCACCAGGAGGATCGCCAGCACCAGCGTGCGGCGGCTGATCAGCCCGGACAGCACCGGGTGCGGGGCGTAGAGCGCGCGCGGGTAGCTTTCGCTGTCGGTACCGACCTGGGTGTCGTAGAGGTCGTTCATGAGGTTGTTGCCGGTGTGCGCCAGCGTGATGCCCAGCACGGCCAGGACCAGCCAGCGCCAATCCAGCCCGGGTTTGCCGACGGCCAACAGCGCCGCGACGAGACCGGAGACCAGGGTCATCGGCAGCACTGCCGCGCGGGTAACGACGAGCCACCGCGTGACGGTGTCGATCGGCACATCCGCGGGCGGGTTGGTGGTGTTCAGTGCGTACGCCCACGACCTCAGCCGTGAGCCCACGCTCACCTCAGGCATTCCTAAAGCCTAGACCGGCTTAATGCCCCCGTGGCGGGACGATTGGCGACGGATGTGGCTGCTCCCGAAACTTCTCCAGCGACCCGCCGACTTCGACGATCCCGCACAGTGCGCTCCAACTGAGCATGGTCAGGTAATCGATCAGCTCGTCGCTGCTCATCCGTGGGTCCGACATCCACGAGTGGGTGGCCAGCTGTACGCCGCCGACGATCAAGTAGGACCATGGCTCCACGCCGCCCGTGTCAATCCCGGCCTCCTGCATGCGGCGGCGCATCATCATCGAAAGCATGCGGGCAATGATTCGCTCGGAGTCGGCGATCACTTTGCTGTTGGTTGGCGAGCTGTTGGCCATCACGAACCGATACGGCTCGGGTTCGGCCGCGACGGTTTCGACGTACACCCGGATGACCTCGCGGGTCAGGTCGAAGCCATCCAGGTTCGATGACAGCGCAGCGGCCATGTTGGGAATCAGCGTGGTCTGCGTGAAGCGCATCATCACAGCCGTCGTCAGGTCGTTCTTGTCGACAAAGTAGCGGTACAGCACGGTCTTGGAGACCCCGATCTCGGCCGCTATTTCGTCCATGCTCAAGTAATGGCCACGCCGGCGAATCGCCACGATCGTGCCGTCAACCAGCTCATTTCGGCGCTCCACCTTATGTTGGTGCCAGCGCCGCTTGCGACCATCCGCCTTAACGGCCACAACCGGGATTTGCTCTGCCACTGTCGCTTCCCACTCATCAGACGCCCCCCGATCCTACGGCGTGTGGGGGACCTTTTGGCGCATGGGCCGCGCATGTGCGGGGCACTTAGGACAGGGTCGTCACACTAACTGCTCACCGCGATAGATGATGGTGTGGTGGCACACAGGGCCTCACATGGAGGCGAAGCGTCGGGCTCCCCGGCGGCGGGACCGAACCGAATCACGCCGTCGACCGAGACCCGGCGGGCTCACACATCCTTGGCGGAATCCTTCGCCGGGGCTGATCCCGAGACCGACGCGGAGCGGCTGGTCGCGCTGCGCCGGATGAAGGTAGTGGCACTCAGCTTTTTGATCGGTGCCACAGGCGTGTTCCTCGCCTGTCGCTGGGCGCAGGCAGCCCACGCCGGCACGGGCGTCTGGGTCGGCTACGTCGGTGCGGCCGCGGAGGCCGGCATGGTGGGCGCACTGGCCGACTGGTTCGCCGTAACCGCGCTGTTCAAGCACCCGCTGGGCATACCCATTCCGCACACCGCAATCATCAAGCGCAAGAAAGACCAGCTCGGGGAGGGGCTGGGAACCTTCGTGCGAGAGAACTTCCTCTCACCGCCGGTCGTAGAGACCAAGCTGCGCGACGCCGAGGTGCCCGGCCGGCTGGGTAAGTGGCTGTCGGAGACCGTACACGCCGAGCGGGTGGCGAGCGAAACGGCCACGGTATTACGGGTGCTGGTCGAGCTTTTGCGCGACGACGACGTCCAGCAGGTGATCGACCGGATGATCGTGCGCCGCATCGCCGAACCGCAGTGGGGCCCCCCGGTGGGCCGGGTGCTGGGTACCCTGCTGGCCGAGAACCGGCAGGAGGCCCTGATCCAGTTGCTGGCCGATCGGGCGTTTGAGTGGTCGCTGAACGCCGGAGAGGTCATCCAGAGGGTGGTCGAGCGTGACTCGCCGAGCTGGTCGCCTCGGTTCATCGACCATCTCGTCGGCGACCGCATCCACCGCGAGTTGATGGACTTCACCGACAAGGTGCGCCGCAACCCTGACCACGAATTGCGCCGGTCGGCGACCCGCTTTCTGTTCGAATTCGCCGACGACCTACAGCACGACCAGGACACCATCGCGCGCGCCGAGGCGGTCAAAGAGCAGCTGATGGCGCGCGACGAGATCGCCGATGCCGCCGCGACAGCGTGGAAGACGCTGAAAAGGCTGGTGCTCGAAGGCGTCGACGACCCGTCCAGCACTTTGCGCACGCGCATCGCCGACACCGCGGTTCGGATTGGGGAATCACTGCGCGACGACGCCAACCTGCGCGACAAGGTCGACAACTGGATAGTTCGGGCAGCCCAGCATCTGGTCTCCGAGTATGGGGTGGAAATCACGGCGATCATCACCGAGACGATCAAGCGCTGGGACGCCGAGGAAGCCAGTCGCCGGATCGAATTGCACGTGGGTCGTGACCTGCAATTTATCCGGATCAACGGCACCGTGGTGGGCGCATTGGCGGGGCTGGTGATCTACGCCGTCGCGCAGCTGCTTTTCTAGGAGTGCTAACAAGTGCTTGCAAAAGCAAGCACACGTCCGTACGCTGATGCTCGTCAAGATCTGCCGTCGGACCCAGGGGGTACGCAATGCCACCGGAGGAGAAGCTCTCCGCCAAGGTGTCCACCGCGGCTTCTGACATGGCTTCTGACATCGGCAGCTTCATCAGGAGCCAGCGCGAGAACGCACAAGTATCGGTGCGACAACTTGCCGAACGGTCCGGTGTCAGCAACCCTTACCTGAGTCAGGTGGAGCGCGGATTGCGCAAACCGTCCGCCGACGTCCTGAACCAGATCGCGAAGGCATTGCGGGTTTCCGCCGAGGTGCTCTACGTGCGGGCGGGGATTCTCGAGCCCAGCGACAAGAGTCAGGTGCGTGACGCGATCATCACCGATACGGCGATCACCGAGCGTCAGAAGCAGATTCTGCTCGACATCTACGCCTCGTTCACCCAACAAAACGAATCGATTGATGAGGAGTGTCCGACCAATTCCGACAGCGACGAGTGATCAGCCGATTTCGGGTGGCACCGTTAAGTCAATCGGCTGGCCCATTCCGCCAGAACACGCCTTCCGGATCGCGCCAATTATTAGGTGACGCATAGATACCCGGCCGCTTGGTTACCCAGAAAGAAGGGGCCTGACGCCAAGCCCCGTGCGCCACCCGCGGTCCGAATCAACAACCGACCCGATCAATCAGGAGGTTCATTCGCAAGTTGCGTGCCATGTCAATTCGCGGGTCTTGACTACTCCTCCGTGAGGAGCCGACGCTTGCCTAGTTCCCAGACCAGACACGTTAAAACGCCGATAACGACACAAACCATGAAAGGAAACACCATGGCGGAAAACTCAAACATCGAAGACTTGCGCGCTCCGCTGCTGGCGGCTCTGGGTGCGGCCGACTTGGCCCTGGCCACGGTCAACGACCTGATCACCGGCCTGCGCGACCGTGCCGAAGAAACCCGCACCGACACCCGCAGTCGTGTCGAGGAGAGCCGTGCTCGCCTGTCCAAGCTGCAGGAGGACCTGCCCGAGCAGTTCACCGAGCTGCGCGAAAGGTTCACCCCCGAAGAGTTGCGCAAGGCCGCCGAGGGCTACCTGGAGGCAGCGACCAGCCGCTACAACGATCTGGTCGAGCGGGGCGAGGCCGCCCTGGAGCGGTTGCGCAGCCAGCGGCCCTTCGAGGATGCGTCGGCGCGCGCCGAGGGCTACGTCGACCAGGCCGTCGAGCTGACTCAGGATGCGCTCGGCACCGTGGCATCGCAGACCCGCGCGGTCGGTGAGCGCGCGGCGAAGCTCGTCGGCATCGAGCTGCCGAAGAAGGCTGAAGGTGCCAAGAAGGTTGCGGCCAAGAAGGCGCCTGCGAAGAAGGCTCCGGCCAAGAAGGCTCCGGCCAAGAAGGCAGCGGCCAAGAAGGTCACTCAGAAGTTGTCAGGCACCGAGTTGCCCTAGCCAACTCGGACCAAGCAAGACACTCGACTCCGAGTTGCCCTAGGCAACTCGGACCAAGCAAGACACTCGACTCCGAGTTGCCCTAGCCAACTCGGACCAAGCAAGACACTCGACTCCGAGTTGCCCTAGGCAACTCGGACCAAGCAAGACACTCGACTCC
>NZ_JBKQOI010000159.1:0-9316 GCF_052145595.1 Mycobacterium sp. | reverse complement strand
CCACCGAACCACCCCCGGATGGCATCATCCGACGCGCCCAGCTGCTACGGATTGAGCTCTGAACAAAGGGCCGCCATTGATGAACGCGAAAGCGGAATCATGAACGGGCACAGCGAGATGGTCTGCGTCGGCGGGTGTCGATCGAGACCTACGTCGACGGCGACGGGCCCGCCGTCGTTGTCATCCCGTCCTATAGGCGAGACGGCGGCGAGGACTTCGAGCTGTTCACCGTCGCCGTGGTCATCGGCTCACTGATGGACGCAGCCCTTGCCGCAGCACTAGTTTGCCTGCAGCGGGGCGACACCACCGAACAGCTGAAAAGCGCGGTCCAACAAGCTATGGGCATCGCGGTCACAGGATTGCGCAATGTCAGATCAGCCGTCTCGCCGGACCAGGAATAATCGGCACGAGATCCACAGAATTGACAATTCCTCTGGCCAAGTCCGCGGAGCGCCCGTTCCCCCAACTAGCGGCAAGACGCCTCCAAGCCCATGCCTGACCACTCCCCCGGCGGGGAATACGACGGATTCAAATATGCAGCCTTACCAGTAAACGGCCGCGTTTTCATCAGATGAATCAGCAGCTGGTGGTGGTTCCTGTCCGATCCGGGAAAAGGTGACAGTAATCCGGGAAACGTCCGTCGCGTGCAGTCGTGTAGCGCCATCGCGCTGAGTGACACGGGGTCCGTCAACGCGGACCACCAATGAACAAGGTTCGAGTGCGCTCGCCTTTAGCGGCCGGCTTTGCTGGTCGAGCCCATTTCAGGGTAGGGCGCACCGAACTGCGGCACGGATTCTGTACCGCGCGTGTGGGCGGCGGCGACGGCGCGCCGCACGGGCAGAATCAATGGCACAAACAGGATTTGGTCGACGACCATGGGCGTGATGAGCCGGTTGTGCACGAAGGCGAACGAGCTCTTGGTGATGGGATCGGCCCATCCGATGGTTCCGCCCAGGCCGGCGTGGCCGAATCCCCGTAGCAGGCCGGGCACCGGCGATCCGTGGTAGCCGAGGTGGAAGGACATCGGGAACAAGATGTTGAAGTCAGGCCGTAGGCTCAGCTTCCCCGCTAGGCCACGCGCTAATTCCGATGACAGAAACTGCGTTCCGTCGATGCAGCCGTCGTTGGCGAGTGCACCGTACATCTTGGCCAGCCCCCGCGCTGTCACCACGGCATTGACCGAGGGAATCTCACTGTCCAGAAACGGGATATCGCCCTGGATCAACGATGTGATGCCGGGGACATACATCGCGCCCAAGCCGCCGGCGATCGGCATCTCGGCGAGTCTGGGTGCCAAGCGGTCGAAAACCGGGTTGGCCCTGGTGGTTTGGGGAAACATGATCTCTGCGACCTTGGTGGGCGCCTCAGCCGGTGGGCGCCCGAGGTGCAGACCGTCGGTGTTGAGCGGATGTGCCAGTTCGGCACGGATCAGCTCGCGCATGCCCACACCGGTGACGGCTCGGGCCAGACCCGATGCCAGCCATCCATAGGTGAATGCGTGATACGCCGAGCGACCGGCCAGTCGGCGATCGACGGGTGCGGCGGCCACCCGCTGTTCCATCAGGCGGTGATCCAACAACTCGTCCTTGCTCACCCCCTTCAAGTGCGACAGCCCGGCGCGGTGTCGCATCATGTCGCGCACGGTGATCGCGGACTTGCCGTTGGCGCTGAACTCCGGCCAGTACTGCGCGACAGGTGCATCAAAGGACAGCAGTCCGCGGTCAACGAGCCGGTGAAGGACCGTCGACGCCAATCCCTTACTCGCGGAGAAGACCATGGCGCCGGTATCGGCGCTCCACCGCGCCTCACCGTGCCGGTCCGACCAGCCGGTCCACACGTCGACGGCCGGTTGACCGTCTACGTACACCGAAAGGGCCCCGCCGCCGAAACGGGGGCCGGGAAACAGGCTGGCGAACGTGCGCACCGCACAGGCGAAACGAGGATCGGCGGCGCCGTGGACTCCTTGCGGCAGGCCGCCGCCCACCTGAAGAACAGATCGGGGCGTCATGGCACCACAGACAGGCCTGCCGGCGCATCATCGGCCCAAGCCTGCGAACAGCAGCAATACTGATGCATGAGAATAATGTTACCACTATTGGATAACGCCATTCTGACCTTTTGCGCCGCAGCTCGGACTGACACATCTGATTTCTCTGCTCCTTGCGGTAGCCGTTATTGCGGCGACATGTGGATTCATCGCATCAGCTGTTGTGCGGAGGAACAAGCGACGCGCACGCGGGTTTTTCCTTCTGGGCTTCTTCTGTGGATTGATGGCGGGCGCGATCCTGCGCGGAAGGCGTCGCGGCCTGAACGCGCTCGGAGCCGTCGCCCGGTGCGCTGACGTCCGCCCACTGAGGGCCGGGATACGTCGTGGCACTAATCCGAAAATGAAGGTGACGTGCGTCTGGTGTGGTGCACGCGTGTGCGGTGGTGCTGTGCGGGTCACGCGGCAGGGTTGAGGGTTACCGCGTAACCGAGGGCTTCGAGTTGGCGGATGTGGTTGCGTTTCTTGGTCTCCGAGTTGACGTGGCGGGTGAAGTGATCGGCGCCGAGATCGGTGAACACGGCCTGTTCGTCGGACAGCAGGTGCCAGACGATCACCAGGATCGAGCGACCGACGGCGACGATCGCCCGTTTCTTGCCGCGGCGTTTGGCGATACGGCGGTAACGCTCCCCGAGGAACGAGTCGGTCCTGCCGGCCACGACCGCCGACTCGCCGAGGACCCGGGCGAGGTAGCGGTTGCCGTGTCCACTGGATCCGTTGCCCTTGGACTTGCCGGCCGAGGAGCAGATAGCGGGAGAGAACTTCGCCCACGAGCACAGGTGCCCGGCGGTGGGGAACCGAGACATGTCCACCCCGACCTCGGCCAGGATGATCGCGGCGGCGACCGGACCGATGCCCGGGATGTCATCGAGGCGGGCCGCCGCCGACGCGAAAGGGGCCAACTGCGCCTCGATCTGTGCATCCACTGCGGCGAGGTCGGCGTCGATCGCGTCGATGCGGCCCAACATCCGGGCGAGCAAGAACGCGTGATGGTTATCGAAGTGCCCGTTGAACGCTTCCTCGAGGAGGCTCATCTTGGCCCGCATCCTCGAGCGCGCAAACTGCGCGAGCACCTTGGGGTCGCGCTCCCCGCCGATCAAGGCGCCCATCATCTCCCGCCCGGAAACCCCGAAAATGTCGGAGGCCACTACGGAGAGTTTGATGCAGGCGTCCTCGAGGAGTTTTTCGACCCGATTCTTCTCTGCCGTGCGGGCTCCGACCAGATCGACCCGGTAGCGGGTCAGATCCCGCAACTGCCGGATCGGTTTGGGCGGCACGAAACTCGGGCGCAGCATCTGCCGTTCGGCGACCTTGCACAGCCAGACGGCGTCGAGCGCATCGGTCTTAGGTCGACCTGGCAGATGTTTCACGTCGCGGGCATTAACCAGCCACGGGTCCAGCCCGTGCGCCTCGAGTAGGTAGAACACCGGCTTCCAGTAGTCGCTGGTCGCTTCCATCACCACCCGTTCGACACCGAGGTCGACCAGATGATTCGCCAGCTCGGTCAACGCCCGGGTCATCGTCGAATGGGTGGACACTTCCTGCAGTCGTTTCTTCGCCTGCGCCCCGGCGGGGACCCGGACGCAGCACACCACTTCCGCCTTGCCGATATCCAGGGCCGCGACCCTGGCGATGATCTGTTCCTCATCGTGAGATTCGGTCAACATCGTGTTCTCCTCACCGACTCGCAACCGCCACCGACTAAGTGGTCGCCAGGTGGGGATCACAAAGGGAAAGCAGAAATCTAATCCTCGTGCTCGACGATCAACGGCAACAGTGAAGGGCCCACGGCGCGATCCCCAACACCCGGCTAGTCGACGGCCTCGAAGGACCATAGAGCCACGGCGTCGACGAGGCGACCACCACACCATTTTCAGCCCGGAACGGGCGTCCCACCACGGACACTTTGGCTAGTTGTCCCATTGCCTTTTCCTTCTTATCAACCACCTACTTCGGCGTCGACTGTGTAGCTTGTGGAGGCGACTACAGGCACCTTGTGACCACTACCTACACAATCGACGTTCGACACGACGGCCAGTGCCTGACCGCTCGCCCGCGTCAGTTCGCGGACTGAATCGGGACGTGTTTTTCGGCGGGCTTCGCCTCGGCAAGTGGAACCGACACCATGAGAATGCCCTTGTCGTAGGTGGCTTTGATGTCGTCTTCGTTGGCGCCCGTCGGCAGCGACACCGTGCGTTCGAACGAGCCGTACGAGAATTCGGAGCGTCCGTTGAATTCCTTCTTCTCGGTGCGTTCCGCCTTGATCGTCAGCTGGCCGTCGCGCACCGTGATGTCGACGTCCTTGGCGGGTTCGATACCGGGAAGCTCTGCGCGTACCTCGTAGCGACCCTCCTTAATCTCGTCCTCCAGCCGGAGCAACCGGGCGTCGAAAGCCGGCTGGAGTCCGGCCAATGAGGGAAACCCGGCGAACAGCTCGGACAGCTCCGGAAAGAGCGAACGCGTCCGACGTCGAGCGGGAAGGGTTGTCATGTTGCCTCCTCAGGTCTTCGGTGAACTGACAATTTCGATCCGATCACTTGACCGATTTCCGCGGTAGGGACCGAAGTCCTGCATTGCAGGGCCGTTCGTCGGCCCGACCGTCACCGCTGTCCGCAACCTGAGCCAGGCCGGCGCCGACAATGTGCGGGCACCATGGGCGGAACGGGAAACCAATGTGCCGTATGTCCATCGCTGTGGGGACCAATGCCTCCCTGACTGGTGACAGCCCCGCTTCTATCGTCGTCGACAGAGCGCTCGATGCGTTGGACGCAAAGTGGTCAAGCCGATCGATTAGCGGGGTGATGGAGTGCCCGGTCCCATGTCACGTTCGGGAATCTTGGTAGGTGTCGACGGGTCATCATGTTCGGTGGCGGCTGTGCGGTGGGCCGCGCGCGAGGCGACAATGCGTAACGTTCCACTCACCCTCGTCGACGTGGTCGCCGTACCAGTGACTGACTTACCGATTCTGACGTTGCCCGCGACCCCAATCGCGGGTGAGCTGCTCGAGGAGCGCGAAGAAGACGCCCGGCAAATGCTCAGCAATGCGATCAGAGTTGCCGAAGACACCGCCGTGGGCAACGGCCGCCCCCAGATCAAGGCAGAAGTGATGTGCTCGGCGCCCGCGGCAACGCTTGTCAAGGAATCTAAGCATGCCGAGATGGTCGTAGTCGGGTCCCGCGGCCAGAGCACCTGGCACCGCCCCCTGCTCGGATCGGTCAGCACCGCGTTGGTACACCACGCTCACTGCCCGGTTGCGGTGATCCCTGACGAACTTTCTTCACAGCGACACCCCCTTGGTTCGTCGGTGCTTCTTGGGGTTGATGGTTCGCCGGCATCGGAGCTGGCCACTGCCATCGCGTTCGATGAGGCGTCCTGGCGCGGCGCCGAATTGGTTGCCCTACACGCCTGGAATGACGCCGATACCAAGCACCTTCAAACCATGGAATGGTCGGCGTTTGAATCCGCGGGAGAGAGAAACCTCGCGGAGCGCCTAGCTGGCTGGCAGGAGCGCTACCCTGACGTCGCCGTTCGCCGTCTGGTCGTCTGGGATCATCCGGCCCGCCACCTTCTCGACAGGGCTCAACGGGCTCAACTCGTCGTCGTCGGTAGCCGCGGCCGCGGTGGGTTCGCCGGAATGCTGCTGGGATCAGTCAGTACGGCCGTGGTCCACGCAGCATGCGTACCTGTAATCGTCGCGCGTCGACGTTAACGCATCGGGGCTAGCCGCCGTGTTCATAGGTTCGGCGGCGAGCACCGTGGGCGGACCGCTGCTTGTCACCTGGCTCGGTGAACGATCAGGGGAGCTTTTGCCGATTGCGCAAGAGCGGAACTAACCGAGCCCAACAGCATGCCGGGGAACCCACCGCGGCCGTGGCTGCCGACCACCACGAGTTGAGCGTGTTCGGATTCCTCAAGGAGCCAGTGGGCAGGTTTGTCGCAGACGAGCCGTCGCTGCACCTGCACGTCGGGATATTGTTCTTGCCAACCTGCCAGGCGTTCGGCCAGGACTTCCGTGCCTTGGGCTTCGTATTCTCGCCAGTCCATGCCGAGAATCGGGAAGACCCCCACATCGCTCCACGCGTGCAAGGCGACAAGATCCACCCCACGACGCGACGCTTCTTCGAAGGCCAACTCGATGGCCCCTTCTGACGCCGGCGACCCGTCAACACCAACCAAGACCGGTGCCTTGTCATCGGCCGAGCCTTCGTCTGCATGGATGATGGCGACCGGGCAGTGGGCGTGGTGTACCAGACCACTGCTGACCGAGCCCAGCAGAAAACGGCCCAGCGCACCCATCCCGCGGCTACCCATGACGATCATCCGGGCGTGCTGGGACGCGTCGATGAGTGTCGGCACGACGGTCGAACTGACCACTTCTGCGCGCAAGTCGGGCGGATCGGATTCACCCGCATTGGCGACGACGGTCTTGCGTGCCTGTTCGATGACGTCGCGAGCGTTCTGTTCCCACACCTCCGCGATCTCTGATTGCCTGGAAGGCGTCGGCCATTCCGGGATCGGGGGGACGACATGCATCACGGTGATAGGCACACTACGCATCGTGGCTTCACGGGTGGCCCAGCCTATGGCGGCGTCCTACTCGGCGGACCCGTCAACACCAACTAGGATTCCGTAGTCCGTTGATACCTCAGCCATGTCGCACTCCTATGAATCGTGACTGCGATCCGTGTGATCATCACCCGCGCGGTGGCAGTGCAGAGACCAACGGCGTGTCGACTCCCAACGGCCCGAGGTTGGCAGCGCCACCGGGTGAGCCCAGGGGTCCATCGCGGCCCGGCAAGGTCTCGCTGAAGAAGGCGGCGTTGTCGGCGAGGTGCTGGTACTGGTCTATCGGCAGATCGGTTTCGTAATAGATCGCATCCATCCGGCAGATCGACTTGCAGGCACCGCAATCCACACATTCGTCGGGGTTGATGTACATGGACCGAGCTCCCTCGTAGATGCAATCCACCGGGCACTCTTGCACACACGACTTGTCCATGACATCCACACATGCTCTGCCGATCACATATGTCATGTACGGAAGCGTATCTATTTCGCGATGCTGAAGGCTGGGGCCGAATGCCCATTTCCTCAAGGACCAACGGCCCTGTCGATTCATCGGGAAACCTCTAGCGTCGACATCAAGGTAGGCGGTGGTTGGTATGACGCAGACAATGCCGGAGCCCCAAGCGATCCGCGACGCGGTGATGCTGGCCTGCCGCGCGCCCTCATTACACAACAGTCAGCCCTGGCATTGGGTCGCCGAGCGCGGGCAGCTTCAACTGTTCGCGGATCCTAAAGCGGTGGTGCAAACCATCGACCGCTCAGGTAGGGAGATGATCCTAAGCTGCGGCGCGATGCTCGATCACCTGCGAGTGGCAATGGCAGTCGCCGGCTGGGATACCGCCGTCGACCGATTCCCGGATTCCCGTGATGCCGATCATTTGGCGACGCTCGAATTCAGTCCGCTTGGGTCGGTCAGTGATGCAGACCGGCAGCGGGCCGGGGCCATCCTGCGCCGCCGCACCGACCGGTTACCGTTCGCCGCACCCCGCCGCTGGGATTCGCTGGAAAGGCAGCTGCGTAGCCAGATTGACCAAGATACTGTGACGCTCGGCGTCATACCCGAAGATGCTCGCCAGCAGTTGGCGGAGGCGTCTCGGCTCACCGAAGCAATCCGCCATAATGACCCCTCCTATCAATCCGAACTACGTTGGTGGACATCGCCTTTCGATCTAGACAAGGGCGTCCCGCAGAGCGCACGAGTGTCCGCTTCGGAAGCCAGCCGTGTCGACGTGGCACGAGCCTTCCCGACAACCGGCTATGAAGAACGACGCGCGACGATCGACGTCGACCACTCCAAGATCCTGGTGCTGTCCACGCGCGATGACACCCGCCCGCAGGTTTTGCGCTGTGGCGAAGTGTTATCCGCTGTGTTGCTCGAGTGCACAGTCGCCGGGATGGCGACGTGCACCCTCACGCACATGACCGAAATAACCCCGGCCCGAGAACTGATCCAGGGGCTCAGCGGACAGCCCGGGCTGCCGCAGCTCTTGATCCGGGTGGGCAAGGTACCGGCGGTAGAGCGACACGTTCCCGCCACGCCCCGCCGTCCGCTGAGCGACGTCTTGGAATTCCGGTGCTGACGTCGGTGCGCTGCCGTCGGGCACCAGCCGAGCCGCTGACCGTGCCCCGGGAAGGATAGGCACCCATTGGCCGATGTCGCACCGCGACGGGTGACACGACAACCGATGGACTTTCGGCACACGAGGCTGATGGCGTACTGCTCTACCCCACACGTTCCTTTGGCCCGCACGATAGAAGCCGACCCGGACGAAAGGGGTTGGTGATGAAAGCCAATGTTGGAGATTGGTTGGTGGTCAAGGGCAGGACCAACGAACAGGCGGAGCAGCGCGGGATGATCACCGAAATGCATTCTGCGGACGGCTCGCCACCCTACATGGTGCGGTGGCTCAACACTGGGCACGAAGCTCTGGTGTTTCCGGGGCCTGATGCGGTCGTCGTCACACCGGCAGAGCAGCAGGCGGCCGACGAGCGGGCTCGGTCACGATTCGCTTCGGTGCAGGCGGCAATCACGAATCATCCGGCTGGTGATCGTTAAGCCGGCCGACGCAACGCGCACTACGAGGTGTCATGCCACTCACGTGTTCGGAACGTCGGCAGCTGACTCGGTTGCAGGCATACATCGTGGCTTCGGCGTTCTGGCCCCGGTTTAGTCATCCGTTGCTGAGGCGTCAGCGTGCTCGTCCGCCAGTCTCGACGGATCAGGGGATCCGGGAGCACGGACACAACCGCACTGCCCGACAACTGGATTGAATTCTGCAGATCAGCTCTCGGCAGTAGGTTTGCGTGCGCCCGGCCGCGACTGTAGATAGACGGCTCAGAGGGTAGACGCCACCAGGCCGGTCAGGTCGGCGAGGCGGTGAGAGTAACCCCACTCGTTGTCGTACCAACCGACGATCTTCACCAGGTCACCAGTGACTTTGGTGAGCCCGGAGTCAAAGATGCACGACGACGGGTCCGTCACGATGTCGGAGGAGACGATGGGATCCTCGGTGTAGGTGAGGAAGCCCTTCAGCTCACCATCGGCGGCGGCCGCGAACGCGGCGTTGACTGCCTCGGCAGTTGCCGGCTCGCGGACGATGACGGTGAGATCGGTGGCTGAACCGGTGGGCACCGGCACCCGCAGCGCGTACCCGTCGAGCCGGCCTTCGAGCTGGGGCAGCACCACGCTGATCGCGCGGGCGGCCC
>NZ_JBKQOI010000158.1:0-18991 GCF_052145595.1 Mycobacterium sp. | reverse complement strand
CATCACGAAGAACATCGGCCGCAGTGCCCACGGGATCCACACGGTGCGTCGACCCTTGGCCAGCGCATGCACAGTTGCCGCGGCCACTTGCTCCGGGGTGCTGGGCAGCGGCGCGGGCGTCATGCCCAGGGTCATGCGCCCGATGACGAAGCCGGGACGCGCGATCAGCAACCGCACCCCGGTGCCGTGCAGCGCGTCGGCCAGCCCGCTGGCGAAGCCGTCGAGGCCCGCCTTGGCCGAGCCGTAAACGTAGTTGGCGCGGCGCACCCGCACCCCGGCCACCGAGGAGAACACCACCAGTGAGCCTTGCCCGGCCGTGCGCATCGCGGCGGCCAGGTGGGTGAGCACGCTGACCTGGGCGAGATAGTCGGTGTGCACGATGGCCACCGCGTGCGCGGCATCGGTCTCGGCGCGGGCCTGGTCGCCGAGGATCCCGAAGGCCAGCACCGCGGTGCCGATGGGGCCGTGTTGCGCGACGACCGAAGCGACCAGCGGGCCGTGCGAGGCCAGGTCGTCGGCGTCGAACTCTGCGGTGTGCACCGCCGCGGCGCCGGCTTCACGGACGGCGGCGACCTGCTCGCCGAGCTGATCGGCCTTGCGTGCGGCCAGCACTACCGTTGCTCCGGGAGCCAGGCGCCGCGCCAGTTCGATGCCGATTTCGCTGCGGCCACCCAGGATTAGTACCGGACCTGCGCCCGTGTCGTCCACGGCTGCGATTATGACCTGCGCTAGCGTGAGCAGTGATGGCGAATACCACTACCCGGCTCACGGACGACGCGCTGGCATTTCTGTCCGAACGGCATCTGGCCATGCTGACCACGCTGCGGGCCGACAATTCACCGCATGTGGTGGCGGTCGGTTTCACCTTCGATCCCAAGACTCACATCGCGCGGGTGATCACCACCGGCGGCTCCCAGAAGGCCGTCAATGCCGACCGCGCCGGGATGGCCGTGCTCAGTCAGGTCGACGGCGCGCGGTGGCTGTCGCTGGAGGGCCGGTCCAAGGTGAACAGCGATGCCGACGCCGTGCGTGACGCCGAGCTGCGCTATGCCCAGCGCTACCGCACCCCACGGGCCAACCCGCGACGGGTGGTCATCGAGGTCCATGTGGAGCGGGTGCTCGGTTCGTCGGATCTGCTGGACCGGGGCGAGTAGCTTTCGACGAGCGATTGAAGGGCGCTTAGACCGGAGTCCCGCGGTTACTGCCCGGTCTTTGCAAGAGCAAGTCGTCGTGCTCCCGCCTACGACAAGCTTCTATGAACTCAATTGCGGCTCCGCTGTCACGTAGGAACTCGTCATATTGCTCTTGTGTGAGTTCGTAATATTCTTCGTAGTCGACAACGCCATTGCTTACTGGTATCGATGCGTAGTACCGGCCCGACGTTGATTCGACGCCGATCGAATATCTGTTTTCTCTTGAAAAATATTTGTCATCGAATTTCATTACATCTCTTTTCTATTTGAAGACGTCCGTAACAGTATAGTCATCCGGCGGTATATCCCCGCCGTCTACGACTGCCTCCGATGCGCCGTTCGGCAGTTGGCCCCCAGGAATCCATTGGTCATTGGCGCCTGCCTCGTTACCGGACGGCATCCGCAGGTGAAATGCCTCAGGATCAGCTATATCGATCCTTACGATGTTATTCGAGTCGAGAAAGCCCTCGGGCAGGCCCAGCTCATTCTCTATTGCACGGGGATCGCCAACAGTTGCCTCTATCATCGCATCGGCCTCATTTTTAGGTATTACGAATGATGTGCCGTCCCGTTGGGCAATCCCATACTTCTCGAGATTGCTTTCTGGCATAAATCGAGTTCCGCCGTCGGTGAACTTTTCGAGGTGGCTTTCGATATATTCTCGGGACAGGTATTCGGAAGGATCAGGGCGAATACCCTTCGGCGTGGCGATGATTTCGTCGCGCTTTTCGGCGCTCAGTCCCCCCGATGATGCATCATCCTCGTGGAGGCCACCGTCGTCGCTAGGCCCGTGAGGCGTGCCGTCGCTAGGTGGTCCGTGTGGGCGATCATCGCGGGGACCTCCGTCGCCAGGTCTGTGTGGACCGCCATCGCGCGGTGCCTGTCCGTATCGGCGACCGCCCAGCGGACCGCCGTCGCCGGGTCCGTGGGGTTCCCCGCCATGTGGTGGCCTTCCGTGTGGCCGACCGCCCGGAGGGCCGCCGTCACCAGGCCCGTGCCAGCCGCCGCTGCCCGGTGCCGGCAGTTCGGGGGGGCGCACGCTCGGAGGCGTGAAATGTGGCGCCGACGCCTGGGGTGCCGCAGACGTAAACGCAGGCGCGGGATGCGATGAGTGCGTAGCCGCAGGTGCTGGCTCAACGGGAGTTCCGCTGGGCGATACCGGCACCCGAGCCGGCGAATCTTCAGCCAATTGCGGAATAGGTGAGGGCAGGCGCTCACGCGTTGCAGCGAGCACCGACACAGGCTCCCGCGGGGTGGCCGCCGGCACCGACGCCGGCGCCGGATCGTGCGGACCACCCGCTGGCGCAGGCCCGGGTTCATGCGGACCCACCGGCGCTCCAGGCCGCTCCCCGGGCGTTGAGCCCGTCGGGCCGGTTGGCGACTCGGTTTCGGGCATGACCGGCACCGTGGACTCCGGCGTGCGCGGTGCGGGCTCGACCGGCGCCTCGAATGGCTTCGGCGGTGGCAGGCCCACCGGGCGGCCACCTGGCGGAGGATCGACCTTGGGAAGATTTCCGGTAAGGCCTTCGAGGTCTTTGGTCAGGCCACTGCTAGTGCGGGTGATATCACCCAGTGCGCCGCGAGCACCCGCGAGATCTGCAAGCCCACCAGCCGCTCTCCCGCCGGCACGCTCTGCGGTGCCAGCAGCCTTTGCGGCTTCGGCGCCACACCCGGCTGCCCCAGCACCTTCCGCCGCCCCACCGGCCTCTCCAGCTCCGGGAAGGAAGAGCATCCCGACATCGAAGACGTTCTCACCGAACCCCAATCCCGGCCGATCCCTACGCCAATCCTCAAGGTGCAGCAACGATTTGAACATCTGTATGTTCGCTTCCCCGGCCTCCTGGGGGTTGAGCAAGGCATTGACCAAGCCTCCCTTCGCCATGCCCATCCAGGTGGCCGCCGCACCCTTGGGATCAACGAGGAACCACCGGGGGTCGAGATCGACCATGCCTTGCACCATGCCGATCGCGCCCTTGACGAAACCCTCATTGGCATTGGCGAAGAAGTCGAAAGTGGTCGCCACTTGGTTTCCGACCGCGTCACCCAAGAAATGGGTGAACTGGCGGCGCATGTACTTCTCCAGCCCGACGACCAGTCCGTCGCCGACCTGCATCACCAGCTTGATTCCCTGTTCGAAAGCCCGGGCCTCGCGCCCCAGGTTATGCAGCACGTCATTGATGTCGTGGGCGACCTTCTTGATCTCATCGAGCGCATCGCCGTCGAAGATCAACACCACGTCGTGCGCCAGGTCTGCCAGTGACCCCAGCCGGTGCAGCAAATCCCGGATCGCGTTCTGGGCGTGTTCCACCTCGTTGGCGAAATCGTCGAGTGTGGTGGCGAGTTTCCCGCACTGCTCACCGACACTCGCGGTGGAGGTCCCAATCTGCGACAAGACCTGATCTATTTGCCCACCTTCGGGGATCTGCTGCGCACTTACTAGTGACTCGGAAGCGTTGAGTGCACCCTGCATCCCGCTCACCGCCGCACTGAAGCTCCGCCAACGAGCCGCGGCCGCGTGCAGCCCCGCCACGTCGCCGTCGGGCCATACGCTGTCGACGAATGACTCGACCACTGCCCAGAGCAGAGGTGGGGGCTGCCCGGGACCGAGCGTTCCCGGTGGTCCAGGGGCCGCGATCTTGACCGGCTCGGCGGGCGCCTGCAAGACGCCGGCACCTCCCCCTAGAGTTGACGCCACTTCGGCCTTCGAGTAATTCGATGCGCCGGTTTGTATTAGGGCGCCGCTGCACCGGCAGGCGTTGATCGCGGCCGTCGCGGCCTTCAACAGCGACTCGGCCGCATCCTGATATGCCAGGCCGAACACCGTACCGGCCACATCGTGGCCTGTATTGGCTCCAAAACCAGCCGTCAAGACGGTCAGATTTGCGGCCACACCGTCGCCAGCGGCAACCACGGCGCTGCCCGCAGCGGACAACGCCTCCGGATCTACCGCCAGTGGCGCCACGCGCGGAATTCTCGCCCCGCGCGCCCGTCATCGCTATTCACCTAAGGGTCCGCCGCCAAGCTAGCTACGACCGACCAGGACCACAACTCATTCATCAACGGGCGCATCGCGTGGCACCTCGTCGGGCGTCACGGAGTCCAGCGGTGAATTGACCGCAACCCGCGCCGTGGTTAGCCTCGCCATCAGCGCACGGGGGCACAATGTAGGTCGGACCTGCAGCATTCGGGAAGGGTTACCTGCCGGGACGGGGCTGCTTGTCCGCCGGGGTGGGTATCGAAACGTTGATAGCTGGAAAGGGTAACGATGTTGGTCGACGCTGGTTTGCTGCATTCGCAGGCTGACCAGTACCGCGGGGCGCGCCGGGCGCGGCCCCCTGCAGGGCCCGAATCCGCCACGCGGGGTGTTTTCGCCTCGTTGCACCCAGCAGTGTGCGGGAGGGCGTCATGAGTGGGGACGACGGCCAGCAGGTACGGATATTTCTGGACCGACTTGCACAGTTGACCGGGCAGCCCCCGCCGCCGGGGATCACGCCCGATCAGCTGGCAATGGGGAGGTCGTACATCAGCCAGTTGCTGAAAATGCTTGGTTTGGCTGCCAATAGCGGCGATCCCGCCGACGCCGCGGACGCCGCCGCCGGGTACGCCGAGCGCGGTGCGAAAACCGGCGACGCGCTCAACAAGTTCCCCGCCAATGAGGAACAGGCATCGGGGAAGCTGGCCGGGGTCGGCGGCCAAGACGAGATGGAAAAGATGCTTCAGCAGATACCGCAGATGGCATCCGGCATCGCCAGCGGGATCGGCGGCGCCATCAGTGGTGTGCTGCAACCGCTGGGCCAGATCCCGCAGCAGGTTGCTCAGATCGGACAGCAGGCGATGCAGGCGGGTATGGGTGCGCTGCAGCACGGCGCGGGAGGAGCTGCGACGGCAGCCGAGGCCATTCCCGGTGAGTTGCTCGGGGCCACCAGCGGTGCCGGCGACCTCGGTGGCGGTGGCGGTGGTGCGGGCGGCGGCGGTCTGGGTGCCACCACACCGACCGCGATGCTCGGGCCGCTTCCCGCTCCGTCGGCCGGTACTGAGCCAGCGTCTTCGCACGCCACCTCACCGGCGCCACCCCCTGCAACGGCCCCGACGGGCGCGCCGCGGGGCCCGATGGGTGCGATGCCGATGATGCCGCCGGGAGCGATGCACGGCGCCGCGAGCACAGGCGGTGACACAAAGCCCGACACCAAACGCATCGTCGCCCCGGCGGTGAAGAACGGTGCACCCGTCCAGGGCCGTATCACCACACCGCCGCCCGCACCCGAGGTCGTCAAACGCGTTGAGGGCAAACCGATTACGAGTCGACGTATTCTCCTGCCCGACCCCAAGCGCGATGAGGACGACGCGGACGCGAGCCGCTAGCGGTCGCCGCGCTTGAGTATCAGACCATTTGCGCAGCAACCGGTTTCGGCTTCTTCGCCCTGGTTGCCGCTATCATCTCGACAACACGAGCGGATGCTCTGGGCCGCGTCGAGGGTGACTACCGGTAGTACTGCAGAACGATACGATCAGAAACGTGTCGGATCTTCCCCCGCCTCCAACTGCTCCGCCTGTCCCGCCTCCGTGGCCAGCCACAATGCCACCTAAGCCGAGGCGGCAGTGGCCAATGTTTGCGTTCCTGACGGTCGCCCTTCTAGTGACACTCGGCGTCGCGATCGTCGGCTGGTTTCGACCTGTACCGGCCAAATCACCGCCGCCCCCGACCTACACCGCCCAACAGGTTGCCGACGCCAAGGCGAAGGTGTGTGCTGCGCACGACAAGGTGCACAATGCGATCAAGGCGAGTTCGGCTCGCGACAGAGGCACCGATCCGACCGCCCAGCTGGTATTCGCGATTAATGGACAACAAGCAATTCTTGCCGGCAGCGAATATCTCCGGACCATGCTTTCTGAACAGCCGGCGACGCCAAATGAGCTCGCAAAGACAGTCCAGAGACTTACTGACATTTTTCAGGAACTTGTGGTGGATTATCAGAACAACCTATCCGATCCTGAAATGGAACCGACGCTACGTGCTGGGGACGACGCTACTTTGGAGATCGAAAGGCTCTGCAAATGACGCCTTTTCCTCCCGGCGATTGGTCACTTTTGATTGTCGGTGACCAATGGCCCGATGACACGGATCTGATGGCGCTTTCGCACGGCAAGACCAACCGTGGAAAGGTCAAGACGGGGTTTTCCAATTTTGCAGATATGCTGCGCAATGCCCAAACCGGCCCGCTAGCCGAACAGCAGGGCTATACGGCTGACGATCTGCGCAGTGCTTTCCGACAGGGTGAGGATCAAGCCCGGCGGGTTGCCGAAAAGAATGGGGTCAAGGAGAACGCATATGGCACCGCCTACGACAGCATGGTAAGTCTCCAGCAGGATTTAACCGGTTTGGCTGACGAGGGCAACAAAGAGATCAAAGACATTCAAGACTCAAAACAGCCCCTTGAAACCAAAGTGCCTCAGATTGTCGCCGCAATTCACCGGTATCGAGCGCTGTCCAATATGGCCGCCGCGAAATATAGCGGCAACGTATTCGATGCGATGCAGCGCATCCTGGACGAGGAGGCTCCCGGGCAATCCTCGCGCCAATTCGCACAAGCCCACGGTCTCGACGTTGGCCAAATGTTCCGACAACCCGACGACCAAAAGAGCCTGGAGGAGCATGTAAGCGGCGTCCTTGGCAAACCTGGGTCACAGATGGGCGCAGCGTCCTTCAAGACACCAGCCGAGCCACCACCTCCATCCGCAGGAGAACACGTTGTCAGCGGTGTCTCCGGCTCTCCCGCGGGCGGCACGCCAGGCTTTGCACCTCCACCTGGCACCCCACCTCCATCCGCAGGAGGGCAGGTTGCCCCCAGCGTTGCCGGCTCTGGCATGAGCGTTACCTCGGCTTTCAACAAGACACCTCCCCCGGGGCTAGCAGCTACGGGACCGATGCCAGCCCCATCTCCCGCAGTGCCCACCACCCCGACATCGGGGACATCGCTGCCTGGGGCGCCGAACTCGGGAGTACCTAGCGCTTTGTCGTCTACGTCCGGCGCTTCTCTCCCGCCCCTGACCAGCGCACCACTAGCCCCCACGGGCCCGGCCCAAGGCGTGACCCCGGGCGAATTGATGCACAGCTTCGACAAAGGCTTGCAGACCGGCGCGCCGTTGCCGACAGCCGCTGGTGCGACGCCTCCTCCGGCCCCGATGGCGCCAATACAGCCGGACGTGCCGCCGACGGCCCCTTCCGCCGACCTGGGCGGCCAAGTCCACGCGCCCGTGGTTGATTCGCCACCGCCCGTCGCGCATGCGCCCGCCGTCGACGCGACCGCGGCACCGCAGGTAGTGGCAGGTCCGGCTGCCCCAGCCGCACCGGTCGCAGCGACACCGACGGGTCCACTCCCCGCGTACGCCTCCGACCTGCGGCCAACCATCTCAGCGGCCACGACGCCAGCCGCCACGCCAGGCCCCCCGCCGTCGGCGATGCCGGGCTCGGCGCCAGTACATCCGTCGGCCGGACAAGGCAGTGCAGGTCAGCCGACGGTCGTGCGTCGGGCGACTCCCCCACCCCCCACATCGTCGCCGTCAAGCCTCGAAACACAAGCCGTCGCCGCCACCGCCACCGGGGCGGCTGCCGGGGCGGCATCAGCCAATGCCACCGCCCGTGCACGCCTGGAGCGACTGGTGTCCGCGGTGGCCCGCCAACAACCCCGCCTGGCCTGGGCGGCCGGCGACCGCCCCGATGGCACCACCGTGCTGACAACCGACCTGGCCAGCGGCTGGATCCCACCCGGCATCGAGCTCCCGGCCGCGGTCACGCTGCTATCTCCGGAAAGACGGCGCGGCGACCTGGAAATCCTGCTCGGCGAAGTCAGTGTCGCCGCCGGCTACACCCCGATCCACCACATCCCCGCGGAGGATGACGAGCCGGTCCCCACGTCACCGCGGCCCCGGCACGTCCCCGAGATCGAGGAACTCGGCTGGGAACTCAACCAAGCGACCCAGTGGCGCGACGGGCTGCCGCAGCTGGCCCACACGCTGGCCAAAGCAGCGTCCGCTGGCACCGGGGTCCTGGATAAAGAAGTCGAGCTCCTGCACGAGCATCTGGCCGCGATCAGCGCCCGCGTCCTCGACAGTTACCCCGACCATGTGGATGCGCACGATGTCGGCAATTGGCAACTGCTGGCCGCGATCGACGCGCTTGTGGGCGGCGACAAGTCAGCCGCCAACTACCACCTCGCTTGGTTCCAAGCCTGCAACAGCGGGTCTTGACGAGCCCGAGTCACTCCTCCGCGGTCAACGTAATCCGGTGCCGCCCAGGCAACACCGCCACTGTCGGCCCGCTCGGCTGACCGTCAACCTCCACCTCAACCCCGTCGGGTAACCCACTAAGCGTGATCTGCGCGGCGGTGTCGGCGGCCACCGTGATCGTCGACGACGGTAACGCGGCCAGCCCGGCACGCGCAACATCGACCGTGAGACCCGCGACCCCGCTAAGCCGCAGCGTCAGATACGGCAGCGCGCCGACGGGCGGCCCCACTCGCCAGTCCAGCTCGCTGTACAACCCAGGGCTCGGGTCGAAGTTGAGGACAACGCCGCGGTGATGCCGAACGGTGTGGGTCGGGTCCGGCCGGGCGTACGACCGCGCGTCGACTTGGGCGACGGCCCCGCGCCGCGCCGTCACCGACGGATCCGCGGTCAGCTCCGACAGCCACCACACCTGGTGCGGCCCGATCCCCAAGTCGTCCCGCACCAGCTGGGGATACCAAGCGAACGTGATGTGGCCCGGATCCGCTTGGCGCAGAGCGGTTCCCATGTGAGCGATCGGGTCCTCGAACTTGTCCTGAAACACCCAGGCGATGTGATCCTCGAGCGGATACACGGTGAACCGGTGCCGGTAGCCCAGCCGGTCGAGTTCGAGCACCTGCTCGGCGGCCGAGGCGAACGGCACCAGTTCGTCGACCAGCCCGTGCGCGATGACGCACGGCAGCCACCGGGCATTCACCAGCAGCTTCCAGGTGTCACCCTCACGGGCACACGCCGAGTCCAGGTCAAGGTCTGCCGGAATGTCCACGTCGGGAAGCAGCCGCACCCCGCACGCCGGCGGGCCCGCCAGCACAACCGCCTGCGAGAACACCTGCGGGTAGCTCAATCCCAGCTTGTAGGCCCCATACCCACCCATCGAATAACCCGAGACCACAGTGCGATTCGGGTCGGTGCCCAGCTGTTCGGCCACCCGCGCCCACACCTCCCAAACGTCGAGTTCGCCGGTGTCGAAGTACCAGGTCGACGGGCCTCGGGCCAGCGGCGTGACCACCACCGAGTCGCGGCCCTCGCAGACTTCGTGCAACAGGCGCGGGTCGATCGCGGCAAATTGGTTCTGCCCCAGTGCAAGCGAATGCAGCAGCAGGGTCAGCGGCAACGTCTGACCGGGCGCGTACGTCGACGGCAGGCACACCGAATAGGGCTGCACCCGACCCAGGAACTGCGGCTTGGTGCTCAAAATATCGTCGACCGCGACGCCCTGCCCCAAATCGACTGAGGACACGTACCAGCGGGTCGACGGGCCGGTGATGACGGGTTCGGGAGTGGTTTCGCGCTCCGCGAGCTGGTCCCAAGGCACGGTCAGCGCGAACTCGGAGACGTCGCCGCTGGTCAGGGCCGCGGCCTGGGCCGAATCGGACCAGAAGTTCAGATGCGGGGTCTCCTGCTCGTTGGTGCGAAACGCGACGTTGTACACGTTGGGTTGCCCGGGCACCGCACCACGCTCGGCGGGCACGTCGGCGAACCCATCCCCCGCGGAGTTGGCCAAACCGGCGGCCAGCCGCACCGTCCAGCTTCCGGCGGGCTCGACCAACGACCGCGGAATCTGCGCCAGAAACGACCGCGACTCCATGTCGACGCTGTGCTCGACCGCCGTCGTGACCTGAGTGGTCAGGTCGATCAGGGCGGCGCCGCTACCCGAGACCAGCAGGCCCATGTCAATGCCGGCCGAACGCACGCCGGCACCGGCCGGCCACTCCCCCGAACCAACCCGGGCGGGACCGGTGTCGAAGGCGAACAGCGCGATGGGCACCGAGGCGTCCACCAGCGTGTTCCAGTCGACGCGCCACCACGTGTGCGTCTCGGTGAGCCCGATGGCGACGCGGAAAATGTCGGCACCGTTGCGGGCCGCGGGCCCGTCGGGGTAGACGTAGGTGCCGCGTGGCGGCGCCTGGATCTTCAGATCCCCGACCGGGATGCCGGTCGCGCCGTGGTCGTCGTAGAGGAAGTCGGTCCAGAACAGGGCCCCGCCGGCCAGCCGGCCCGCGCCGCAGGTACGTGGAAACTCCTCGCCGAACGGCCATTTCGACGGCACGGGCAGCTTGGGCTCGGGCCGCCGCGCCGCCGGCGGCACGCCCTCGGGCATCCCATCGACCACGATGAGCTTGGCCGGCGGCGCCGGTGCTGGTGAGCTTGGGTGCAGCACCGCGTCGGCGATATGACTTGCAATGCGGATGGGAAGCAGCGTGAGATCCAGGATTGACACCACGCCCAACCTACGCGGCGAGGGTGTCGTGATCGTTAAGACACGGGCACCACGACAAGTTCGTGCGGCTGATTGTTGACGGCCAGGGCGCCGTCCTCGGTGACGACGACGATGTCTTCGACCCGGGCGCCCCACCGGCCCGGGAAGTAGATGCCCGGCTCGATGGAAAAGGCCATGCCCACGGTCAGCGGCAGGTCGTTTCCGGCGACGATGTACGGCTCTTCGTGAACCGACAGTCCGATGCCGTGTCCGGTGCGGTGCACGAAAAACTCCGCGAGCCCGGCCTCGGCCAGCACGTCGCGGGCGGCGGCGTCGACCTGCTCGGCCGTCACACCCGGACGGACGGCTGCGAAAGCCGCGTGCTGAGCTTCCTGTAACACCGAATACTGTTGTGCCACATCGGTTCTCGGCTCACCGATGCTGTAGGTGCGAGTCGAGTCGGAGTGATATCCGGGCTCGCAGGCCCCGCCGATGTCGACGACGACGATGTCACCAACCTGCAGTTCTCGATCCGAATAACCATGATGCGGGTCGGCACCGTGCGGGCCGGAACCGACGATGACGAACGCCACCTCCGAATGCCCTTCGGCCACAATAGCTTCAGCGATGTCGGCGGCGACGTCGGCCTCGGTGCGGCCCGGGCGCAGAAACTCTGGCACTCGGGCATGCACCCGATCGATGGCCGCACCGGCCTTGCGCAGCGCGTCGATCTCACATTCCTCCTTGACCATCCGCAATCCGCGCAGCACATCGGTGGCCAGTATCGGCACCACCCCGAGCACATCGGCCAGCGGCAACAGGTGCATCGCCGGCATGGAGTCGGTGACGGCCGTCGCGACCGGGCCGTTGCCCAAAGCGGCGCTCACCAACTGGTACGGGTTGTCGCCGTCGACCCAATCCCGCACCGCCAGGCCCAGTTCCGCGACGGCTGACCCTTTCAGCGAGGCCAGTTCCAGCCGCGGCAGCACAACCGTCGGGTCACCGGCGGCCGGCAACACCAGCGCGGTGAGCCGCTCGAAGGTCTGGGCGCGCGAGCCGATCAGATAGCGCAGGTCGTAGCCGGGCGTGATCACCAGGCCGGTGAGGCCCGCCTGGGCGGCCGCCTCGGCCGCCGCGGCCAGGCGGCGGGCATATACCGTTGCGTCGAATCGGTGGGAATCCATGGCAGCAAGGCTAACCGCGCCGCTGGTCGGCCGAACGTCGACTCGTTGTGCCGATTTGGCAAAGTGGTCGACGACAAGTCGACGTTCGGCGACGTGAGACCATAGCCGGCATGCCCGCACCCCTGTTGCTGCTCGACGGCGCCAGCATGTGGTTTCGCTCGTATTTCGGGGTGCCGTCGTCGATCACCTCCCCCGACGGCCGGCCGATCAACGCCGTACGCGGATTCATCGACTCGATGGCCGTGGTGATCACCCGACAGCGACCCAGCCGGCTGGTGGTGTGCCTCGACCTGGACTGGCGGCCACAATTCCGCGTCGATCTCATCCCGTCGTACAAAGCGCACCGGGTGGCTCAAGAAATTGGCGGGCCGGAGCCCGCTGGCCAGCCCGACATCGAGGAAGTCCCCGACGAGCTGACCCCGCAGGTCGACATGATCATGGAGTTGCTGGACGCCTTCGGCATCCCGACCGCGGGCGCACCGGGGTTCGAGGCCGACGATGTGCTGGGCACGCTGGCGGCGGCCGAACGCAACGACCCGGTCGTCGTCGTCAGCGGGGACCGCGACCTGCTGCAGGTGGTCACCGACGATCCCATCCCCGTCCGGGTGCTCTACCTGGGCCGCGGGCTGACCAAGGCCACGTTGTTCGGGCCCGCGGAGGTGGCCGAACATTATGGCGTGCCGGTGGATCGGGCCGGGCCGGCGTACGCCGAACTCGCGCTGTTGCGCGGCGACCCGTCCGACGGCCTGCCGGGTGTGCCGGGCGTCGGCGAGAAGACGGCGGCGACCCTGCTGGCCCAGCATGGTTCGCTCGATCGGATCCTGACTGCCGCCCGCGACCCGCAATCCAAGATGGCCAAGGGTTTGCGGGCAAAACTGCTGGGTGCGACTGACTACATCGAGGCCGCCGGCACGGTGGTGCGAGTGGCCACCGACGCGCCGGTCATGCTGTCGACGCCGACCGATGCCCTGCCGCTGGTGGCCGCGGATCCGAAGCGCACCGCCAAGCTGGCGAGCGAGCTGGGCGTCGGGTCGTCGATTGCCCGCTTGCAGAAAGCGCTCGACGCACTGCCCGCCTAACGGGCAATCGGGCTATTGCGGCCGACCGACCTCGTAGGTGCCCTTGCTGTCCTGGAAGGTCACCGTCACGCGCTTCTGGGCGCCGTCGATGCTGACGTCGCAGTCGAAGCTGGCGCCCTTCTTGACGATGGGGTCGCGGCCCTGGTTGCACTTGACGTCTTTGACGTTCTTGGCGCCGTAGCCATTCGTCTCGTCGGTGAGGACTTGCTGCACACCGGCCTGGGCCTTGCTCACGTCCAGCTTGGTGGTGACGAAAAACCCGGGCTGCCAGAAACCGAGCACCAGCACGGCCGCGATGAGCAGAAAGGCGATCACGCCCACCACGCCGCCAATCAGCGCAACCGAGCGCTTCTTCGCTGGTTGTTCATAGGGCGCGTACTGCTGCGGGTATTGGCCGTACTGACCGGGCTCGCCCGGTTGACCGTATTGGCCGGGCTGACCGTATTGGCCGGGCTGACCGTACTGCCCCGGCTGACCGTATTGACCGTACTGGCCCGGCTGACCGTACTGGCCATACTGGGCGGGCTGTCCGTATCCGGGCTGCTGGGGGTACTGCTGCGGGTAAGCCTGCTCAGCCGGCTGCTGGTACTGCGGGTACTCGGCGGGCGGCGTATAAGCCGGTGCCTGCCACGTCCCCTCCTGGCTCGGCTGCTGCTGCCAGGGCGATGGCGCCACCTGGGTCGGCTCCGAGGACCGATCGCCACCCTCACCGGGCGGTTGCCACTGGTGTCCCGGGTCCGATCCCTGCGGTCCGCTCATCGTTTCTCCTGAGTTCCCTTGTGTCTTGCCCGAACTGATCCGAATCGCGTTACGGATTCAACCGTAGCTCCGGCCCAGCCTACCCGGCGTCAACTGCAACGACGCCGCGCCGAACGTCATTGATGGCCCGTTTGGCGGCGCCCCGCAGCTCTGCGTCAGGTGCGGCGTTGCGAACCTGGTCCAACAGGTCGAGCACCTGCCGGCACCACCGCACGAAATCGCCCGCCAACAATGGCGAACCGGCGCCGCCGGCGTCGGCGGCGGCCAGCGCCGCGGCCAACTCCCCGGTCCGGGTCCAGCGGTAGATCACGTCGACAAAGCCGTCGTCGGGCTCGCGACTCGGGCCGATCCGGTGCGCCTGCTCATCGGCGCGCAGCGCAACCGACAGCCTCGACGTTTGCTGCAGCGCCTGCCGCAAGCGCTGGGTGGGCGCCTCGGCGGCAAACGCGGCGCTGGGGCCGTCGCCGCCCCGCGACTCGTACAGCACGGCCGAGACCACCGCGGCCAACTCGGGCGGCTTCAAGCCTTCCCACGCCCCGGTACGCAGGCATTCGGCGACCAACAGGTCGCTTTCGCTGTAGATGCGGGCCAACAACCGGCCGTCGTCGGTGACGTGGGGATCACTGGCCGGGCCTTCGATGAAGCCGCGCTCGGTGAGCAGCCCGACGATGCGGTCGAACGTCCTGGCCAGCGAGTTGGTGGCGGCGCCCACCTTTTGCTCCAGTTGCGCGTTGTCGCGTTCGATGCGCAGGTAGCGCTCGGCCTGGCGGATCCGGGACTCGAGTCCGGGGCTGTTGTGTTCCGGGTGCCGGCGCAACTGCGCCCGCAACGACGCCAGTTCCGGGTCGTGGAACTCGCCATCCTGATCGCCGCCGCGGCGGCGGGCCGGAACGGTGAACCCGGCGGCGGCCGATCGCAGCGCCGAGGCGAGGTCGCGACGGACTCGTGGCTGGCGGTGTTCGACCCGCTTGGGCAATGACATCGAGCCCACCGGCGCCGACGCGCCCGAATAGTCCGCCGACGAAATCCGGCCCGCCCAGCGATGCTCGGTGAGCACCAGCGGGCGCGGGTCGGAGCTGTCGCGCGCCGATTCCAGCACCACCGCCAGCCCGCCGCGCCGGCCGTGGGTGATGTTGATGATGTCGCCTCGGCGCAGCGCGGCCAGCGCATCACTGGCCGCCTGCCGTCGTTGCAGCCGCGACGCGCGCGACTGCGCGCGCTCCATCTCGGAGATCCGCGCCCGCATGCGGGCGTAGTCGAGGATCGGCGCCTCCGGTCCACCCAGTTCGGCGGCGATCTCGTCGAGCATCCGTTTGCCGCGCTCGATGCCGCGGACCAGGCCGACCACGGAGCGATCGGCCTGATACTGGGCGAACGACTGCTCCAGCAGCTGATGGGCCTGCTCGGGGCCCATCCGGTGCACCAGGTTGATCGTCATGTTGTACGACGGGGCGAACGAGCTGCGCAGCGGGAAGGTGCGGGTGGAGGCCAGACCGGCGACCGCGGACGGCTCCGTGGTCTCTTCGCTGGGATTCCAGAGCACCACGGCGTGGCCCTCGACATCGATGCCGCGCCTGCCGGCGCGGCCGGTCAGCTGCGTGTACTCCCCCGGCGTCAGGGGCACGTGCTCCTCACCGTTGAACTTCACCAGCCGCTCGAGCACCACTGTGCGGGCGGGCATGTTGATGCCGAGCGCCAGGGTTTCGGTGGCGAACACCGCCCTGACCAGGCCCGCGGTGAACAGCTCCTCGACGGTGTGCCGGAAGGCCGGCAACATCCCGGCATGGTGGGCCGCCAAACCGCGAAGCAACCCCTCCCGCCACTCGTAGTAGCCCAGTACCGCCAGGTCGGAGTCGGCGAGATCGCCACAACGATGGTCGATCACCTCGGCGATCTGTGCGCGCTCCTCCTCTGTGGTCAGCCGCAGCGGCGACCGCAAGCACTGGCTGACGGCGGCGTCGCAGCCGGCCCGGGAGAACACGAACGTGATCGCCGGCAACAGGCCTTCGGAGTCCAGGGTCGCGATCACCTCCGGTCGCGCGGGCGGCCGGTAGAAGCGCGGCGGACGGCCCGGCCGTCCTGCGCCTCCTCTTCCCGCCTGCCGGCGGGGGGCACGCCAGTCCGACATCCGATCCGCCTCGCGGCGATGTGCGATGTGGCGCAGCAGTTCCGGGTCGACGCGCGGCTGGCGCGTGATAGAGGCGGGGTCGGCGGCCTCGTCGGCGTCATAGTCGAACAGGTCGAAGAGGCGCTTGCCCACCAGGACGTGTTGCCACAGCGGCACCGGCCGGTGCTCGTCGACCACCACCGTCGTGTCGCCGCGCACGGCTTGGATCCAGCCACCGAACTCCTCGGCGTTGCTCACTGTCGCCGACAGGCTGACCACCCGCACCTCGTCGGGCAGTTGCAAGATCACCTCCTCCCACACCGGACCCCGCATCCGGTCGGCGAGGAAATGCACCTCGTCCATCACGACGTAGGAAAGTCCTTGTAGCGCAGGCGAATCGGCGTACAGCATGTTGCGCAGCACCTCGGTGGTCATTACCACCACGGGCGCATCGGCGTTCACCGACATGTCACCGGTCAGCAGGCCGATCAGGTCGCGGCCGTACCGAACCGTCAGGTCGGTGTGCTTCTGGTTGCTCAGCGCCTTGAGCGGTGTGGTGTAAAAGCACTTGCCGCCGGCCGCCAGTGCCAGATGCACGGCGAATTCGCCGACCACCGTCTTGCCGGCGCCAGTCGGCGCGCAGACCAGCACACCATGGCCTCGTTCCAGCGCGGCACAGGCCCGCTGCTGAAAGTCGTCGAGCGCAAAGGGCAGTTCCGCGGTGAACCGGGTCAGCTCCGCGAGCTCGGTCACGCTGCCGCCGAATCGCGTGAGGGTGCGCCTTTGTACGTCGAAATCGGCGTGTCGCCGTACAGACACGCGCCCTCGCGAGGGGGTGGGAGTACTTCCGGTCTGAGCAACGGGCGTCTAGGTGACATCGTCATGCTGCCCGGCGCTGAACGACGGCTCCGGTATCGGTGCGGCCGGCTCGATGACCGAGGCCTCGTCGTCGGGAATCAGGGCTTGGGCTTCGCGCTTGGCTTTCCGCCTGTCGTGCAGTCGGGCGATCTGGATGGCGAGCTCGAGGAGCACCGATAGCGCTATCCCGAGTGCGGTCATCGAAAACGGATCGGATCCGGGCGTGAATACCGCCGCGAACGCGAACATCGAGAAGATGAGACCGCGCCGCCACGACTTGAGCCGCTGGTAGGTCAGCACGCCGGCCATGTTCAGCATGACGATGAGCAGCGGGAATTCGAAGCTCACCCCGAAAACCACCAGCAGATTGATCAGGAAGCCGAAATACCGGTCCCCGGACAGCGCGGTCACCTGCACGTCGCTGCCGACGGTCAACAAGAAGCCCAGCGCCTTGGACAGCACGAAGTAGGCCAGCACGGCGCCGACGACGAACAGCACCGCGGCGGGGATCACGAAGGCGATCGCGAAGCGGCGCTCCTTCTGGTAGAGCCCGGGCGTGATGAACGCCCAGAGCTGGTAGAACCACACCGGACAGGCCAGCACGATCCCGGCCGCCATCCCGACCTTGAGCCGCAACATGAATTGGTCGAACGGCGCTGTGGCCAGCAGCCGGCAGTGTCCGTCAGCGCTGATCTGCGCCCGCGCCGACTGGGGCAGGGAACAGTAGGGCTGGCGCAGCCACTCGCCGAGGCTTTCCAGCCCGAAGATCGAATGCGAGTACCAGACGAACCCGAAAATCGTGGTGACCAGGATCGCGGCCAAGGCGATCAGCAGCCGGGTGCGCAACTCGGTCAGGTGGTCGACCAGCGACATCGTCGCGTCGGGGTTGGTGCGGCTGCGGCGCTGGCGGGGGTTGAGTCGCTTCAGCAAGCCGGCGGTGCGCGCTGAAACCTTGAAACCTTTCACGACGCTCGGTCAGGGGCGCTCGGGCACCGCGACAGTGGGGCTAAGCCGGGCGTGCTTCGGTGTGCCCCTGCTCGCTGGCCGCCGGAGGGTCGACTCGCTGCGACTGGACGGGCCGAGGGGTCACCGCGGGGGTCGCCGACGGTGTTTGCAAGGAAGGCGCTTCCGGCTTGCCTTCGTTCTGCATTTCCCGCATCTCGGACTTGAAGATGCGCATCGACTTGCCCAACGAACGCGCCGCGTCGGGGAGCTTCTTGGCACCGAACAGCAAGATCACCACGAGAGCGAGGATCGCCCAGTGCCACGGACTAAGACTGCCCACTTTGGTTACCTCCAGACGTCCACCCGATGCTACCGCAGCTGAGCCAACTGCCGGTGTGCCCGCGCCGTGGCGGGCCAGTACTGCGTCAGGCCTGGTAACACTCCAACGCGGCGGCCGCGGCATCACGTACACGCTGTGCGAGCGACTCCGGTTCGAGCACCTGCACGGCCGACCCGAAGCCCAGCACCAGGCGTGTCATCCAGTCGTCAGAGGCATATGTCATGACGGCCTCGCACGATCCGTCCGGCAGCTCGCGCACCTCCCGCATCGGGTAGTACTCGAACATCCACGACGCCGAGGGCGCCACCCGCAGCTTGGCCGACGGCAGTGACGGATCGCCGTCGAACAGTGACGTGTCCGGCGGCGCCTGCAACGCCGGTTCGGGCGGAGCGGCCGGCTCGCCCAGCTCGGTGGCGTCAACGATTCGGTCGAAGCGGAACAGCCGGACCCCTTCGGCTTCGCGTGACCATGCCTCCAAGTAGCTGTGGCCGCCGATCAGCAGTACCCGAATCGGATCGACGATGCGGCTGGTGAGGGTGTCGTGTGACGCGGCGTAGTAGTCGATGGCCAGCGCGTGTTTGTCCTGCACCGCCGCGCGGACCGCGGCCGCGGCCCGATTCTCGACGGGCGCGGGCTCGTCGACGGCTCCCACCGAAGCCGTGGCCTCTTGCCCGACGGCGCCGGCCGCGGCCTCGATCTTGGCGATCGCGCTGCGCGCCGCTTCCGGATCGACCACGCCCGGAATGTCGGCCAGCGCCCGCAGGGCCACCAGGAGGCCTGTGGCCTCCGGCGACGTGAGCTTGAGCGGCCGGTCGATGCCCGCCGAGAACGTCACCTCGATGGTGTCGCCGGAGAACTCGAAATCGATGAGATCACCCGGGTAGTAGCCGGGAAGGCCGCACATCCACAGCTGGTTGAGGTCCTCCTCCAGCTGCTTGGCGGACACCCCCAAGTCGGCGGCGGCCTTGGCCCGGGTCACCTTCGGGTTGGCCTGGAAATACGGCACCATGTTGAGCAGCCGGACCAGCCGGGCAGACACAGG
>NZ_JBKQOI010000157.1:0-41612 GCF_052145595.1 Mycobacterium sp. | reverse complement strand
CCGTCGTCGTCGCTGTAGGCGATCTCGCCGGGCACGAACGTCACCCCGCCCAGACTGACCTCGACGTCGCGCGCTCCGGCGCCAGTCTTGGTGCTCTTGCGGGGATTGGTTCCCAGCGCCTTGATGCCGATGTCGATGCCGCGCAGTGCGGCGGCGTCACGCACCGCGCCGTGCACGACCAGTCCGGCCCAGCCGTTGGAACGGGCCAATTCGGCGATGACGTCTCCCACCAGTGCCGTGTGCAGGGAGCCGGCGCCGTCGATAACCAGTACCCCGCCGTCGCCCGGACCCGAGAGGACCGATTTCAGCAGCGCGTTGTCCTGGAAGCAGCGCACGGTGCTGATCGGCCCGGCGAACTCGGAGCGGCCGCCGAACTGGCGGAATTGGAGGTCGCAGCTGCGCGCGTCGGGCCCGACGCTGTCGACGAGGTCGGCGGTCGGCCGGAATGACACGGTCACTTCTGAGATGCTAGCCGGGACAGTGGGAGTTCAGCGGCGCCGCAGTTGCCGGATCAGCAGGATGGCCAACAGGGTTGCGGCCAGGGCAACTATCATCGGCACAGGCGACAGGCTCGATGCCGAAGGCGCAACGGTGGGCGACACCGGGTTGTTGGCGCCTTCTACGGTCGATTTCGCCTGTGCGGCAGCATCTTTGGCGGCAGCAGCAAGTTCGCCGTTGGTCTCGATCCGCTGCTGCATGCTGAGGGGTCGCTCGGTCGGCGGTTCCGCCTTCTTTGCCGGCGCCTTTTTGGCTGGTGCCTTTTTGGCTGGTGCCTTTTTGGCCGGCGCTTTCGCGGTCTTCTTGACGGCCTTGGCGGGAGGCGTCTTTTCCGGCGTCTTTTCCGGCGGGGCCGGCGCGCCGTCGGGTTCGCTGTTGGGTTGATCCTGCGGGTCTGCCATGCGGCCGCTCCTTTGAGCCTTCTCTCGCGTTTTCTAGCGCACCGGTTCCTAGCGTCCCATCATGCCAGGCCGGCTGGTGGCGTCTCGGCCACGAGGGCCGATCACGGCCTGCGCCGCACCGCCCACAGGCCGCCCGCTGCGACCAGCGCCAGTGCTACCACCACAAACGGCCAGACCGGCACGGCGCCACCAGCGTCGGTGCCGGCGGGCGGTCCGGGCGTGCCGGTGCCGGGCACCGTCAGCCGAAACGACCAGGACCCGGACACCACGTGGCCGTCCGCCGATGTCACCCGGTAGTTCACCGTGTAGGTCCCGGCCGGTCCGAGGGGTCGCAGGCCGATGCCGACGACGGCGCCCTGCACCGCCGGTTCCCCGGTGGACCACACGTTGCCATCGGGCCCGACGACGGTCATGGCCGCGAACGTGGTTTGCAATCGCTCGTTGAAGGTCGCGCTCACCCGCTCCGGACCGGTGGTGAGTACCGTATTGTCCGCGGGCTGCGCGGATACCCGCCAGGCGTGCGCGAGCGCCACCTGTGCATTCACGGTTGCGGTCAATCCCATGGCGGCCAGCAACAGGCCGGCCCAGGCGATCATCGCCAGGCGCCTCATGTCCGCCGGCGGACGAGAACGAGGCAGGCACCGAGAGCTGCTAGTACCAGAGCCGCCCCACCTAACAGGCGGGCGGTGTTATCCGGTGATTTCGACGGCGGCGGCGCGGCAGCGCGGTCGGCGGGCGCGGCGGACGGCGGATGATGGTCGTGAGGTGCCAACGGCCCCGCGGTGAGGGTGAGCATCGGTGCCGGATGCTCCGGCTCACCGCCGCCGGGCAGCGGCGGCTGGTCCCACTTCACAACCGTGCCGTCGGCATAGGTCTGCGTGGCCGGGAAGCTGACCGTGTCGGTGTCCGGCAGTTGCACCGATAGACGGAACAGCGCGAATTGATCCGCGCCGATCCCGCCGTTGGGAGCGGCCGTCCAGGTCACCGCGCGGACGGCGCCGGAAGGCGCGTCGCGGTCGAGCTTGGCCGTCCAGCCGGGCATGGTTTCGGCACTGGCAGATGCGACGTCGGGGAGGGTGACGGTCAGCGCCGTGGTTGCCGCGCCGGTGCCGGATTCGTTGGGCACCTGGAAGGTGACGATGGCCGTGGCGCCGCGCACCGGATTGTCGGTGCTGGCGTGGACGTGCGCCCATGCCGCCGGGGTACCCACCGTGGAGCCGAGACAGAGCGCGACGGCCGCGGCGGCCGGGATCAGGACCCGCCAAATCCGCCTGTTGTGGCGTGACATGTCGGCGGTCAGGTCAATCCGAGGCGGGCCATCAGGTCCGCCTCGATACCGTCGAGCTGCGACGAGATCGCGGCGTGGGCCGCCCGCCGTCGCGCGGCCGGCATATTCTCCGCGGCGGTGACGGCCGCCGACAGATCGGTGAGCCGTTCGGCGATGGCGGAGACGAACTGTTTGGTCTCGGAGTCCTTGGGCTTCTTGTCCTGCACCATTCGCAATGACTTTTCCGCCCCGGCAATCCGGGCGGACTGCTGGGCGCCGTACCCGGAGAACTGGCCGATCTGAGCCAAGGGAATTCCGAGCTGATCCGCGCGACGCTGGTCGATCACCGCACGGGCGGCGATGGCCGCGCGGTATATCAGTGGGGTCAGGATCGGGGCGAGCAGCCGAGACACCGTCAGCACCCGGCGGATCCGGGTCGGCGACAGCAACTTGCCCTCCCGTGCCGCCTTGAGCTCGGCCTCGGCGACTTTCAACGCGGTTCGGTCGCTGTCCCGCTGGGACTTGACCTGCGCCTTGAGGACCTTGCCCGCGGCACGTCGATCGTCCTTGATCCGACGAGCCTCGTTCTTGGCGGCGAGCCTGGCCTCCAGTTTGGCGCGGGCCCTGATCGCGCGTGCTTCGGCGCGACGCGTCGCGCGACTCTTTCGCTTGCGGAACAGGCCCATTCCCGGCCGCCTCCCGGTATCTCGTCGACTATCGCTTTAGCGCGTGCGCGATCCGTGAGCCAACCCTAATCGGAATGGGCCGGGGGCAGCCGCTCAGGTCTGGGTGTACAGCAGGTGGCGCGCTTAGGCGTCGAGATGCTCCGTGCGGCGTAGCTCGTTGACCCGCTCCACGACGTCTTGCTGGGCTTGGGCGGACAACCCGACGGTGCGCAGCGCGATGCGGCGCACGCCGTCATCGCGCATCGTGGCCAGCCACGACAATTCCTTGTCGAGCTTTTCGTAGTAGTCGTCGTCAGTGAAGTAGGCCGGCTTGATGCGAAAGAAGTTGGCCAGCGCGCCCATGGTCGCTGACGACGGATTGGTGCGATTGCCCGAACGTAGCTGGGATAGGTAGGGAGCCGACATCGTGATGCCCTCCGCCTTGAGTGCCGCGATCACCTCCGCGGAGGTGTGTGGCCCGCGCCCGGGTGGGTACACCGTGTCGAATAAGCGGTTCAGGCGGGCGGCGAATGTCGTGCTCATCGATATGACCTCCACTGGGCTGTAGAAGTGAATTATTGCCTAGGTGTATTTGCTGACCATGGTAGCGGGAGTTGGAGTCTGCAGCCAGGTGCAAACTTGGGCGGATCCGGCACCGGTGTTGCTGACGGTGGCCAAATCCGCACTCGACGAGCGTCTAACTAATTCGCTGAGGTGTCCACCAAATCAGCGAAACTCACAGGTTATCCGCAGAATTCAGCTTCGGTGCCAGCGTGGCGGGCCGCAGGCCGCAAGCCCGGCGAGGCCATCGGGCCGAGCGTGCTGGGCAGTCGCACCGCAACCAGCAGGCAACTGTTACCTGTCGACAGCAACCTTTTGCTGTCAGGTCTTTAAAGCGGGCATAAAACGGACCTCGGGTGCAAAGAATGTCCCATACAGATACCTGTAGGGATGACTGCCCGGCATGGCGGGGTGAGGCGAAGGACGCCGGTCGCACCTCAAGCGACGTCCGGTGATCTCCTGGCGACCGAAGCCTGCCTTCGCCGCCGTCGCAGAGTTTGCGCCACCGTTGCCGCTGCGGCGACCAGTACCACCGCGACGGTGACGGCGATGGCGACCGAACGCAAGCCCAGCGCGCTGTCGAACAACATCCACAATCCGAACAGCAGGAAGAGCAGGCTGGCCAAGCCGTGCAGTAGCCGTTCGGGCAGCCGCTGGTGGAGCAGGATCCCGACACCGATCGCCAGGCCGTCGGCCAAAACTATGCCCACGGTCGTGCCGATCCACACGCCGGCCCAGTCGTGATTGCTGGCCAACGTCACCGTCGCCAGCGATGTCTTGTCGCTCATTTCTGCGAGTGCAAACGACGACATCACGGTCAGTAGCGCAAATCGGGGTTCCTGACTGGTCGAGACGGTCTCCTCGTCCGCGCCGCCCTCGCGCCAGGCCCACACCGCGAAAACGAGGAAGGCGATCGCAGAGGCGAACGCCAGCGGCCGTGCCGGCAGCGTGGTGCCCAGAAAGTGGCCAACTGTCACCGAGACCCCGTGCGCCGCGAACGCCGCAATTGCCACCCCGGTCAGCACCACCCACCATCGATAGCGCAGCGCGTAGGTCATGGTGATGAGCTGGGACCTGTCGCCGAGTTCGGCAAGAAAAACCACCCCGAGACTTAACAAGGTGGCGGCGAGCATGGCGGGCGACCTTTCGACACGTCGTCGATGACCACTGAAGTCATCGAACATCGGTCGAAGGTCTCGCCCACCGGTTTGCTTGAACCGGTTCGCCGGCCGGGCTATGCGCCAGTATGTCGACCAGACGATTCGGGGCTACTCCCCTTCGCTAACGGTCCCAGGTTAGCGGGCAAATCCGGCGTGCGCCAGGCGAGCGCCGGAGTTCGTCCGCATTCCTCGATTCGCCGGCCGAACAAAATCGGTTGAATTTGTCTATGCGGCAAGCAGCATTGCCAGAATCGCCGTGTCGGGATGGCTGATTGGGTCAACGCCGACGCGACTCACCATGGATGTGATGGTGCCGTCGGGTTCTGCTTCCACCCAAGCCGCCCGGTGCTCTAAGCCCAAATAGGGCAATCCCGGGAGCAATACGCACCCGGAGGCGGCCCCGGTGCATTCCGGCAACGACGGCATGGTTTCCGAGGGCGGATGTAACATCAGCAACGCGGGAGGCTGATGATCGGCGAAATATCCTGGCTGGATGGCTGATTCACCGAAGACCGTGCCCTCGGCCAGCACCAGGCCGACGGTGCCCGGCTCAGGCTCGTCAGGTAACTCCTCACGGGCGCCGAACACCGTTGTGGTGGAAAGCAATCCGGGCATTGATGCGACCCTGACCGCGACCATCAGCAGTTGGGCCCACTCCTTTGTTGAATCCGGCCAACGGCCGGAGATCACAAACCCTTTCAGGGCACCACGAGCATGGAAGGGCGCAACCCCGATGGGACGGTCTGACCCAGTGTCCATCTCGACCTCCGTGTGACGCCTCCATCCGAATAACCACGCTGGTAGCTCGAATGATTCAGCATGACTGCGGTTTAGGCGCCATGCAACTCGACACGGCTACCTAGCGCGCGTGATGTTCGATGGCCGAATCGAGGCCCTACTAACGCCAAGGGCGCCGCGCCATCCGCGCGACGCCCCTGGCGGCCGAGATGAAGTCAGCCGAATATCAGGCCTTTGGTCTTAGTGGTTGCGGCTGCATAACGCTTCTGCACGTCCGCCCAATTCACGACATTCCAGAACGCCTTCGCGAAGTCGACCTTGACGTTCTTGTACTGCAGGTAAAAAGCGTGCTCCCACATGTCGAGCAGCAGTAGCGGCACGATACCGAGTGGGAAGTTGGTCTGGTGGTCATACACCTGGAATATCAGCAGCTTGTTGCCGAGTGTGTCCCAGCCGAGTGCCGCCCATCCCGACCCCTGCACGGTGGTGGCGGCCGCGTGGAACTGCGCACGGAACGTGTCAAACGATCCGAAGGCGTCGTCGATGGCTGCGGCAAGCTCGCCGGTCGGCTTGTCGCCACCGTTCGGGGAAAGGTTCTTCCACCAGATGGTGTGGTTGACGTGACCAGCCAGATTGAACGCCAGGTTCTTCTCGCTCAGCAGGATTGCGGAGAAGTCGTCCTTGGCACGCGACTCCTCGAGTTTGGCGACCGCGTCGTTGGCGCCCTTGACGTACGTGGCGTGGTGCTTGCTGTGGTGGAGCTCGTTGATCTGACCCGAGATGTGTGGTTCCAGCGCTCCGTAGTCCCAGTCCAAGTCGGGCAGGGTGTATTCAGCCACGGCATTCCTTTCTTCGGTGTCTTCGGTGCATCGTTGGTGCGGCGGCCAGCCGTCATCAACCCTGCTCTATGACTGCGCGCGTCGCAACAACGACCGCCAGAAGAGAGACATACCCGGTCGGGGTTAATTCAAGACAAAACGATGAGGGCGAGAATCGCCAGCAACGCCAGGGCGATCAGGGCGGCGCGTAAGCAGGCGACACCGTAGCTGTGGTTCCACGCAGGCGAACCGGAATACGACCTCGACGGGGCCGCTGAACCCGGACCGAACGAATGCGTGGCCATTAATCGCCTTTCACCGCCCTCACCCCGCTCCAGTGAGGTGAGTCACACGGAACTTTCGTGACCGCGATCATAGCCCTTTGCAACGGTCTTGAAAAATGCTTCGCGCAATAGGGCTCCGAGCTGCGGGTTCTGGGTGACCGTGGGGCGCAATGGACCAAGCCGGGATGGGGTGCGGACCGGCGGGCCCGGCGCGCGAGTCTGCGGGTGCTTAGCAAGACGATCCATTTCGCTCAGGTACCGGTTTGGGCTGTCTATGGCGCGCCCCTGCAGCCCGGCGGTTATCCACAATTGCGGCCCGGGGCGGACGGTAAAGGCTGTGTTGATGGGGTTGATACCCACACAGCAACTGTGGATAAACCTGTGGAAACTGTGGATAGCCATAGGCAACTATTCGTGTTGCCCATGGATCGCGGGCGCGCCGGATCCGAGGCATTCAAAAGAGGCACCGAAAACGCTTCCGCGGCCCGCTTCGTCTCCGGGGATAGGCTGGTCCGGTGATCCAGGTGTGCTCCCAGTGCGGCACTCGGTGGAACGTGCGCGAGCGGCGACGCGACTGGTGTCCCCGTTGCCGCGGGGCGCTGATGGCACCCTTGGCGGATGTGCTGTCGGCCGACTCACGATGGAGTACGCACGGTGGCCCGCCGCCGGCTCGACCGCCCGCGCCTGCCGGGTGGCAGCGCACACCGCCGCGGCTGCCGCTGGGCTTCCGGTGGATAGCGGTGCGCCCCGGCGCCGCTCCGCCCGCGCGACACGGACGACGGCCCCTCGGCCCCACTCCGCGCTACGCCGTGATCCCGCGCTGGGGTTTGGCGGACCGCGTCGACCAGGCCCCCGCAGCAACCGAAAAACCCACGCCGGCAGGGCCATCGGCCGCGGTCGTTCGCACCACGCTGTTCCTGAGCGTGCTGGTGCTCAGCATGGCCGCCCTGGTGTATGTCGTGCGGTACGTCCTGTTGGTGATCAACCGCAACACGTTGCTGAACTCGATCGTGGCCATCGTCGCGGACTGGCTGGGGATTCTGGCCAGCGTGGCGGCGATCGCGGCGGTAATCGCCTCTGGCGTGATGTTGATTCGGTGGCTGATCGCGCGCAGGGCCGCGGTTTTCTCGCACCATGGGCTGCCGGAGCAGCGCTCCGTCCGGGCGTTGTGGGCCGGCTGCGCGGTGCCGCTGGCGAATCTGCTGTGGGCCCCTGTTTTCGTCATCGAGCTGGCGACCATCGAAGGGCACTACGCCCGGCTGCGACGACCAATCGTGCAGTGGTGGATCGTCTGGGTTTTCAGCTACGTCGTTTCGATTTTCGCGATGGTTACCAGCTTCGCCACGGACGCTCAGGGCATCGCAAACAACACCGTGTTGATGGTGTCTGCCTATCTGCTGGCGGCAGCCACGGTGGCCGCCGTTGCACGGGTCTTCGAAGGGTTCGAGCGGAAACCGGTCGAACGGCCCGCGCACCGCTGGGTCGTTATCGGTGACGATCGACCTGCCGTCCCCGCATCCGCCGGTCGGGTTGAGTTGCAGGGGGAGGAACCGGCAGCATAGGGGTATGACGTGGCCCGACGAGGTGCTCGCCGGGCACCCTTTCGTTGTTGCCCATCGAGGCGCTTCGGCCGCGCGGCCCGAGCACACGCTGGCTGCCTACGACCTCGCACTCAAAGAGGGCGCCGATGGCGTGGAATGCGATGTGCGGCTGACCCGCGACGGCCATCTGGTCTGCGTGCATGACCGCCGGCTGGACCGGACCTCGACGGGAGCCGGCCTCGTCAGCACAATGACCCTCGCTCAGCTGCGCGAGCTCGAGTACGGAGCGTGGCACGGCAGCTGGCGTGCGGACGGCACGCACGGTGATACCAGCCTGCTCACGCTGGACGCCCTCGTTTCGCTCGTTCTGGACTGGCACCGTCCGGTGAAACTTTTCGTCGAGACCAAGCACCCGGTCCGGTACGGCTCACTGGTGGAGAGCAAGCTCCTCGCGCTGCTGCACCGCTATGGCATCGCCGCGCCCGCGTCCGCCGATCGGTCCCGCGCGGTGGTGATGTCGTTTTCGGCGGCCGCCGTCTGGCGGATCCGGCGGGCCGCCCCGCTGCTGCCGACCGTGCTGCTTGGCAGAACCGCTCGATACCTGACCAGCAGCGCGGCCACCGCCGTCGGTGCCACCGCCGTCGGACCTTCGTTGGCGGCGCTCAAGGACTACCCGCAACTCGTGGACCGCGCCGCCGCGCAAGGCAGGGCGGTGTACTGCTGGAACGTCGACGAGTACGAAGACCTTGACTTCTGCCGGGATGTCGGGGTGGCCTGGCTTGCCACTCACCACCCGGGGCGCACGAAGGCTTATTTGGAGAACCGACGCGCCGAGCAGGGCAGCGGCTAGCCCGGCGGCGCGCTCCGCATGGCACCCTCAACTGCCCGCTATTGCTGTCCGTCGAGCGCGGCGGCGGGCATCGGTGCGTCGGAGGCCAGCGCCTCGAACAACTTGGCGGCGGCCTCGTGGTCCCACACCACCACCGACCCGGCGTCGGTGTTGGTGAACTCACCGATCGGCACGGTCATCGTCGTGGTGGACCCGCGCAGCGCCCAACCAAGCTGGGCCAGATCCCACACATGGTCTCCCCGGTCAACGGTCAGCGCCCCGACGGCCGCACGCGGCACCGAGTACCAGTGCAACGGATTGAGCCATACTGCAGGGCTGGCGGCGCGGTGCAGCAGCGCCGACAGGAACTGCCGTTGGGTGACCATCCGGTCCAGATCCGCGCGCGGTGTGTCGCGCGTCCTGACGTATCCGAGTGCGTTGCGGCCGTCCAACTTCTGGCAGCCGGCCGGCAGGTCGATGCCGGCCAACGGATCGTTGATGGGCTCGGTCGGGCACATGGTGACCCCACCGAGCGCATCGACCAGGGCGGCGAACCCGCCGAATCCGATCTCGGCGTAGTGATCAAGGCGCAGCCCGGTGGCCTGTTCAACCGTCTGGGTCAGCAAGGGCGCTCCGCCCATCGCAAACGCGGCGTTGATTTTGTCCTTGCCGTGACCCGGGATGGGCACATACGAGTCGCGCGGTATCGACACCATCGTCACCCGCGCGCTGGACCAGAACTCCGGCACGTGTACCAGCAGGATGGTGTCGGTGCGACCGCTCCCGGTGTCGCCGCCGGTGGCCAGTTCTTGCTGCTGCTCGGCGCTAAGTCCCTGGCGACTATCCGAGCCGACGAGTAGCCAGTTGGTACCGCGGCCGGGCGCGGGCCGATCGGGGTAGTCGTTCAGTGCCTGGTCGCGGTGCAGTGTCGTGTCGAGCCAAATCGAGCCGCCGAGGATGCCGGCGCCGACGAGCAGCAAGCCGATCAGCAGACTGAGCGCCACCGCCCGGACCCAGCGCCACTTGCCGCGCTTGCGGCGCGCCCTCGGCGCGACGGGCCGTGGCGGTGGCCCCGGTGCGGGAGGCGGATCGATCGGCAAGGGCGGGGATGGTCGGCGCAGCGGAGTCGTCTGACCGGGAGGCGGTGCCGGTGGGCGGGTCATGCGGCGAATCACCCGCGACGACTCCGGACTTGTTCCGGTCGGCGGGATCGGCCTGCGAGGTTCCCAAGGCCCATGGCGTCGCGGTGGTCGGTCGCCGTTCACCTGGATAATTTACGTGCCGGCACCCTCCATAAGTTAGCGCCGGGCGCGCAACCCGTTGATGAACGGGCAACCCATCAGCACCCGGATGGCCTGGCTCAGCCCGGCCATGTCGTGGACCGGCTTGTGGAAGGGCAGCCGGACGTCGCGGTCGCGGTCGTTGCCTTCGACCCGAAACCGCACGCCGTATCGGTCCAGCCCTAGCGGACGGACCTGCCCCCGTCGCAACGGCGCTGGCAGTTTGGACACCAGCCGCGCAACCACGTCGTTATGGGTGGTGTCCAGGTGCCACAGCAAGCTCGACTCGATCTCGCAGAACGGGTCGGGCCGAGCCGCAAGCAGGTCCGCCACGCTGACGGGCTCGGCACCCGTGGCGTCGGTGACGACGACGGATGCGATCTCCAGCCGCAGCAGGGTGTATCGGGGTTCGCCTCCCCCGCAAGGGACCGATATCGGCGTCTCGACTTGAAGCAATGCCGGATCCGGGTGCTCACCGGCAATCACGTCGAGCATCTGGGTCACGGTCTCCGGTGGGACCTGTTGCAGGCGGCCACGCACCCACACCAGTGATCGGACGGGTTCGCGCAGCGGAAGCGGTGCGTAGTCGATCAGTTCCAGCAGTGCTTGCGACCCGGAGATCGTACTACCGGCCATGCCCTCGTGGTCGGCGGGAATCGCTACCGCGAACGAGCCGTCGTGCAGCAAGTGATGCACGGGCGTGGCGACTGCGTCCGCTTTCCCACTTGCTTCCCCATTTTCTAGGGCCAGCAATGCGCCGCCGGCCCGGGCGCAGGCGCTGCGAATGCGTTCGGCGGTCGTCGGCGCGGGGCTGGGCAGCGGTAACATCGTTCTCCTCTAACATTAGGTAAGCCTAAGTTAACTTAGGAGCCCGGGATGCCGCAAGATCCGTCTGACGCCGGGTGCCGTTCGGCTGGCCGAGGCTGCCCATTGCCTCTCCGGCGGCGCAGGTTTTCGACCGCCACCCGGTAAACAAACGCGGGGTGGAGCAGGCGAATCGGGGGGTCGATGAGGCCGTTGACTCTGAAGAAGCGTGCGGCGACAACGGGGTCGGACTCACACGCGGTCAGCGCCCAGTCCACAAGCCGGGTGGTGACGCGCATCAACCTCGACCGTCGCCCTGTCACCTCCGGGAAGGCCAGGTCAGAGCCCGCTACCATCTGCCAGGCCACGCCAATCGGTTTCGCCGAGGCGCCGAAGTATCGCCGGGGCAGGTCGGTGCCGCCGCGACGCAGACAGTCCCGCAGCGCGGCCGCGTCCAGGGCGGCGACCGTCATTCCTTGTCCGTAGATGGGGTTGAAGCTGCAGATCGCGTCGCCGCAGACCAGTAGACCGCCGGGGAGTCGGGGCATCTTGTCGTAGCGTCGCCACTGGCTGGACGGCATGCGGTGATGCGCCACCTCGCCGATTGGTTCGGCGGCCCGCACCACCGCAATCAGGTGGGCGGGGCAGTACTGCTGGGCGAATGACAGCATGCCGGCCAGGTCCCGAGGCGGCTCGTGTCCCACCATCCCGAAGACCGTGAATATCCACGTGTCGTTCTCATAGCCGGCCAGAAACATCCCGGCTGGCCGGCCCGGCGCGGGGCTGATGTCGACCAGCTTCTCCGTCAGCGTGCCCGGGGGGATCCGCAGCAGTTGGCTTACGTATGTCGTATGCATGACAATGTGGTCCTCGACCGGTCGGCCGTACCCGAGGCCGTCCAGCAAAGCTGGCGTGTGGGCAGCTCGGCCCGTCGCGTCCATGACTACATCGGCCGTCAACTCCCGTTCGGCACCGCTGTCGCGGTTGACCACCCGCACTCCGGTGACGCGATTCCGATCCGCCGTCGACGTTAACCCGGCGGCGTCATGGCCGTCCAGGATCGTCACGTTCGTAATCGCCTGTAGGCGCCGCCGGACATGGCATTCCAGGAACGGCCTGCTCGGCAGGTACACAGCCAGCGCCTTCGGCTCGAGTGCGATCTTGCCCGACCGCAGCATTTCGTGACCGCCGAAGGACAAGTGCAGCTCGGACAACTCCCCGTCGTCCCACACGGGGGCACCAGCGGCTACGAGCTCATCGAGAAGCCCGGGGAAGAACTCATCCAAGATCTGCGCACCGCGGGCCAGCAGAACATGGACGTGCCGGCCCTGCGGTACCCCTCGTCGGACAGCGGGACCGTCGGGCAACACGTCTCTTTCGACCACGGTGACGGTGCCGAAGAAATCAGCCAGGACCCTCGTGGCAAGCAGCCCGCCCATGCTCGCCCCGAGGACGACCGCGCGCTCACCCAGTTCTGGCATGGCGAAACTCCTGAGTCGAAGTCAGACATTCGTCATCGTCGGCCGAACTTCCCCAGAAGGTACCAACCGACCACCGCCGTTGCACAGAATTGGCTGATCACGGTTCTTTTCATTTGCCGCGGTCGCGGCACCGGTCTGCGTGTCGTAACTGGCCGGACCCTCGACGATGATCAAGGGCTTGCGAGAGTGATTGTGGGTCAGTGGATTTCAAAGCTCGTTAAGCCGCGGGATCACAGGCGGGGCGCGATGGAGATCGACTCCGCGGTGGCCGCGAGTGCTTCGAAGCCTGCGGCCGCTGCCCTGGCGCGGTGGCGTTCCATGAAGTTCCGGCAACTGTTTTCGTCGCCGTGCGCCCGCGCGAGCAGCGCCCGCGAACGCAGCAGAGGAAGCTCGTGGAGGACGAAGCCGGGATCGGTGGGTACGGCGGCCAGTCGGTCGATCGCCGCCTGCGCTTCGTCTAGGTCGGAAACGGATCCGCGTCGGATCAGCAGTTGCACCAGAACCTCGGTGGCCCTTCCGCGCCAGATCATGTCGCCGCTTTCGTACGAGACATCCACGCCTGCCCGCACCATTTCGATGGCACCATCGAGATCCCCGGTGCGGGCCTTCTCTATCGCGAACTCGGGGTCGGCGATCGTCAGCGCACTCAGGGAAAACCGCTCCGTCACGGCGGCGTCGCGGGCTTGGGTGAACAGGTCGAGGCCCGCCTCGCGTTGTGGGCCGTCGCGGGTAACCAGGGTGAGGCCTCGGCTGAGTCGGCCCATTCCAAGAATAAAGTCGTCGCTGGAACGCTCGGCGATTTGCAGCGCGGCCGCGGTCTCGCGCATGGCGGTCGCATCGGGCGGCAGCGCCCCGAATGGAATGGAGGCAACGTACTTCCACAGGAGGGCGAAAACGTAGCTCGTCGAGTCGAGCGGAGCGGCCATCGCGATTGAGGTGGCGGCGTCGTCTTGCCAGTCCCGCATTCCCAGGCACATCTTGACGTGGCCCCGCATCGCGATCGCCGTGCTCAGCGGTGAGCCCACCATCAGGTTGCCTTTGGTGGGGTCGCCGTCGGCCAGGTCGATGAGGCGATCCGCCAGTCGCAGCGCCTCGATCATCTCGCCCGCCTCGCATTTGGCGTAGATCGCTGCGAACAGCAGAGCGACGGTCAGCGTCGGGTCTCCGATCGATTCGAGCAGGACGCTTTGCTCGGAGGCCACTTGGGCCGCCTCACGGAAGCGGTTGTGAAAAGTCAACGCCATGATGAACCCGGTCATGGCGATGGCCAGCGACACTTTGTCGTCCGCGGCGGTGCACAGATCTCGCAGCTCGTCGAAGCCGGTATCAGCGACAGTGCCACCGGCCCGCCAGACGGTGCCGCATAGCAGGGTGCGGGGCGCGATCTGCATGGAGGTGCGGTCGGGCTCGTCGGCGGGTAGCTTGTCGGCGACCTGGCGGGCCCGCTGCCAGCTGGTGCGGGCCGCGCGGACGTCGCGGATGACCGACCAGCCGCCGGCGCGCATGTGCCAGCCGAACGCCGCACGCAGATCGCCGGCAGCCTCCAGGTTCTCGGCGATCAGGGCGGCGTTCTCGTCAACCGCGTCCGGCTCCTGGTGTTCGATCGCGACGGCCAGGCGACGGTGCAGCTCGGCGCGCCCGGCCTTCAACTGTGACTCGTAGGCCACCGTGCGGATCAACGGGTGGCGAAACGCGTACTCGGCGCGCGGGGTGAACTTCACCTGATCGATCAGCTCCGCCCGCAGTAACTCGGCAATGGCCTCTGATTTCTCGATGTCACCCATTAAGGCGGCCAGCAGCTCGGGCCTGAACCTCGCGCCGATCACCGAGGCGGCATACAGCAACTGTTTGGCCGGCCGGCCGAGGCGGTCGACGCGGGCGGCGATGGTGGCCTGCAAGGTGCCCGGCACCGTGATGTCGGCGGCGTCATCACGGCAGAGGTAGGCGCCGCGATCGCCGGTGAGCACTCCGCGTTCAGCAAGATCACGCACCATTTCCTCGGCGAAGAACGGGTTGCCGGCGGCCCGGTCGGCGATTCGGGCGGCCAGCGCACCCACCGACGCGTCACTACCCAGCAGCTCGGCGGTCAACGCCGTGGTGTGCGCGGAGCTCAGCGGCGCCAACGAGATCGTCTGAGCGCCCGGTGTGCGCGACAGCGCGCCGGCGTATTCGGGGCGGTAGGTGATCAGCACCATTGAGCGGCTTCGCGGCACCGCCATGACGAACTCAGCGAGCATGGCCTCGCTGACCTCGTCGATCCAGTGCACGTCCTCGATCACATACTGCGCCGGTGTGCTGCGGGCCAGGGCGGCGGCGTTCAATAAGGCCGCCAACCGGCGCCGGCGGGCATCAGGGGTGATGTCGGGCAGTGCGACGTGGGGATCGCCGATTCCCAGCAGGTCATCCAGTAGCAGCAGATCCTCGGGGTTGGCGTCGGGGATGGCGCCCTGCACCCGAGCCCGGGCCGCGTACTCGTCGAGGTCGCTCACTCCGAAAACCTTGCGCAGCAGTCGTGCCACCACATGGAACGGGATCTCGCGGGTATGGGATTCGCAAGAGACGGTGAACACCTCGACCCCGAGCCCGATGGCCAGCGTCACGGCCTCGCGCGTGATACGGCTCTTGCCGATGCCGGGTGGCCCGACCACGCCGGCCACACACCCGGCACCGCTGATCGCCTGATCGAGGATGCCGGCCAGGGTGTTCAACTCCCAGGCGCGCCCGACCAGGGTCGGCTCGCGCCGGCCGATGCGCCCGCGCTCAGCAGCTGCCCGCAGCAGCCGACGCGCCGGCAGCGGCTTCTCGATGCCCTTAACGTGCACCCACTCGAGTTCCCCCAGCACGGTGGCGTGTTCGACCAGCCGGGCGGTGGACTCGCCGAGCATCACCCCGCCGGGCGGGGCGACCGACTCCATCCGTTGTGCCAACGCGACGTGCTCGCCGATCGCGGTGTAACCCGTTGGACCAGAGCCGATTTCCCCGGCGATTACCCGGCCCGAGTTCACCCCGATTCGCAGCTGCAGCACGACGCCATCGCGGCGCTGCACCTCATCGGCGAGCTGCGTGATCTGCTCTTGGATGTCCAGGGCCGCCAAACAGGCCCGAAAAGCGTGATCCTCCAACGCGACTGGCGCCCCGAACAGCGCCATGATGCCATCGCCGGTGAACTTATCGACCGTGCCGCCATAGCGCCGAATAATCCTTGCCGCGCGGCCGAAGACGGCGGCCATCACCTCGCGCAATCGCTCCGCGCCGACCGCCGAGGCGATCCCCAAGGATCCCACCACGTCGGCGAACAGCACGGTCACCTGCTTGAACTCCGCCTGCTCTCCCCGTTCCGGGGCAGGCACCCCGCAGCCGTCGCAGAACCGAGCGCCGTGGCGGAGTTCAGTGCCGCACGCTCGGCACACCGCGCCTGCTGGCCCCATCCGCCTCTCCCGCCGCTAATCAGTGGTGCGGAGCATCCGATATGCACCAACCCTAAAGCTCCCAGCCGCAACACAGGAGATTATCGACCGCCAGCGCTGCGGAGGAAGCCATTTGGAACACGCGACACACGTGGGTAACGCTTTTCGGCGGCAGCTTCCGGGTGGCTGTCCTGCGCTTTTCACCGAAACGAAAAAGCGAATTAACGATAATCAGGCTGCCCGCTGGTGAATCGCGGGTTTCATGCCCTCTTTTCCATCCGCTTCGAGTAAGTTCTAGTTCCCGGGTTTTGCCCATGCAAGAAGCTTCGTACGTCTCCCAGAAAGGCGCCGACAGTGCCCAACGGCAATCGGGACGCGCGGGCGGGGCTGGCCTGCTTCAAGGGTGAGGATTACCCCGGCGCTGTGCGGCACTACGAAGCGGCGATCCAAGCCGGCGGCCCGCGCGGCGATTGCCGGGAGTGGCGGAAAATGCTGGACCTCGCGCAGGCCAACGCCACGGCCGAAGTGAACGTCTACGTGCCGCCATTGCAGTACTTCAAGCGCAAAACACTGCTGGCGAAGCCACGGGTGCGCCCCGGCGTCTTGCCCGACCCACCGGGGCACCGGCCCGGGGCCGATCGCTTCAAACGCGTGCGACTTTTTCTGGGCGAACGGCTGGGCGCAGTAGCGACGGTGGCGATGGATCGCGTCATCGACCTGGTGGGCCGGATCTGCGACTACCGCGCCGAAGTCTGGACGAATTGGTATCGCCGCCATTGGGTGGTGGGAGTCCTGACGCTCGCCTACATCCGCGAGGAACTGAACGCGAAAAACCTGAAAAGCACCTACCCGGACAACACGCTCGTCGCCTTCCAACAGCCGGGGCAGAAACCGCCCGCCGGAGTCAGCCATTTCCGCACCGCCGATGGAAGCTGGAACAACCTCGACGATCCCAAGGAGGGCGCCGCCGGCACGCGCTTCTTGCGCAACGTCGAGCTCGCCGCCACCCGCCCCGAAACGGGCAAGCGATTGCTCACGCCGAACCCGCGGGAGGTCAGTCTCAAGCTGCTCACGCGCCCGGACGATGACGATGGCCGACCCGAGATGGCGCCGGTCTTGTTCCTGAACCTACTTGCGGCCTCGTGGATCCAATTCATGAACCATGACTGGGTCAACCACGGCGAGGTCCAACCCGACGCCTTCATCAGGGTGCCGCTGCCGCCGGGCGACCCGGCAATAGACCGTTATCTGCAGAGCGACATGGTCATCAGCATGACCCAGCCGGACCCGACGCGCGGTGCTCACGAGCCCGCCGCCACGAGTTCGATCAACGAGGTCACCCACTGGTGGGACGGCTCACAAATCTATGGCAGCGACCAGGCGACCCAGAACCGTCTGCGCAGCCGCAAATTTGGCAAGATGCGGCTGAACACCGACGGCACGCTGCCCGTTGACCGCAGTACGAGGGTGGAGGACGCCGGCTTCATGCGCAATTGGTGGGTCGGCCTAACCATGCTGCACACCCTTTTCGTGCGCGAACACAACGCCATCTGCGACATGTTGCATGAGGCCTACCCCGACTGGGATGACAAACGCCTCTTCAATGTCGCGCGGCTGATCAACGCCGCGGTAATGGCCAAGATCCATTCCATCGAATGGACGCCTGCCATTCTGCCCAACCGGGCGCTCGAAACGGGGCTGAACTCGAACTGGTACGGCTTGCTGACCTACCTCCAGCGTAAGGGCAAGGCCCGCAGGACACTGTCCGAGGTGAACCTGCGCAACCCCGAGCTCGGCGGCATCGTCGGCAACCCGATCAGCAGGCACCACAGCGCATTTGGGCTGTCCGAGGAATTTGTTGAGGTCTATCGTCTGCACTCACTGCTACCCGAGACGCTGCAGCTACGGCTCCGCGGCCAAAAGGGCATCGCGGAGGAGGTGTCCCTACCCGCCACGCGCCAGCACGGTTCGGTCGTAATAACGACAGGTTACGCGATGTCGGACCTGTTCTATTCGTTCGGCAACCAGCACCCGGGCGCTTTGGTGCTCAACAACTTTCCGCGCTTCATGCAGGAGCTCAGCGTGCCGGGCAATCCGTTCTTCGACATGGGCACGGTGGACATCGTGCGCGCGCGCGAACGCGGCGTGCCGCGCTACAACGAGTTCCGCCGCCAGCTGGGGCTGAATCCGATCAAGAGCTTCGACGACCTTACCGACAACCCGGAATTCTTGGAGAAGCTGAAGGCGGTCTACGGCGGCGGTAAGAAAGGGGTCGAGGACCTCGACCTGCTGATCGGCACGCTGGCCGAAGCCGAGCGGCCCACAAACTTCGGTTTCGGCGAGACTGTGTTTCAGATCTTCATCGTGAGCGCGAGCCGCCGGCTGCAGGCTGATCGTTTCTACACCGACTGCTACAACGAGGGCGTCTACACCCCGGAAGGCCTGCGCTGGATCGACCAGACCGACCTCAAGACCGTGCTCGTGCGCCACTACCCCGAGCTCGCGGACACCGGCCTGGCGAACATCAAGAACGCTTTCGAGCCTTGGGACGAAGGGCCCGTGTTGGATCCCGATCGCCATCCATTGCGCGCCTGGGACTCTGAGTTGAAGCATGACCCGTGGCGCGGCGACGCGTACCGCCATGCGTAACCATCTTCCGAGCGCGCGGATGCTGAAGTGGTTTGTGCGGCGCAGCATTTGGGACCTCATTGCCTGGGCGAAATTCGCCGTCAACAAGCCGGTGAAAATTCCGCTGCCGCCGACCAAGCGGCGCACCATCAAACCGAAGCCGATGATCGAGGCGATTCCCGAAGTGCCGCTGCGCAAGGTGATGGTCTGTGCGCGCGCGGACATCCCGAAGGACGAGCGTTCGTTCCGCAACACCACGGCCTATCGAGTTCAGGTCTGGCTCTACGGCGCTTTCTCACCCATGCAGCCAGGCCTGCCGCCGATAGACCCCGACCCGCAGGTGGCGTTGAAGAAAGCTTTTAATGGGCTGCGGCGCAAACGGTTTCAAGCGCCCGAACTACCGGCCGAGTATCTGGGCAGTCCAAACCTGGGCTCGCTGGCGGTGCGCGGTCCCTTCGCGTGCTATACCAAGCGCCTCGACGGCGCCGGCGCTACCTGGGTGTGGGACCTGGGCGACCTCAACAACTACGAGCACCACTACGGGCTAATGAAGATCGGTTCGCGCGTGCTGTTCAAGAAGGTGCGACGCTCGCTGCAGGCCTATCAGATCGATTGCGCGCTGGGCTCGGTTGGGCCAACCCATCAAGACTGGGGCCGCGCCTGCAAGATCGCGTTGTGCGCCGCCTCGACACACCTTTCGCTCGTGCGTCACTTCAACTGGGTGCACCTAGCAGGCGGCGCGCAGTTGGCCATTGCGACCCGCAATAACCTTTCGGCGAACCACCCACTGTGCAGGCTGCTGCGGCCGTACACCTACGGAACCCAGCAGAGCAACGACATAGTCACCCGCGGGCAGATGGCCCGCGGTGGCGACTTTGAGACCACCTTCAGCCTCACCTTCGACGGCATGTGCCGGTTATTCGACGACACCTACTGTGACTACACAAACCTCGTCAATGACCCTGAGGAGGACGGTAAGGCGCGTCGTGTGCGCAACGCCGGCTTCGACACACCGACGCAACAAAACCTCGAGGCGCTGTTCGACGTCATGCACCGCTACGTGCGCAACTATCTGAAAATTTACTACCCGCGGAATGCCACCGGCGCCAACGACGTGTGCCGCGACCCCGAGACGCTGGCCTGGCTCACGGAACTCAACACGTTATTTCCCAACGGTTTTGGCGTAACTCCCAAGAATGTCACCTGGGACACTTTGGCGCGGCTGCTGGCGACCCAACTGTACTTGGTGACCGTGCAGCACGAGATCTTCGGCAGTTTTATGTGGAACTATCAGCTCTGGACGCACCGCCAACCGGCGCGAATATACGAGGATTTCCGGCGTGAGCCATTGGACGTCTACCAGCGCCTGGTCAACGCAAACTACAACCTGAATGTGCCCCGACGCGCCCTGATGCACGACTTCGATCACATCGCCCTTGACTACCGCGCCAAGCTGGCAATGATCCAGTTCCAGAGCGATCTCGCCGCGCTGCAGGTGCAGATGGAAAGCCAACCGCGTGCGGTATGGCGAATCTACCCACGCGACCTGAAGGTCAACATCAACGCGTAATGAAGTTCGAGCGGCGTGCCTGCGCCGGCTCAACCGCAAACGACTGATCGTCTCGGCTATCGGGACATCATCACCGCTATCGACTCAGCCCGCGCGCACACCCACCTCACCGACTTACGACCCGACGATGGCGCAAGACCCGTTTGACGCCGGGCGCCGTTAGGGTTGGGATGTGGTCCGCATCGCATACCTCGGTCCCGAAGGGACCTTCACCGAGGCGGCGCTGCTGCAAATCACGGCCGCCGGCCTGGTTCCCGAGCAGGGGCCCGTCCCGGTGCGGCAGATGCCGATCGAAAGCACCCCCGCGGCGCTGGACGCGGTCCGCGACGGCAACGCCGATTACGCGTGCGTCCCGATCGAGAACTCGATCGACGGGTCGGTGATGCCCACTTTGGACAGCTTGGCGATCGGTTCGCCCCTGCAGGTGTTCGCCGAGACGACGCTGGACGTGTCGTTCAGCATCGTCGTCAAACCCGGCAACAGCGCGGCAGACGTGCGGACGTTGGCCGCGTTCCCGGTGGCGGTGGCCCAGGTGCGGCAGTGGCTGGCCGCCAACCTGGCCGGCGCGCAACTGCGGCCGGCCTACTCCAATGCCGACGCGGCGCGGCAGGTGGCCGACGGCCAAGCCGACGCCGCGGTGACCTCGCCGCTGGCCGCCGCCCATTGGGGGCTGACCGCCCTGGCCGACGGCGTCGTCGACGAACCCAATGCCCGCACCCGCTTCGTTCTGATCGGGCTGCCGGGGCCGCCGCCGGCGCGCACCGGAGCCGATCGAACGTCCGTGATCCTGCGCATCGACAACGTGCCCGGTGCGCTGTTGGCGGCGCTGGCCGAATTCGGCATCCGCGGCATCGACCTGACCCGAATCGAATCCCGGCCGACCAGAACCGAACTCGGTACCTACCTGTTCTTCGCCGACTGCGTCGGCCACATCGACGACGACGCCGTCGGCGAGGCAATAAAGGCGTTGCACCGTCGTTGTGCCGATGTGCGATACCTGGGTTCCTGGCCGACGGGTTCGGCCACCGGGTTGGTGCCACCGCCGGCGGACGAGGCGTCGCGCTGGCTGGCGCGGCTGCGGGCAGGCAAACCCGACCAGACCTCCGGTGCAGAGGGGCTATAGGCATGAGCGGTCGTCTGGTGCTGCTGCGGCACGGCCAGTCCTACGGCAACGTCGAGCGCAGGCTGGATACCCGGCCGCCCGGCGCGGAGCTGACACCGTTGGGGCGCGACCAGGCCCGGGCTTTTGCGCGCGGTTCGGGACGGCCGGCAATGCTCACGCACTCCGTGGCCGCGCGGGCGTCGCAGACCGCCGCGGTGATCGGCGCCGAACTCGAGCTGTCGCTGCTCGAGGTTGCCGGCATTCACGAGGTGCAGGTCGGCGAGCTGGAAGACCGCAGCGACGATGAAGCGGTCGCCGAATTCACCGCCATCTACGAGCGATGGCATCGCGGTGAGCTCGACGTGCCGCTGCCGGGCGGCGAGACCGGCAACGATGTGTTGGATCGCTACGTGCCGGTGCTCACCGAGTTGCGAATGCGCTACCTCGACGACGACGACTGGAACGGCGACATCGTCGTCGTCAGCCATGGCGCGGCGATCCGGCTGGCCTCCGCGGTGCTAGCCGGAGTGGACGGCAACTTCGCGCTGGACAATCATCTCGACAACGCCGAATCGGTGGTGTTGGCCCCGATCACCGACGGGCGGTGGAGTTGTGTGCGGTGGGGAACAGTGATGCCGCCGTTCTATCCCCAAGCCGATGCAAGCCCTGTCGCGGACGCGGTGCGCTCAGGCGCCGACCCGATGGGCTAACGATCGAGCTGACGACTTATTGGGGGCCACTGCAACCGATTCCGTGCATCTGCAGCCGACGGCATCGCAATCGATGACGAACGTGTGCGCCGTAAGCTCGGGGCTCACGCAGTCAGGTTGCGTGCATTCCCAGCGGCCCCAAAACCGGCCGAATGAATGGCGAATGATGGTCCCGTGGCAGTGATCTAGGCCTGCCCGGCAGTCGCGGCACTCAGCGCTCATAAGCCGTTCATAGCATCCGGACGGGACAACTTCGGGATGCCGCGCCTAGGGCCGGCGGGGTTTGTCACGGGTTGTCAGCCCCAGCCGAGTTGTTCCAGCCGGTCGTCGTCGATCCCGAAGTGGTGGGCGATTTCGTGAATCACCGTGATCGCCACCTCCTCGACAACATCGTCTTCCGACTCACAGGCGTCCAGCAGCGCCTCCCGATAGATCGTTATGGAATCCGGGAGCGACCCGGCGTAGTCGGAGTCACGCTCGGTCAGTGCCACCCCTTCGTAGAGCCCGAGCAGCTCCGCGTCCTGCGGATGGCGGTCCTCGACCAGAACGACGACGTTGTCCATCGCGGCCGCCAGGTCGGGCGGGATCAGGTCGAGTGCGTCGGACACCAGCTCGTCGAACCGCTGCGGGTCCATCCGCACGGACACCCGGCTAGCCTCCCGGTGCGGGCTCGGCTGGGGGCGCTGCGCCGTCGGCCGGGGGTGGGCCGTCCTGTGGTGCTTGGGTGGCCGGAGCTCGCTGCGGGACTTGAGAGGCCGGGGCCGGGGGAGGCGTCACGACCGGCTCTTGCTGCGGAAGGTGCTGGTTGTTCGGCGGTATGGCGTCCGGCGCGCTGGGCTGGCTGGTCGGCACCTGGACGGGTATCGACGGCAGCGTCAGGCGCTCCTCGGGGATGTCGGGCGGGGGCACCGGCGGCTGACCGTTGATCAGCAGCTGGCCCTTGGCGCTGTTCACCAGCGTGGCCCAGCCGCCGTTGCCCAGCGTGGCGCCGACGCTGCAAGCGACCTCACGGCTACCCGCCGACCAACTGGGCAGCGATACGGTGGGGTAAATCAGCGTCAGGGTGGTGGCGCGCAACTTGATGGGCGCAAGGTAAGCGTCCGTCATCTTGGTGCACGAATCCTTGATGAACCCGTCCTGATCGGGCTCGGCGGGCACGGGACCGGGGAACTTCTCGGCCAGGTTGACCGTGCCGGTGATCTCCATTGCGTGCGGGGCCCCGCAATCGACCGGAACGTCGATCGGCTGATTGGTTGTCGGGTCGATGCCCAGGCAAGTGCCGGCCGGCCAGACCTTGGACTGGTCGACGTCGGCAACCTTGCCCTTGAAGGCCTGCTGCTGGTTGTTGGTGCCCGGCAGCTGCAGGCCGCAGAGCATGCGGCGGTCGCCGGACTGGCGCCACGCTCGGTCACCGGCCCACAGCAGGCTGACGATGAACTTGCTGTTGGGGTCGTATTTGCGTCCGAGATAGTTGTGGACCGCTGCCTCGCATTGCTCCTGCGTGATCTGCTGAATGCGTGCCGGCGACGGGGGAGCGGCGTTGGGCCCGTACTCGGAGCCCGGGAAAGTCCGCATGTCGAGCGACTCGGCGACTTCGAACTTGTGGTTGTCCGCGCAGTTGACGACGCTGGCGGACTCCGGGGTGGCATCCGGCCACGTCAGGCAATCACCGCTGTTGGCGCGGTTGAGGGCGGCGTCGCTCTTGGTTCCGGTGCTGGGCACCGGATTGCCGTCGGCATAGCCGGCCAGCCGACCCGGCCCGGTGCCGACCGGGATCGCGGTGACCAGTCCGGCGATCAACAGGCCGCCCAGCGCCGTGAGTAGCAGCGCTCGCCTGGTGGCCTTGCCCTGCACAGCCTGCACCGCATGCGGCCACTGCGAGCCGGCCGGCGCGCGTTCCGCCGGGTCGTTCGGGGAGCCGGCGAGGGTGCCGACTTCCAAAATTTCCTTCTCGGGCGCTTGCGACATCCGGTCCATTCTGACAGGACCCATTAAGCCGCGTGACAAATGTTGCGGATGTTGCGCTCTGGGATTAGCGGGGTGGGGTGCGCCGCGATCCGGCCGGGGCGTCAAAAGTAGTCTCAGGCCGTGATCGACCTGAGGCTGCTCCGGGAAGACCCCGACGCCGTGCGCCGCTCCCAACTCAGTCGCGGTGAGGACCCGGCGCTGGTGGATGCCCTGCTGACGGCAGACGCCAACCGTCGCTCGGCGATTTCGGCCGCCGACACGCTGCGTGCCGAGCAGAAGACCGCGAGCAAAAGCGTGGGCGCCGCGTCAGCCGAAGAGCGACCGGGCCTACTGCAGCGCGCGAAGGATCTGGCGGAGCAGGTGAAGGCTGCCGAAACCGCGCAGTCCGATGCCGAGACGGCGTTCACGGCCGCACACATGGCGATCTCGAACGTCGTCGTCGACGGGGTTCCCGCCGGCGGGGAGGACGACTATCGCGTCCTCGACGTGGTCGGCGAGCCCGCGGCGATCGAGAACCCGAAGGATCACCTGGAACTCGGCGAGTCGCTCGGTCTTATCGACATGCAGCGCGGCGCCAAGGTGTCCGGCTCGCGGTTCTACTTCCTGACCGGTCGGGGCGCCCTGTTGCAGCTGGGTCTGCTTCAGCTGGCCCTGCGGCGGGCCGTCGACAACGGCTTCATCCCGGTGATCCCGCCGGTGCTCGTGCGCCCGGAGGTGATGGCCGGCACCGGATTTCTGGGCGCCCACGCCGACGAGGTGTACCGGGTGGAAGACGACGGCCTCTACTTGGTCGGCACGTCTGAAGTGCCGCTGGCCGGCTACCACGCCGACGAGATCCTGGATTTGTCCGGCGGCCCGCTGCGATACGCGGGCTGGTCGTCGTGTTTTCGGCGCGAGGCCGGCAGCTACGGCAAGGACACCCGCGGCATCATCCGGGTGCACCAGTTCGACAAGGTGGAAGGGTTCGTCTACTGCGAGCCCGCACACGCCGAGGCCGAACACCAACGGCTGCTGGGCTGGCAGCGCGAGATGCTGGCCCGCATCGAGGTGCCATATCGGGTAATCGACGTGGCCGCAGGCGATCTCGGCTCGTCGGCCGCCCGCAAGTTCGACTGCGAGGCGTGGGTTCCCACGCAGGGCACCTACCGCGAGCTGACGTCGACGTCGAACTGCACCACCTTCCAGGCGCGCCGGCTGGCCACCCGCTATCGGGATGCCAACGGCAAGCCGCAGATCGCGGCCACGCTCAACGGCACGCTGGGCACCACCCGCTGGCTGGTTGCGATTCTGGAAAACCACCAGCGGCCCGACGGCAGCGTGCGGGTGCCCGAGGCGCTGGTCCCGTTCGTCGGCACCGAGCTGCTCGAGCCTTAGGCGGCGATTTTGGGCACCGTCTCGCGGGCTCGTTCGTGCCGGCGCTGCCGCTCCATGGTGGCGAAGTAGAACGCAAGCGGGAACGAAAAGCTGGTGAAGAAGCTGCACAGGAAGAAGAGCCACGGGTGGCGGATGCCGCGCCGCAGGCCGTCGACAATGGTGAACAGCGGCAGCAGAATGACATTCGCGATGAGGTAGTCCTCGATGCCTGAACCGGCCGCTGAGCTGGCGAACTGCGACCGGAGAAAGTGCGGATAGCTGGCCGGTCCCGAGATCAGGTTCCCCTGCCCGTGCGCCTCGGCCACGAACTTGATGTTGAAGTACCAACCCAGCAGGACCGAGGCGATACCGACGACGTAATACACCATTTCCAGCGGCGAGAGCCACGGTCCCTTGGCCGGTTTGGCGTAGATCTTCGGGTTCGCCGCGATGATCCAGCCGATGACGGCCAGCCCGAGTAGCGCATGGACAATTAGCGACACCATGGCGGCAGTCTTCATCGCGGCCCGAAGTTTTGTCAATACTGACAAAAGATGGCTGGGGTACCTTACTTCCATGGTCAGGCCCGCGCAGACGGCACGCAGCGAGCGCACGCGGGAGGCGCTCATCCAGGCTGCGATGGTGCGGTTCCTGGCCCAGGGTGTCGAGGACACCTCGGCCGAGCAGATCGCCACGGATGCCAGGGTGTCGCTTCGGACGTTCTATCGGCACTTCCAGTCCAAACATGATCTGTTGTTTGCCGACTACACCGGACTGAACTGGTTTCGCGCTGCCCTGGATGCCAGACCCGCCAATGAATCGATCATCGATTCCGTGCAGTCGGCCATCTTCTCGTTCCCCTATGACGTTGAGGCCGTGGCGAAAATAGCCACTCTGAGGGGCGGCGAGCTCGACCCCGGCCGCATCGTTCGCCATATGCGCGAAGTTCAAGCCGACTTCGCCGATGCCATCCAGGCGCAGCTGCACCGGCGTAGCTGCGCAACGGCCGAGACACCGCATGCCCGGCTGCGTGCCGCGGTGACCGCCCGCTGCATCGCGGCCGCCGTTTTCGGGGCGATGGAATTCTGGATGCTGGGTGACGATCGGTCGCTGGGTGAGCTGGCGCGGATGTGCCACGCGGCACTGGAGTCACTGCGCGCCGGCATCACCGACGCCTGGACCACGGGAACCTGACCACCGTTTCGTCATAATTGACAAAACTTTGGTGCCGTGCCAGCCTCCATTGCTGGAGGGCAGGACATGGCTGAATCTGAAACCGCATTTGACGCGATAGTTATCGGGGCCGGGCACAACGGACTGGCCGCGGCGGTGCTGCTGCAGAAGGCGGGACTGCGGACCGTGTGTCTGGACGCCAAGCTCTACGCCGGTGGAATGGCCTCCACGGTGGAGCTTTTCGACGGGTACCGATTCGAGATCGCCGGCTCGGTGCAGTTCCCGACGTCGTCGGTGGTTGTCGAGGAACTGGGCCTGGACACCCTGCCGACGATCGACTTGGACGTGATGTCGGTAGCGCTGCGCGGTGTCGGTGACGATCCGCTGGTCCAGTACAGCGATCCGATCAAGTTGTTCACCCACCTCAACGAGGTGCACGGGGCGGACGCCGTCAACGGAATGGCGGGACTGATGGCCTGGAGCCAAGCGCCGACACGGGCGCTGGGCCGGTTCGAGGCGGGGACGGTACCAAAAACGTTCGACGAGATGTATGCCTGTGCCACAAACGAATTCGAACGCTCAGCTATTGATGACATGTTGTTCGGGTCGGTCACCGACGTGCTGGACCGCTACCTGCCCGATCGTGAGAAGCACGGTGCGCTGCGCGGCTCGATGACCGTACTGGCCGTCAACACGCTCTACCGCGGGCCGGCCACGCCGGGCAGCGCTGCGGCCCTCGCCTTTGGGCTGGGTGTTCCCGACGGGGACACCATGCAGATGAAAAAGCTGCGCGGCGGGATCGGCGCGCTCACCTCACATCTGTGCGAACTGCTGGAAAGCCATGGCGGCGAAGTTCGGTTGCGTACCCAAGTGACCGAGATCCTCGTCGCCGACGGGCGGGTGCGTGGGGTGCGCACCGAGGCGGGAGACACCCTGACCGCCTCGATCGTCGTCTCCGCCATCGCGCCCGATGTCACGCTCAACGAGCTGATCGAACCGGCCGCATTGCCCGCTGACATCCGGGAGAGGTATGCGCGGATCGACCACCGCGGCAGCTATTTGCAGATGCACTTCGCGCTGGACGAAGCGCCCGGCTTTGCCGCGCCCTACGAGGCGCTGAACGACCCGGCCATGCAGGCATCGATCGGTCTTTTCTGCACTCCGGAGGAAGTCCAGCAGCAGTGGGAGGACTGCCGCCGCGGGATCGTCCCGGCCGACCCGACGGTGGTGCTGCAGATCCCTTCGCAGAACGACCCGGACCTGGCGCCCGAGGGTAAACACGCCGCCTCGGCGTTCGCGTTGTGGTTCCCGATCGAGGGCGGTGCGGACTATGGCCAGACGAAGGTCGAGATGGGCCAGCGGGTGATCGACAAGATCACCCGACTCGCGCCGAATTTCAGGCGCAGCATCATCCGGCACACCACCTTCACGCCCAAACATATGGGCGTGATGTTCGGTGCTCCCGGCGGCGACTACTGCCACGGGCTGTTGAACCCGGACCAGATCGGTCCCAACCGGCCCGGCCCGAAGGGCTACCGGGGGCAACCGATCCCGATCGATGGGCTGTACCTGGGCAGCGCGGGCTGCCACGGCGGCCCGGGAATCACGTTCATCCCCGGCTACAATGCCGGTCGCGCGGCGCTGGCCGAGCGCAGCGCTTAGCCGATTCGAGGTGCCCGAGCGGCGCTGTTAATCGCCCAAGCGGATGGAGGGGGATGCCTCTTAGAACTCTGAGCCCCGGCCGTGTCCGGAAGTGGGAGAGCCGTGCTGCCCGAGCGTGCGGCGTGGTGCCGGAGGCGAAGGATCCGTGTGACGAACGCACGCGGCTCATAGAAACGACCGCTAGGCTACCTTAAAACCTCACCACTGCCGTGCGGAGTTTGGCGGCGGGCCACCATCTGAGCAGCTAGCTGCCAGATGGGACCTCTGCTGCAACGTCGCCACGGTAAGGATTGAGCGCCGAAATGCGGCACGGAAGGTGGTGAGGTACGGGAGGTAACAGTGCTAATCGGACCGTTGGATGTCTCAACCGTCAGTGAGTGGGAGCTGACGCCGGGAACACTGATTTCTTGGCACCCAACACCTGCGTCGAGTGCCAAGGCCCTGGAGGCGCCGGTCAGTGCCGTGCCTCCCAGCTATCCACAAGCCCGGCATCTTCGGAGCTTCTGCGAGCAGGCTGCCCGGGGGTTTGACCACTCCCGGCTGCTTATTGCTTCCCTCGAGGTGCCCGGTCGCTGTGATTCCCGCGCCATGACCTATGTCATAAACGCGCACCTTCGCCGGCACCACACGTATCGCAGTTGGTTCGAGTACCACGACGCCGACCACATCGTCCGGCACACCATCGCCGACCCGGCCGATATCGAATTCGTCCCCACCGAGCATGGCGAGCTGAGCAGCGCGGAGTTGCGAGACCACATCGTGGCTGTACCGGATTCGCTGCAATGGGATTGCTTCAGGTTTGGGATTATCCAGCGCCGGGGCTGCTTCACGTTCTACGTCAGCCTCGATCATCTGCATGCCGACGGGCAGTTTGTCGGGGTGGGACTCATGGAGTTCCAGGCGATCTACAACGCGCTGACAGCGGGCGGTGCGCCGATGGAGTTGCCGGAGGTCGCCAGCTACGACGATTTCTGCGTCCGGCAGCACGCGTACACGTCGGCGTTGACCATTGACTCGCCGGAGGTGCGTGCCTGGATCGACTTCGCTGAAGTCAATGACGGGACGTTCCCACAGTTCCCGCTGCCACTGGGTGATCGGTCGGTGCCCTGCGACGGCGACCTGATCAGCGTGACACTGATGGACGAGCAGCAAACAGAGCGATTCGAATCCGCCTGCGTTGCGGCGGGCGCCCGTTTCGTCGGTGGCATGTTCGCTTGCATCGCCCTTGCGGTACACGAGTTGACCGCTGCCGATGCGTATTTCGGCATTACCCCGAAAGACACCCGCAGCACGGAAGCCGACTTCACGACACAGGGTTGGTTCACCGGCCAAATCCCGGTAACCGTGCCTGTCGCCGGATCGTCTTTCAACGATATTGCGCGAAGCGCGCAGAAATCCTTCGATTCGGGTGCGGACCTGGCGAACGTGCCATTTGAACGCGTAGTGGAATTGGCGCCTTGGCTGTGCAGGCCGCAACCGCTCTTTGCCCTGGTGAATTTCTTTGACGCACAAGTAAGCCCGCTCTCCGTGATGAGCAGATTGTTCGAGGGCTGGAAGGCCGGTTCTTATAGCGACGGCAGGGTTATCTATCCATTGAGTACGATGGTGGGCCGGTACGAGGAGACCGCAGCGACCGTGTTGTTCCCGAATAATCCGGTCGCTCGCCAATCCGTCACCCAATATCTAGGGGCAATAAAATCCGTGTGTGTCCGCATTACCGATGGCGGGGCGGAAGGGCGTGCGCGTAATGGCACTGATCTTTCCAAGCAGGTGGCGTATTGATGCTGAAACGAGTACCGCAATGATGTGCGGGCGATTTCGCCGGTGTCCGTAGTTTTCAGGCGGTTGTGAATGTCACGGCAGACGAAGATGAGCAGCCAAGCCGGCCAGGGCTTCCCAGTGGGCGTCTTCCCACGACTGGCGCGCCTGATCACGCGCAGGCCGTGGCTGGTGATCGGCGCCTGGGTCGTGCTCGCGGGCGTGCTTTCGCTGACCATGCCGTCCCTCGACGAGGTCTCCCAGCGGCATCCGGTGGACATTCTGCCGTCCAACGCCCCGGTGCTGGTCGCCACCGACAACATGGCCGCGGCTTTCCACGAACCCGGGTCGGAGAGCATCGCGGTGGTAGTGCTGAGCGACGCCAAAGGGCTGAGCCAGGCCGACGAAGGCACCTACAAAAAACTGGTTGACGCCCTGCGCCAGGACACCCGAGATGTGGTGACGCTGGAGGATTTCCTTTCGACACCGCCGTTGCGTGAGGTCATGACCAGCAAGGATCACCAGGCGTGGATCCTGCCCATTGGTCTGCCCGGCGACTTGGGCTCGACTCAGTCGAAACAGGCGTATGCGCAGGTGGACGACATCGTCAAACACAACGTCGCGGGGTCTACGCTGACGGCCAATCTGACCGGGCCTGCGTCCACCGTCGCCGACCTCAATCTCACCGGGCAGCAGGACAGGACTCGGATCGAGCTTGCCATCGTCATCTTGTTGTTCGTCATTTTGCTGGTCATCTACCGCAACCCGGTCACCATGGTGCTCCCGCTGGTGATGATCGGGATGTCCGTGGTGGTTGCGCAGCGCCTTGTTGCAATAGTCGGATTAGCCGGCCTGGGCATTGCCAACCAGACCACCATCTTTATGACTGGGATGATGGTCGGCGCCGGAACAGATTACGCCGTCTTTCTCATCAGCCGATATCACGACTATCTGCGGCAGGGCGTGGATTCGGATCAAGCGGTCACCAAGGCGTTGACGTCCATCGGCAAGGTGATTGCGGCCTCCGCGGCCACCGTGGCGGTCACGTTTTTCGGGATGATCTTCACCCAATTGGGGATCCTCAAAAGCGCCGGCCCGGTGTTGGGAATTTCGGTAGCCGTGGTCTTCTTCGCCGGCGTGACCCTGCTACCGGCCTTGCTCGTGCTCGCCGGACGCCGTGGTTGGATCGCGCCACGAAGTGACCTCACCCGCCGTTTCTGGCGGCGTTCGGGCGTACAGATCGTGCGTAAGCCCAAGGCCCATCTGCTGGCCAGTGCGCTCGTGCTGATCATTCTGGCCAGCTGCGCCGGTCTGGCTCACTACAACTACGACGAGCGAATGGCGCTGCCGGCTTCCGTCGAGAGTTCGGTCGGATATGCCGCTCTGGACAAGCATTTCCCGCCCAACTTGATCATTCCCGAGTACCTCTTCATCCAATCGCCGCACGACTTGCGCACGCCGACGGCGCTTGCCGACTTGGAGCAGATGGTGCAACGGGTAAGCCAGGTGCCGGGTGTGGCGACGGTCAGGGGCATCACCCGACCCACCGGCGAGTCCCTGGAGCAAGCTAAGACTTCTTGGCAGGCGGGCGAAGTCGGCAACAAGCTCGACGAGGGCTCCAAGCAGATCGTCGACCACACAGGTGATCTCGACAAGCTGGCGGGCGGAGCCAACCTCATGGCGGGCAAGCTCAGCGACGTACGGACCCAAGTCAACCAGGCTGTGTCGGCCGTCAGCGGTCTGGTTGACGCGCTGGGATATCTGCAGAACGTATTCGGCGGGAATCGGGCACTCGGCGAACTCGAGGGCGCGGAGAAGCTTGTCAGCAGCATGCGTGCCCTCGGTGACACCATCGGCGCAAACGCCAATTTTGTTGCCAACAACTCCGATTGGGCCAGCCCGGTGCTGGGGGCACTCGACAACAGTCCGATGTGCGGTGCCGAACCCGCCTGTGTCAATGCGCGCACCGAACTGCAGCGACTGGTCACCGCGCGCGACGACGGAACGCTCGGCAAGATATCCGAGCTGGCCCGACAGCTACAGGCGACGCAAGCCGTGCAGACCCTGGCAGCAACGGTATCCGGGTTGCGGCGGGCACTGGCTACCGCTACTGGGGCTATGGGCTCGTTGGGGATGGGCAGTCCGGGTGGTATGCGGGCGAAGATCAACTTTTTGCAGCAGGGGACCAACTCCCTTGCCGACGGCAGCCGGCAACTGGCCGACGGCGTGCAGCTTCTGGTCGACCAGGTCAAGAAGATGGGCTTCGGGCTGGGTGAGGCCTCCGCGTTCCTGATGGCCATGAAAAACGACGCGACAACTCCGGCGATGTCAGGCTTTTACATTCCGGCGCAGGCATTGTCGTATGCCACTGGCAAGGGCGGCAGCCCTGGGGCGATGCCAGGTGAGGTTCAGGACCTCTTGGGCGGGTTGGACACCGACCAGCTCCAAAAACTTGCCTCCGCCTTCGTTTCACCCGACGGACACGCGGTGCGGTACTTGATCCAGACCGATCGCAATCCCTTCAGCACCGCCGCGATGGACCAGGTCGATGCCATCACGGCGGCCGCGCAGGGGGCTCAACCGAACACCACGCTGGCCGACGCCAAGGTATCGGTAGTGGGGTTACCCGTCTTCGTAAAGGAGACGCGCGACTACTACAGTCATGACCTGCGATTCATCATTGTGATGACCGTCTGCGTTGTGCTGCTGATTTTGATCGCATTGCTACGCGCGATCGTTGCGCCGTTGTACCTGATCGGTTCGGTGATTATTTCCTACATGTCGGCGCTCGGTATCGGCGTCATCGTGTTCCAACTCATCCTCGGTCAGGAAATGCATTGGAGCGTTCCCGGATTAACCTTTGTCATATTGGTCGCGGTGGGCGCCGACTACAACATGTTGCTGATATCCCGGATGCGCGACGAGTCCCGGTCGGGCATCCGTTCCGGCGTCATCCGTACCGTGGGCTCGACCGGCGGTGTGATCACCGCGGCGGGCCTGATCATGGCCGCTTCGATGTTCGGTCTGGTTTTCTCCAGCCTCAACAATGTCGTGCAGAGCGGCTTTGTTCTCGGGACCGGGCTGTTGTTGGATACCTTCCTGCTGCGTACCGTCACGGTGCCCGCGATCGCCGTGCTAGTCGGACGGGCGAACTGGTGGCGGCCGTCGGGCTGGCGGCCGCCGGGTTGGTGGCCGTTACGACGGGACCGCGGGCGCGCTCGCCAGGTCAAACGTAAGCCGCTGTTGCCTGACGAAGAGAAGTGGCCAGCGTGGACAGACGATCAGCTGATCGGTTTCTCGTTGCACGACGGGCTCAGGCTTTAGCGGTCGGCGTGCAGGCTTGGCCGGCTGGAGATTATTTCGTGGCTTTGAGTAGCAGACGGCCGACCTTCGGCAACACACCCTTGCCCACCTGAAGTCCGGAGACGGCGTTTCGGGCCGCGTTGGCGACTGTGAAGGTGGTGGTGGCCGCATTGATGCCCGCGGCGGTGCCCTGGATGGGGGCGGAGATTGCGGGAGCGATGGCGGGGATATGGGGGACACCATTGACGAGGTTGCCCGGACCGAGCGCTGGCCCCGGCGCGTACGCCCTATCGATCATCGGCCGCAGCACCGCGCCGAGCGGACCAGCCGCCTCGGGAGGCAGGCCCGCCATGTCCACGAGCGCCCGCACCAGCGGCAACTGCTCGCTGCGGATGAAGTACGTCGTCGTGGTGGCGCCCAAGCTGTTGGTTGTCTTCGTGATGTCCCAGGGCGCCACCCGGGCCGGGTCCGAGAATGCCGTGGCGCTGTGGCCGTAGTACCCGCCCGCGGTAACCGCGTTCAGGTCAGCCAGCAGATTCCCCGCATGGTTGGGCGGATCAGAAAAGGGGTCGTACTGGCCCACGATGTTGACCGTGTCGTACTGACTCTCCAAGGGAGCCGGAACGGTGTAGTCGATGACGGGCACCCGGGTTCCGGGCCGGAACGCCTTGCTGAGCAGATTGTTGGGGTCACCGGCTTTGATGAACGTCAGTTGGCCCGGCGGCGGTGCGGTTGGGTCGTTCGCCAGTCGTGTCTGCTCGCGGTCGAGCGCCAGCGTTCCTTGTGACAGTCCGGCCACAGAGATGGGCCCGTTGGTGCTACGGATCGCCTGGTCGAGATTGTTTGCGCCGGTATTCACAGAGCTACCGACCGTCGGCGAATTCAAGCCCGTGACCGGCCAAAAGCTCCCCGGATAGGAAATGATCTGCCGGGTGGCGTCGGGGCTGTAATAGTTTGCGCCGATCTGAGGCTGCATCGCGGGATTGAAGTGGTACAGCGACCGCAACGGCCCATAAGGAGACGGCGCCGTGCCCGGCACAATCAACGCCGTGTCGGCGGAGGCGACACCATCACCGAAAGCTGTTGCCCAAGTTAACATTCCGAGCGCGACAGCCCCGGCGAACAGTTTGCTCACAAACTCCCCCTGAAGAGGCCGACCGACAAGATTGTCATCGCGTCCGCGATCGACATATGGCAAGGATCCTACCTCGTGCGGGGCAACGACGAGGGCGTACCGTGCGGCAGAGCAATTCATGCGGCCTGAGCTTGGTCAACGGGCCGCCGATCGGGCGGTTAGCCGGCTCGCTACGCGTTTACCCGCCGCCCTGGAGTTGGGTCAACCCGAGTACGAGCATGAGGCAACCCCCCGCCGCCACCAACACCGCGGCGTCCCGGTGGCTACGGGACCGGAGCCACGTTTGCAGCGCTGCCATGAACACGCGCGTCTTCTGCGGCGCTGCCAGGAAGCTGATGAGGGGGATCTCCGCCACCGTGAACGCCACGAGGTTGAACGCGAGAAGGGCTTGCGCCTGTGTTGCCAGCGCGGCGTGGGAGGCAAGAATGGCAGCCATCGAGCCCATGTAGTTGGCCGAGGGTAATGCGGCCCCCAGCCCGCCAACCCCCGCGACATACAGCGAGTCGCCCTGCAGAAAATATCGCGCACGTTCGGTCAGCTTCTGCAGGCCAGTTGGCGGTCTGTGTTCAAGCAGGGCGACGCCACCATCGCCGCCGGCCGCGGCCCTGGGGACCAGCTTTCTGAGTGAGACGTTTGCGGCCAGCGCAACGGCGATGAGCAGGGCGATGAGCCCGGTCGCGACCTGGACTTTCGCCGTGGTGAAGTGTCCGACCAACGGCGTGGTCCTGAGGATGAAAAGCACGACCAGACCTGCGCCGACACCCATTGCGAAACCACCGCACAAGAAAACGGACAGCTGCAAAAGCGGTCGCCGCCTGTTGAGCAGAAGAACCACCAGACCGAGCCGGATCGGCTCGAAGATCACCGAGCTCGCCAGTACCAGCACGGTCGTCCACATGCTGGGGAACCGTACCCCACCTCCCCCGGCTCTGGGCTGCAAACCTTCCGGCGAGGCCGCACCCGTGCTCCGGGTTTCTGGAATAGAGTTCATCAGGGGGTTTCTGGAATAGAGTTCATCAGGGCCGCCTGTGAAGCAGGCGCAGCGGCCGCACAGGTTCCGTAACACGACCGTCAAGCGGGCACGTTATGCTACGCCATCCCGCAATATCATTTGCGGCCGGGGAAAGCTCTGGGGGTATGTGAGTGTGCCGATTTGGTACCGTCGGTATTGAAGTCACGTTAACAGATGATGTGGAGTAACCTAACAATGGCTAGCTGCAGGTTAATTGCGGTGCGCGCTGGCGGGCACCGTGGCGACCGCGCTGGCGGTGCCGGGGGCTGGCGAGAAGCATGTGCTTGGGGGGTCGCTCAGCTCGATCTATGCGGACCCCGGAGAGCGTCGAGTTACAGGAGGATCCAGTGTTTGGCGTAACCACACTCCACGACTGGACGCCGGATCCGGGCCCTGTCGTCTGTTGGCATGCATCACCCGCGACGATTGCCAAAGCGCGAAAAGCGCCGGTCAATTCGGTGCCACCCAGTTATCAGCAAGCCCAACATCTGCGGCGTTATAGCGATCACGCAGCGCGAGGTCTCGATATGTCGCGCCTGATGATCTTCACCTGGGACATGCCGGGCCGCTGCGACATCCGTGCCATGAATTACGCGATCAATGCGCACCTTCGTCGGCACGACACGTACCACAGCTGGTTTGAGTACCACGATGCGGAACGTGTGGTTCGACATACCATCGTCGACCCGGCCGATATCGAACTCGTTCCGATTGAGCACGCGGATATGACGCCGGCGGACTTGCGCGAACACATATCGACACCGCAACCGCTGCAGTGGGATTGCTTCGTATTCGGGGTTATTCAGAGCGACGACCACTTCACGTTCTATGCGAGTATCGCTCATCTTTGCGTGGACCCGATGATTGTGGGTGTCCTATTGACGGAGATCCACATGATGTACCTCGCCCTCATGGGCGGCAACGCGCCTGTTGAGCTACCGGAGGCGGGCCGGTATAGCGATTACTGTGTCCGGCAGCGCGAGGAATTGGCTGCTTCGACGCTCGACTCCCCTGAGGTGCGCGGGTGGATCGAGTTCGCGGCCAACAACGGCGGAACCCTTCCTTACTTCCCGTTGCCCCTCGGTGATTTATCGGTGCCCTATGCGGGCAGACTGCTCACCGAAACGCTGATGGACGAGCAACAGACAGAGCGATTCGAGGCAATCTGCGTCGCCGCGGGCGCCCGTTTCAGTGGCGGCGTCTTCGGGTGCGCCGCGCTCACGGAAAGTCTGTTGACCGGCGCTGAAACGTTCTCAGTGGTCACGACCATTGATACACGGAGGACACCAACAGAACTCATGACGGCGGGCTGGTTCACCGGCTTGGTTCCAATCACCGTCCCCGTCGTCGCAGGGCTTTTCGAGGATGCGGCCCGTGCCGCGCAACTTTCCTTCGATTCGGGCATCGACCTGGCGACCATACCGTTTGATCGCGTATTGGAGTTGGCGCCCGCCGAGGTGGGGCTTAAGAGGCCACGGCCCGGCAATTTCGTGATGTCGTTCCTCGACGCGAGCATTGCGCCGCTTTCTACTGTCGCTAACTCCGATTTGAATTTCCGGATCTACGACGAGGGAAGGGTTTCCCATCAAGTTTCGCTGTGGGTAAATCGGTTCCAGCAGGAGACCACGGTGACGGTACTGTTCCCCGACAACCCGGTCGCTCGCGAATCTGTTGCCCGTTACATCGAGGCCATGAAATTTACGTTCGCCCGTGCCGCCTACGGCAGGCTTGGTCGTGCGCCGCTAACCGCGCTGACTTAGCAACTCGTCGAGAAGGGCGGTGAACTCGTCCGGGCGCGCCGGCGTGCACGCCGGGCTCGGCCAGATCCCCGGCACGTCCAGGGTGATGAGCGTCGACTTGAACGGCCGGTTTATGTCCAGCGGAAGCCAGCGGCGCAAGTCCGAGCTGCCCCAGATGCGGAACCGCTGTACGAACAGGCCCAACGCCTCGGCTTCATACCCACGGATCGCGTCCAGCGCGATGACCTTCGACGTGCCGGAAGGAAAGTGATAGCGGCGCAGCGTGATCGCCGCGCGATCCAGCTGGACCAGGCCGTCATCGTAAGCCTCGTTCATTTCCGCGAGCTCCGCAGCTGGTGACCCCGCGAGGTTAGGCAGCGGCCGTCATCCAGCCGCCACTGCCACCCGTGGAGGTTGCAGGTCAACGTGTTGCCCTCTACCACACCGAATTTCGAGAGGTCGGCTTTGAGGTGGGGGCAACGGCGCTGGATCTCCCAGCCGTCCAGCGTGATCGACGCGGAATCATCGTGGGTCTCGGCGAACCATCCGTCGGCGTAGGCGATCCGTTCGTCGGTCAGGCACTTGAAGAATGTGTACAGGTATTCGTTGTAGCCGCCGACCCGCCATGCCCTGAAACGGGTTGACAGGAAGATGGTATTGACCCAGTCCGGCTCGTGATCGCGCAGCACGGTGCGGACCACCTCGGGCGCGATGGCGAACCCGTAACGGAACTTTTCGTCGGGAATACGTTCGCGCACGGCGCGTTTCGGAAAGTCGAGGATCACCGTCTCGGGACCGATGACCAGCTCGACGGGATAGCCGATTCCATCGCAGATCTCGTCGCTTTGCAGCATGATCGGTTCGAACAGCGCGCGCAGTTGTTCCAGCAGTGGCTCTCCGGCGGCGCGGGCCCAGCTCGCCCGCTCCGCGGCCAGCACCGGCGCCATCCGGTCGGCATAGTCGGCGATGTAGGCCGCCTTGTCGGTGGTGAAGATGGCCTCGACTTGGTCGGCGGGCAACGGATGGCGCAGCGAATTCAGTTTCGCGCCTGCGAAATCCGCGATAGACCCCGGGATCATCAGCAGGCCGCCGTCATGCCCGTGCGTTCGCATCTGATCCAGGAACACGATTTGGTCGGGAAAGATGTTCGCCGGATCGCCGTGGTCGTCGTTGAGGTGGCGCAACTCGGGGTCCAAAAAGCACGGGGGTCCCGCCGACGGGACAACCCAGGTGGCCCCCACCTGGGCTATATACTGGCGAGCGCGATCCATCCCACGCTGCCGTTTCTGGATGCCGAACGACTCCTTGGCGCGGACCGGCATGTCGTAGACCATCGGGTACCAGATCGCTCCGGAGTACTGCAGCAGATGTACATCGACGCGTCCGAACTCGGATGTCAGCACATCCAGATCAATCGGCCGGGCATCGTTCATGTTGAAAACCGTTGTCACGCCGTCGGAAACGGCCAGTGCCGAATCACCGATCGGGCCGTCGGCAGGTGCCCGCAGGGCGATCACCATGACGTCGAGGTCGCCTTTGGGCCCGCTGACCCGGTGCTTGACCGAGTCGGTGGTCTCGAAGAACCGGTGAAAGCCCAGCTTCTGCAACTCATTTCGCAGGTCGGGCACCGGGAAGTCGGGCAGCAGAACCACCGCGTCTTTATTGACGTGCTCGGTCAGATTTTTCGCGTCGAAGTGGTCCTTGTGCAGATGCGATACATACAGATAGTCACAGTCGCCCAATGCGTCCCAGTCCAGCGCGCTGTTGTCCGGGAACGGGAACCAGGACGCGAAGTAGGCCGGATTGACCCAGGGGTCGCAGAGGATGCTGCCCGCTGGGGTCTCGATCAAGAATCCGGCGTGCCCTACGCTCGTGACCTGCACAAATACCTTCCTGGGGCCGTTGGGGCCTCGGCCGGGTAACGGCTTTTCAGCCCCCGAGCTTAGCGCGAGGCGGCATCCTCGGCCCGCCACAACCGCCGGTAGTAGTCGATGCGGGCCGGATCAGGCTCGATGCCGTATGCGGCGAAGAACTCCGCGTGCCGGATTCGGCCGGGATAATTCCAGCTCAACGACAGCATCGCCACCGCGAGGTCGGCCCACCGACCCGCGACACCGAGTGCGCCGAGGTCGACGTGCCCGCAGCAGCGGCCGTCGTCATTGATCACCGTGTTGGGTGAGCAGGTTGCCGGCCGCAAACCGGTCGACGACCGCGGGCACCGCGGGCGGTGATGACGGAAATCACAAGGGTTGCCTCTTCTGGGCACTTCAGGCGGCTCATAGTTGGGAGCACTAGGCTGGGTGGCTGTGGAACCGGTATACGGGACTGTCATCCAGCTTGTCCGCTTGATCTGGCGGGTACAGGGTCTGAAGATCACCGTCACGGGGGTCGAGAACTTACCGAAAAGCGGGGGCGCGGTCATCGCGATCAACCACACCAGCTACCTCGACTTCACCTTCGCGGGTTTGCCCACCTTCCAGCAGGGCCTGGGGCGCAAGGTGCGATTCATGGCCAAGCAGGAGGTGTTCGACCACAAGATCACCGGGCCGATCATGCGCAGCCTGCGGCACATTGCCGTCAATCGACAAGACGGGGCCGCGTCCTACGAAGCCGCCGTCAGGAGTCTGAAAGACGGTGAGTTGGTAGGCGTCTACCCGGAAGCCACGATCAGCCGCAGCTTCGAGATCAAGGAGTTCAAGTCGGGGGCCGCCCGGATGGCGGTCGAGGCCGGAGTGCCGATCGTTCCGCACATCGTCTGGGGTGCGCAGCGGATCTGGACCAAGGACCACCCCAAGAAGCTGTTGCGGCCGAAGGTGCCGATCACGGTGCTGGTCGGCGAGCCGATCGAACCGACGCTATCCGTAGAGGAATTGAAGATGCTTTTGCACTCGCGGATGCAGCATTTGCTGGAACAAGCCCAAGAATTCTATGGACCCCACCCGGCCGGTGAGTTCTGGGTGCCGCGTCGGCTGGGCGGTGGTGCTCCATCGCTGGCTGAGGCGTCCCGCATGGACGCCGAGGAGGCAGCCGCGCGGGCGGCCCGCCGCGCCCACGCTAGGGCGCGGGAGCAGTAGCCGATGGCGGAGCCAACCTTTCGCGCCCTCGAGATCCTGGCTCAGCTCGTAGTCCTGGCCGCAGGCAGCCGCATCACCTACAGCGGGGAGGAGAACATCCCCGAGCGGGGCGGCGCCGTGATCGCGATCAACCACACCAGCTACGTCGACTTTCTTCCCGCCGCATTGGCCGTGCATCGCCGGCGTCGTCGGCTTAGATTCATGATCAAAGCCGAGATGCAGCAGGTGAAGGTGGTCAATTTTCTGATCAAGCGCACCCGCACCATCCCGGTCGACCGCGGCGCCGGGGCGGACGCCTATGCGGTGGCCGTTCAGCGGCTTCGCGAGGGCGAGCTGGTCGGGGTCTATCCGGAGGCAACGATCAACCGCAGCTTCGAGCTCAAGGACTTCAAGACGGGGGCGGCCCGGATGGCTATCGAGGCAAATGTCCCGATCGTCCCGGTGATCGTCTGGGGTGCGCATCGGATCTGGACCAAGGACCACCCGCGACACGTAGGCGGCAACAAGATGCCGATCACCGTGCAGGTGGGTGTGCCCTTGCATGCCGCCCAAGACATCGCGGGCACCGACGTCGCGCTGCGTGAATCGATGACCACGCTGCTGCACCAGGCCCAACAGCGGTATCCGCACGAGCCGGGGGCGTACTGGGTGCCGCGGCGGCTGGGTGGTGGCGCACCGACGCTCGCCGAGGCGGCTCAGCTGGATGCCGATGAGGCGGCGGCGAGGGCCGCCAGCCGTACCCCGCGTCAGTCGCGCTAGGGGTGGAAGGAAAGAACATGGCTGAGGCGTTCTACCGGTTGGGAGAGTGGGTCTTACCGCCGATCGTGGCGGTGAACGGAACAAAATTCACGTTCCAAGGCCTGGAAAACATTCCTGCGCGGGGCGGTGCCTTACTTGCCCAGAATCACACGAGCTACCTGGACTGGCTTCCGACGATGTTGTCCACGCGTGAGCGGGGCCGGCGCATGTACTTCATGATCAAGGCCGAGATGGCGGACGTGAAAGCGGTCAACTATGTGATCAAGCACGCTAGGCTCATCCCGGTCGACCGCAGGATGGGGCACGACGCGTTCGAGGTGGCCGTGCAGCGCCTGCGCGAGGGCGAACTCATCGGGATGCATCCCGAGGCCACTATCAGCCGCAGCTTTGAGCTGAGGGAATTCAAGACCGGGGCAGCTCGGATGGTGCTGGAGGCGCAGGTGCCGATAGTTCCAATGATTGTGTGGGGCGCGCACCGGATTTGGCCTAAAGATCATCCAAAGAAGCTGTTCCGTAACAAGATTCCGATCACCGTGGCCGCTGGGCGTCCGCTGCCGCCGCAGGGCACCGCCGAGCAGCTCAATGCCGCACTGCGCCAAGCGATGAATGCGTTGCTGTACCGAGTGCAGGAGGAGTATCCGCATCCCGACGGGGAGTACTGGGTGCCGCGGCGGCTCGGTGGCGGCGCGCCGAATCAGGATGACTCCAGCGCGCTCCGAATCGCCGAATTGGCCGAGCGGGCAAAGAGGTACGGGACCGACGGCGTGACGCGACCGGGATAGACCGAAAGCGAACCGAACTGACGGCTGAAAAGGGCGGATCGTCTCGATGACTTTGCCGGCGCTCATCGCCTGCGACGTCGACGGCACGTTGTTCGACGACGACGAAACCATCACCCCGCGCACCCGTGACGCGATACGTGCCGCCGTCGC
>NZ_JBKQOI010000156.1:0-3957 GCF_052145595.1 Mycobacterium sp. | reverse complement strand
CGGCTGGGAACCGGACCTCCCGGCACAGGCAGAAGCACCCGGCGGGCCCCCCACCCGAGCAGGAGAAACGAGCGAGCAGAGAGACGACGGCACCGTGCATGGCACCGCCGGGTCGACGACTTCGCCGACGGCGGCCACGGCAGCGTCATCTCAGGCGGGGACAGCACCGTCGACGCCGCCGGAAACCTTCTCCGCGGCTCGAGTGATGTCCACACCGCCGCCGCTGGCCACCAGCCTGGGCGTCGCCGCGACGACGGCCGGCGGACTGACGTCGGGCCACGAGCCGGACTCGCCAGGCGCCTTCGCCGGTCTGCGCGGTGGGCCGACAGAGCCCGGTCGCGGTGCCGTTCCAGCGGGGCACTTCCCGAACGAGCCGGTCCCGGCGCAGCACCCGGCAGGCGGGGTGTTCGACTCCGCGTCCGACTCGGCGGCCTCAAGGCCGTTCGAGCATCCGACGACGGAGCCACCGGCCGACGCGCCGGGAACGGACCCGCACCACGGCGCAGCGTTCGCCGACCATGACCAGCCCGGTCTCGACGAACCCGGTCTCGACGAACCCGGGGCCCACGCCGGCATCGATCTGGCAGCCGTCGACCCGACCGAGCCCGGGCCCAGCGCCGACGCCCACAGCGTCGGTGAGCACGAAGAGGCAAGCGGGGCTACCCCTGACTCCTCGGCGGGCTCGGCACACGTGCCGTCCGGGCACGACCCCGGCACCGACACCGCCGTCATCCATTGATCCGCACACGGGCAGAAAGAAGAGATTCCGATGAGTTACGGGCTAGGTGTCGACCTGGGAACCACCTTCACCGCCGCCGCCGTTGCCCACGACGGGCGGATCGAAATGGCCACCCTGGGCGACCATACCGATGCGGTCCCCTCGGTCGTGCTGATCCGCGACGACGGCACTGTGCTGACCGGCGGGGCCGCCGAGCGTCGGGCCACGGCCGAGCCCGACCGGGTCGCTCGCGCGGTCAAGCGTCGCTTCGGCGACCCGATGCCGGTGATCCTTGGCGGGGCGCCACACCCGGCCACCGCGCTGATCGCCCACCAACTACGCGCCGTCGTCGACGTCGTCAGCGACCGTGAGGGCGGCCGACCCGGTATGGTCACCCTGACCCACCCGGCGAACTGGGGACCCTACAAATGCGAACTCTTCGCCCAGGTCCCCGGGATGGCCGGACTTGGCGAGGTCCACATGCTCACCGAGCCAGAGGCCGCCGCCGCGCACTACGCCCATAACGATCGCCTCGACCCTGGCGCGCTGGTCGCGGTCTACGACCTCGGCGGGGGTACTTTCGACGCGACCGTTCTGCGCACCACCGAGCACGGCTTCGACATCCTCGGACGCCCGGAAGGCATCGAGGGACTCGGCGGCATCGACTTTGACGAGGCCGTGTTCACCCACGTCGACCAAACCCTCGACGGCGCAGTCTCCCGCCTCGACCCGGCCGATCCTCGAGCCACCAGCGCCGCCATCCGGCTGCGCCGCGAGTGCGTCACCGCCAAGGAAACCCTGTCCGCGGACACCGAAACCACCATTCCGGTGCTGCTGCCCGAGCTGCAGACCGAGGTCCGCCTGACCCGCGGCGAGTTCGAAAAAATGATCCGCCCGGCGATCGGCGCCACCATCGCGTCCCTGCGTCGGGCGCTGCAGTCTGCCCAAATCGATCCCCCTCAGCTGCACACCGTGCTGCTCGTCGGCGGTTCCTCGCGCATTCCGATGGTCGCTCACCTGGTCTCCGCAGAACTCGGACGCCCGACCTCCGTCGACACCCACCCCAAACACGCCATCGCCCTCGGCGCCGCCGCGGTGGGCGCCGATACGACCGGAGTCGGCGCCGCGGCCATTGCAGCGACAGCGCTGGGTCGCCTCACTCCGCCCCCCGCCGACAAAGCCGGGCTCGCCGCGGCATCGGCGCCCGTAGCGCCCCTGGCCGCCGGCGCCGCCGCCCCCGCGTTGGCGGCCCCAGCCGGCGACCGGCTGCGCTGGTGGCGCGGACGCAATGCGAGCAGCCTCGTGCACGATGGTGACGGCCAGCCTGAACAGGACCCGCGCCAACCATCCGACGACCAGTCGCCCACGCATCCGCGCCAGCGCCGGCTCCCGCTGGTGATTGGCGTGCTCGCCGCCGTCGCCGTCCTCGCCGGCGGCGGAACCGCCGCCTACCGTGCGCTGGCCGCCTCAACCCCGACGACCAGCCACCAACCCCTGCTCCCCGTATCCCACCAGTCCAGCGACACCCGCCGCACGCCCGGCACCGTCATCGCCCCCAGTACCCCCATCGCACGGACCCCCATCGTACGGACCCCCATCGCACGGACCACCGTCGCGCCGACGACGGTTGCGCCGACGACGGTTGCGCCGACCACCGTGGCGCCGACGACCGTCGCGCCGACCACCGTGGCGCCGACGACCGTCGCGCCGACGACCGTGGCGCCGACGACCGTCGCGCCGACGACCGTCGCGCCGACGACCGTGGCGCCGACCACCCCCCTCGTCACACCCGGCAGCCAGGCCGCCACCCCGTGATGCTGCAGGACGCCAAAGCCCAGCCGTCAGCCGCCCGCGTCACCGCCGAGGATCTGCTGCGGCGCCGGCATCCTCATTCGTGCTCATCCTTGCGCAGCTCGGCTAGCTGCGCAGCTATCTGCAATTCGGCTTCCTCGTCTTGCTGTCGCACTTCCGCGGGCAGATCGTCCTCGTGAGCCGTTCCGGCGTCCGTGCGTAGCTCGGCTAGCTGCGCAGCTATCTGCAATTCGGCTTCGTCGTCTTGCTGTCGCACTTCTGCGGGCAGATCGTCCTCGGAAGTCATGGCATGTCCCCTTTCTCACCCGGCCACCCAGGTAGACACAGTAAATACCCGGCTATCCCACGCTACGCGGCCTTGGTCCTGGCGCTCGTGACCTTAGCCCCCTTGCTTTTGCGTGCGCGCGGTCGTGGCGGCGGGGCCTACGACAGCCGGGCACGGCTGTATCAGGTCGCTGGCGGTCGCCGCTGCTGCCGCCTTCTCTGCTCTATCAGCTTGGGAAGTAATGGACCGCACCCCCCTGGTCGGTGCATCGCAGGTAGGCAGCTGCCTCGGGTTGCCGTGAGTACCCCTCCGGCGCTCGCCGTAGCCCCTGTGTACGACGTCGTTGGCCGCTGGCTTCAGCCGGAGCCGGCCTGCTCCGGGAAAGGTGGGCCCGGACGGATGGCGGCTGTGGCGCGCGAGCAAATCGCGCGCGAAGGCTGGCGTAACGTCACGGTCCTGCAGTCCCCGGCCGAGGGGTTCGGTCGGCCATGGAATCGTCTGGAGCAGCTGACCGAGGGCGTCCGCGTGCGTGAGGTAGTGCTCGGCAGCGGCTGCATCATGACCGGCCGGGCGCCGCGGACCCGGTCCTAGCGGAATCCCGGTCCTGGCCGCTGCTCCCAGGCGGTTTCCGGGTGTGCTGAAATATATCTGTAACAATTCGCCGGCGAAGCAGGCAGCTTCTTGACAGGTGTGCCGTCTGAACTTGAGACTGCTTTCAACCCTTCGGATCCTTTTCCATGGGGGTCCGGTGGCGGAGTGCTTTCCGCGACGGTTTCGGAGGAATGGCGCCGCCGGGCGAAGCGGCCGCCTCCAAAGCCGCGAGGTGACACAGTGCGCATCGCCTTGTTCGTGACCTGCCTGGCCGACACGCTGTTTCCGGGCGTCGGCCAGTCCACGGTGCGGTTGCTCGAGCGGCTCGGCCATCGCGTCGAGTTTCCAGAGGCGCAGACGTGCTGCGGCCAGATGCACATCAACACTGGCTACGCTCGCGACGCGCTCCCGCTTGTCCGCCATTACGTCGAGGTGTTCGAGCCCTATGAAGTGATCGTCGCTCCGTCCGGCTCCTGCGTCGGCTCGGTCCGGCACCAGCACGCCGTGGTGGCCCGCCAGTGCGGAGATGAGCTGCTCGCCCGGCGAGCTGAGCGCGTGGCGGCCCGGACAT
>NZ_JBKQOI010000155.1:0-75181 GCF_052145595.1 Mycobacterium sp. | reverse complement strand
GTGCCGGCCGATCAGGAGGACAAGGTTCGCGAAGCCGCTCAATCGTGTCCGGAACAAGCCATCATCATCACGGACGAATCGTAAAGGGAGACAGTACGTTGAGTGTCGACGACGTCGTCAGCGAGAGCGACCGTAAGCGAAACCAGTATCACTTCGATCGGCACTCCGCGGAGTACCGCTCGCAGTTCAAGTCGATCACCGAGGACATGCAGGCCCGCTGTCCGATGGCCTGGAGTGACACCTACGGCGGGCACTGGGTGGCAGCCGGAAGCCACGAGGTCTTCGAACTCGCCCGCTGCCCCGCCGTCTCCAACGACCATGACGTCAACAACGAACGCCGCGGCTACAAAGGCATTTCGATCCCCACGGCCAGCCGCATCAAAGGCATCCGGGGCGGCATCCTGGAGATGGACGAACCCGAGCACCGCACCTACCGCACCGTGCTGAACCCCTACCTGTCACCGGCCGCGGTCAAGCGCTGGGAGCCGTTCGTCAACGACGTGACCCGCGCCTGCGTCGACGACAAGATCGAGCAGGGTCGCATCGACTTCGTCGACGACCTGGCCAACGTCGTTCCCGCCGTGCTGACGCTGGCGATGATGGGCATCCCGCTGAAAAACTGGCAGATGTACAGCGAGCCCACCCATGCGGCGGTATACACCCCCGAGCACTCGCCGGACATCCAACGGGTCACCGAGATGCACCGGAAGATGGGGCTCGACCTGGTGAACAACATGATCGAGATCCGCAACAATCCGCGGCCCGGCCTGGTGAATGCCCTGCTCGAGATGCGGATCGACGGCGAACCCGCTCCCGAACTTGAGATTCTCGGAAACCTCGGGTTGATCATCGGTGGCGGCTTCGACACCACGACGGCGCTGACCGCCCACTCGCTGGAATGGCTCTCGGAGCACCCCGATCAACGAGAGCTGCTCAGCAAGCAACGCGAATTCTTGCTCGACCCCGCGACCGAAGAGTTCCTGCGCTACTTCACCCCGGCACCCGGCGATGGCAGGACCTTCTCCGACGACGTGGAGCTCGACGGCACCCGCTTCAAGGAGGGCGAGCGGCTGTGGATTTCATGGGCCATGGCCAACCGCGACCCCGCGGTGTTCAAGGACCCGGACGAGATCGTCCTCGACCGTAAAGGCAACCGGCACTTCAGCTTTGGCCTGGGCGTTCACCGGTGCGCCGGATCCAACGTGGCGCGCACCGTGTTCAAGTCCATGCTGACCGCGGTGCTCGACCGAATGCCTGACTACCAGTGCGACCCGGGAGGGACCGTGCACTACGAGACCATCGGCGTCATCCAGGGCATGCGAAAGCTGCCGGCCACCTTCACCCCCGACCACCGGGTCGGTTCCGGACTGGACGACACGCTGGACAAACTGCAACGCATTTGTGACGAGCAAGGACTCGCCCGACCGATCACCGAGCGCAAGGAAGCCGCGGTCATCGAGTGAGCCGCTGGCGGCCCTACGGGCACCGGCCGCTTGCGGGTGACACTCTACGCACCTGAAAGGGGGCCGTTTACTGCCACAATTTTTCCGAGTAGGCCTGTTCAGCGTGACCGCGCCCTATATTTGGGCTAAGCGCGTGTGCAGAGATGGGAGACGCATCGGTGAAGACTTTCGCAGTGAGCCTTGCGCTTGCCACGGCCGCGCTGACTCTCACGCCGACCGCCCACGCGGACATCCAGGTTGGCAACTATAGGCTGGACACAAACCGGGATCCTGGCCACATCTGGATTTGGGCGATTCGACCGTGCAGATATGATCAAGGCCCGGAATGCCTAATCATCCAAGCGATTCCGCAACCCAACGGGCAAGCGGCGCCCTTTAAGGCAGACGCTCATCTGTCCAACGGCCGCTACACCATGGCCGTTGATGTGCCCGACGGGGTGCGCTGCGTGGTCCAGTTCTTTCCCTCGCATGACGTTTACTCGTGGGATGCGGTGACGCTGGCGGGTCAGGTCGACTCAACGTTCGACACGGGCTGCGGAGGCGGACCGGGGGGCACCAACAGTTACCCGTTCTCGCTCGTGCGATGGTAGCCGCGTGAGACGTACAGAAGTTAGTCGATCATGAGAGCGACGGGCAGTAAGCACGATGGCTGAGGCGAAGAAACCGCCGCAAGATTCGGCCACATCGAAAGCCGACACCATGGCTTTGATCGCGGAAGCCGAGGCCGAAGCCGCCGAGGCGGAAGCACTGGCGGCCGCGGCGCGCGCCCGCGCCCGTGCCGCCCGGCTCCGGCGCGAAGCGCAGGCCGCAGCCGAGGCTGAGCAGAAGGCCAACGAACAACTCGAGGAGGAGGAGCCCGTCGGGGCCTCCGATGAAGAATCTCGAGACGCCGACGAGGACGCAACCGACACCGCCGAGGCGAAGACCGACGACGACGTCACCGACACCGTCGAAGCAACCGACGCCGACGAAGCGGAGACCGAGGAAGACGTCTCCGACGAAACCCCCGAAGACGCAGAATCGGAATCCAAGCCGGCCCGCTCCTGGCGGCGCGTGCGATTGCCGTCGTTGTCCGTGACGTGGAAAGTGGCCGTCATCGTCCTGATCTGCGCCTTCGTCGGGGCAGGCGGATACATGATGTGGCAAAGTCATGAAATCACCGAGCGCAACCAGCGCGCCGCGAACTTCGTCGCGGGGGCCAGACAAGGTGTCGTCAACATGACTTCCTTGGACTTCAATAAGGCCAAGGATGACGTCCAGCGGGTGATCGACAGCTCGACCGGCCAGTTCAGGGACGACTTCCAGCAGCGCGCCAAAGATTTCATTACCGTCGTTGAGCAGTCCAAAGTGGTCACCCAAGGAACCGTGAATGCGGCGGCCGTGCAATCCGTGGACGGGAATTCCGCGTTGGTACTCGTCGCGGCGACATCGCGGATCACCAACGCCGCGGGCGCCAAAGACGAACCACGCAATTGGCGACTCCGGGTGACCGTCACAGACGACGGTGGGCAATACAAGATGTCCAAAGTGGAGTTCGTTCCATGAGCGAGGACAACCGCAGCACCGACGCCGCCGACGACTCTTCCAAACAAACCGAACGCAGTGGACGTAGCGAGCCACGGGCGCGGCGCAAGGTGAAACCCGTTCCGGTGATTCTGGTGGTGCTCCTGCTGATTTCCGGTGGCGCGGCGACGTGGCTGTACTTCAAGCAGTACCTGACTGCAAAACAGACCGACGCCAGCGTCGCGAGCGCGGTCATCAATTCGGCGTCCGACGGAACGGTCGCGTTGCTGTCCTACTCGCCCGATTCGCTCGACAAAGACTTCGCCGCCGCCAAGTCGCACCTCTCTGGTGATTTCCTGTCGTACTACAACCAGTTCACCGACCAGATCGTGGCTCCGGCAGCCAAACAAAAGTCGCTGAAAACCAGCGCTCGGGTGTTGGGGGCCGCGGTCTCGGAATTACGTCCAGATTCGGCCGTCGTGCTGGTGCTGGTCGACCAGAGCACCACGAGCAAGGACAACCCCGACCCCGCGATGGCTTCCAGCAGCGTGCTGGTGAGTTTGACCCGAGTCAACGGCAACTGGCTGATCACCAAATTCGATCCGGTCTAAAAACCGTTGAATGCCGTTGCGGCAAAGCGGCTAAGGAGACGGCGTCGCGTAAATCGCTAGCCGCGCGGCAAGCCGAGCACTCGCTGGGCGATGATGTTGCGCTGGATTTCCGACGTGCCGCCGGCGATGGTGCCGGAAAAGCTGCGGGCGTAGCGCTCAAACCAGCTGGCGAAGTAGTGGTCCAGGTTCATCGGCGCGTACGGGCCCGTCTGCCCGGGGTGGATGAGACCGTCGGCTCCGGCGCTGTGCAGGGCGTGTTCAAACCCCCGCAGCTCGGCTTCGGAACCGAGCAGCTTGAGCACGGAGATCGCGGCCACGTCGTCTTCGCCGCGAGCGGCCCTGGCCAAGGCCACCGAACCCAGCAGGCGCAGAGCCTGTTTGTCCATGATCGTGGTGGCATACAGGTCGCGCTCGAGCTCCGTGGTGGGACGGAAATCGGCGATCAGGTTGTCCATTCGATCGGCGAAACCCAGCCACATCATCGTGCGCTCGTGCCCGAGCGATCCGTTGGCCACCCGCCATCCCTGGTCGATCTCACCGACCAGGTTTTCGGCCGGAACCCGCACGTCGGTGAAGAACACCTCGTTGAAATCCAGGTCGTCGTCGGAGCAGATCGACGGGAATGGCCTGCGGACAATGCCCGGGGTGTCGGTCGGGATCACTAATGCACTGATCCCCTTGTGCTTTGGCGCATCCGGGTTGGTCCGCACGAAGGTCAGCAACACGTCGGCGTGGTGGGCCCCGGAGGTCCACACCTTCTGCCCGTTAACGACGAAGTGATCGCCGTCAAGCACCGCACGGGTGCGCAGCGACGCCAGATCGGAACCGGCGCTGGGCTCGCTCATCCCGAGCGACGCGGTGATCTCGGCCCGCAGAATCGGCACCGCCCAGCGGCGCTTTTGTTCGTCGCTGCCGAACGACAACAGCGACGCCGCAACGATGTTCACGCCTTGCGGGTTGAGGCTGTGGTAGATCCGCCGGCGGCACAGTTCCTCGAGGTGGACGAACTGCTGAACGACGGTCGCGTTGCGGCCACCGAATTCGGGCGGCTGACCGGGCAGCAGCCAGCCGTTGTCGAACAGCAGCCGCTGCCAACGGCGCGCCCACCGCGGCATGTGGGAGACCGACCGGGGCCGCTCCAGGGTTTCGCTTGCGTCAGGCAGGTTTTCGTCAAGGAATGCCGCAAACTCCGCCCGAAACGCCTCGACGTCGGGATCAAAAGTCAGCTGCACGGTACTCCTCTGCGATTCGTGCCCGATGCTCCGCGGCGCCGCCGAGCAGGAGCTCACCCGCTTTGGCCCGCTTGAGCGCGAACTGCAGGTCGTTCTCCCAGGTGAAGCCCATCGCACCGAAAAGCTGCAAGCCGTGCCGGAATACCAGCGACTGGCACTCCCCCGCCGATGCCTTGGCCATCGCGGCCGCCAGCCGGCGCCGGGGATCGTCCGCCGCGATCGTCAACGCGGCGAAGTAGGCCAGCGCGCGAGCACGTTCCACCGCGACGTGCATATCGGCGGCCTTGTGCTGGACGGCCTGAAACGAGCCGATCGGTACACCGAATTGATGACGGCTGCGGACGTGGTCGAGGACCAGATCGAGGACGCGTTGGCAGGCGCCGACCATCGTGATCGCCATACCAGTGAGCGCAAGGTGGCGCGCACGCTCCGCGTCAACGGTCAGCCGCTCGGTGTCGGGAACCCGGACTTTGGCGAAGGACAGGTCGGCGACATGAAGGACGGGGTCGAACACCGCGGAGCGCCGGGCCGACACCTGGTTCGACGCGACGACGAACACCCCGGCGTCGGTCACGACGGCCAACCGGTCGACACGATCGCCGTCGAGGACGTGGCGTGCCGTACCGTCCAACACCCAGCCATCGACGTCCCGGTGTGCCGATACCCCGTTGTAGACGGCGGTTCCCGACTCGTGTGGATCGAACCGACCTTCGGCCAACGGCGCAAATTGGCTCATCGTGGCCAGGAACGGGGTGGGATCGGTCGCGCGCCCCAACTCTTCGAGGACGATGGCCAGCTCGACGGCACTGGCCGAATCATTCAGCTCGGTCCAGCCCTGGTCCACGTAGGACTTCCATAGCGGGCTGGGGTCGACCCCGTCTTCGGCCACGCTGCGCACCAGCGAGGGCGGACACTGCTTGGCGACGGCATCGCGCACCGTGCTCTGCCACAGCCGCTGATCGGCATCGAATTCCAACAGCATCCGGGCCGCCTCCTGTCTCACCGCCATCGCGAGAATACCATTCTCTTCCACGGAAGTAATAATCTCGGAAAGCGGTTATGAGGTGCGTGAACCCGACAAGCGCGTTCGCCGGTGCCGGCTATACGGCGGCCACCAGGTCGGCGGCCGGCTCGTCCCAGCGATCGAGGTTCACGAACTCGGCGAGCGGTCGACGGCGCACCGGCCCGTGCTTGCCCTTGGGCCAGCCGACCACGACGTGACCGGCAACCATCCAGCCGTCGGGTACGCCGACGGCTTCCCGCAGCAGCTGCTCGCCGCCGTACAAAGCCCAGCTGGTGAGGCATGCGCCCAGGCCTTGGGCGCGCGCGGCCAGCAGGAAGTTCTGCATGGCGGGAAAGATCGACCCCCCGAGCAGGAGTTCGGATGCGGTCGGGTAGTGCTGTTGCGCGAACAGAACCGAAGTGAATTCGCCCGCACGATCATGCAATTCGTAGGTCGCGCGGTAGGTGCGGGCACGGCGGCTGTTGTCGTCGGCGGCGGGCCGGCTCATTCCGTAAACCGGCTCGATCACTTCCAGGGCGTGGGCGGCAGCCTTGGCCACGGCGGCGCGTTGCTCAGGTGATCGCAGCACGACGAAGCGCCAGCCTTGCGCGTTGGCGCCCGACGGAGCCCACCTGGCCGCTTCGAGGCACCGAGCGAGGGTCGCGTCGTCGACCGGCTCGTCGGTGAACCGCCGGATCGTGCGGGCGGTCGACATGACTTCCCAGACGTCACTGCTTGCTCCCGTCACGGCTTGTCCCTCTCTAGTCCCTCTCCGGCGGGCTGCTTGGTTGTCCACGGGGTACGGCGTACCGCACTGCGAACTTCATATCAGTAGCGGGTCCCGAAACCGACGGCGCTCGAGCAGGATTGCGGCTAAGTGCTGTGATTGGGTGCACATCAGGTCGTAACACCTCGTGAAAGGAGAGGGCAATTGGATCGCGAAACATACCGGCGAGGACTTGAAATCCGGTCCGCAGTGCTGGGCGCGGAATACGTCAACCAGGCACTGGCCAACGCGAACGACTTCACCAAGCCTTTGCAAGATCTCATTACTGAGTACTGCTGGGGCGCGGTGTGGGGGCGCGACGGGCTGGCGCTCAAGACGCGCAGCATGCTCAATTTGGCCATGATTTCGGTCCTCAACCGGCCCAATGAATTACGGACGCACGTCAAGGCGGCGCTGACCAACGGCGTCAGCCGCGACGAGATCCGCGAGATTTTCCTGCAGGTGGCCATCTACGCCGGTGTGCCGGCTGCGGTCGACAGCTTCCGCACGGCCGGCGAAGTCTTCGCCGAGCTGGACGACGCCGGAGGCTCATGATGCGGATCGGATTTATCGGGTTGGGGAACATGGGCTTTCCCATGGCACGCCGCCTCATTCAGGAGAACCACGATGTCATCGCTTTCGACACGAGCGGCGCGGCGCTCGAAAGTATCGTGGCCCTCGGAGCACAAGCCGCGTCGTCGTCGAAAGAGGTCTCCGATCGTGCCGAAACGGTGATGGCCAGCTTGCCGTCGCCGGCCGCGTCCCTCGAGGTGGCAACCGGCGCCGCGGGCGTGATCGAGGGCTCGCGGGTCAAACGCTACGTCGACCTGTCGACCGTCGGTAGCGGAACGGCGGTGCAGATCCACGGCCTGCTGGCCGAACGCAACATTGCGGCGATCGACAGCCCGGTCAGCGGCGGCGTCAGCGGAGCCGACAGGGGCGCGCTTGCCGTCATGGTTTCCGGCCCGCGCCACGAATTCGACGTCGTAAGAACCGTACTCGAGGCGATCGGCCGGCCGTTCTACATCGGCGAGCAACCCGGATCGGCGCAGACGATGAAGCTAGCCAACAACATGCTGGCGGCCAACGTCTTGGTCGCTACCGCGGAAGTCGTCGTGATGGGCGTCAAGTCCGGCCTGGATCCCGGCGTGATGATCGAGGTGCTCAACGCGGGATCCGGCGCGACGAGCGCAAGCCGCGACAAGTTCCCCCGTGCGATCCTTCCGCGCACCTTCGATTACGGCTTTGCCACCGGGTTGATGGTCAAAGATGTGCGGCTGTATCTCGACGAGGCCAAAGCGCTCGGCGTGCCGGTCGACGTCGCCGCAGCGATCGGTCGACTCTGGGAGGCCGCCGCGCGCGACCAAGGCGCCGATTCCGATTTCACGACGGTGATCAAACCGCTCGAGCAGGCCGCCGGCGTGACCGTGGGCCGGTCCCCCGCCTAGGCCTTCGCTCCTGTCGTTGCGGCAGCCCGACCAACGCGGGCGACACCTATCTACGCGGGCTGAGAATGGTATTATCCAGATTCAAGAACGAGACTTACCCAAATGACCGTAATATCCCGACTACCAGCGCCGATGACTAATCGCGACGCTTACCGAAAAGCCGTTGATCGACCATCGAAGAGAATGTTAGATTATCTATCATATGACCTGGCCGGGCTCGGTTTGGCTACCGGAGCCGAAGGGTGGCTTTCGTGATCGAACACGTTGACGGAACACGCACGCCGGTGATCGACGCCAGCGTGCACATCTTCTTTCCGTCCAACAAGGACTTGCGCGCCTTCTTGCGCGAGCCGTTCAAGAGCCGCGGTTTCCCCGACTACGAGATGGACTGGTACGGCGCGCCGGGCGGCGAGTACGCGCCGAACACCCGGGGACCGGACCGCCAGTATCCGGGTTCGGATCCGGAATTAGTTGCCAATGAACTGTTTTCGAAGCGCGGGGTCGACGTGGCGATCCTGCATCCGATGGGGCGCGGCATCATGCCCGACCGGCACCTGGGCAGCGCGCTGCATGCCGCCCACAACGAGATGATGGTGTCGCGCTGGCTGGACTCCGGCGAGTTCGGCGACCGGTTTCGCGGCACGATCCGGGTGAACCCCGATGACATCGCCGGCGCGGTGCGCGAGGTCGAAAAGTGGCGTGCGCACCCGCGAGTGGTCCAGATCGCCGTCCCGCTGCAATCCCGCGAGCTCTACGGCAAACCCCAGTTCTGGCCGTTGTGGGAAGCCGCCGCCGACGCGAACCTTCCGGTGGCGGTGCACATCGAGACGGGCGAGGGCATCGGGTTTCCCCCGACGCCTTCCGGCCATACCCTGACCTACGAGCAGTACGTCGGCTTCATGGCGTTGAACTACCTGTATCACCTGATGAACATGATCGCCGAGGGCGTGTTCGAGCGCTTCTCCGGCCTGAAGTTCGTCTGGGCCGATGGCGCCGCGGACTTCCTGACGCCGTTCATCTGGCGGATGGACACGTTCGGCCGGCCGCACCTCGAACAGACGCCGTGGGCGCCGCGGATTCCCAGCGACTACCTCCCCGGGCATGTGTACTTCGTGCAGGGCAGCCTCGACGGTCCCCCCGATGCGGAATTCGCCGGCGAGTGGTTCGGCTTCACCGGCAAGGACGACATGGTGATGTTCGGCTCCAGCTATCCGCACTGGCAGTGCGGCGATATCCGCAAGCTACCCACGGCGCTGTCCGCCGAACAGCGCGAGAAGCTGTGCTGGCGCAACGCGGCCAACCTGTACGGCATAGACATCGCCGTCGGTTCGGGCGCACAGTAGAGGTAAACGAGGGAGACAGAGGAGTTTCGAGATGACGCTGACCCATATGCAGGAACGGGTTCCCGCCGCCGAACGCATAGCCGTCCGGTGCGTCGACTCGGACGTCCACCCGGTGCCCAAACGCGGTGAGATCCTCCCATACATCCCGGAGCCGTGGCGCAGCAATTTCTTCCTGCAGCACAAAGTCGGTGAGCTGATCTACTACGACGCTCCCGACTACGCACACGCCTTCGCCATGCGCACCGACACCTTCCCGCCCGATGGTGAATTCCCCGGCAGCGACCCCGACATGGCCTTCCGGCAGCTGATCATGGGAGCGGGCTCCGACATCGCGATCCTGGAGCCCGCCGGCCGCACACCGCGCCTCCCCGACGCTAACCAGGCATTCTGCAGTGCGCTCAATGATTGGCAAGCCAACCACTGGCTGGACAGCCACAACAACTGGCACCAACGCTGGCGCGGTTCGATCTGCGTGGCGATCGAGGATCCCGACGGGGCGGTACACCAGATCGAGAAGTGGGCAGGCCACCCGTACATGGCGCAGATTCTGATCAAGGCCGAGCCGCGGCCGTCATGGGGCCACCCGAAATACGACCCGATCTGGGCGGCGGCCACCAAGCATGACATCACCGTGAGCTGTCACTTGGCACGCAGCAATTACGAGTTATTGCCAACGCCGCCGGTGGGCTTCCCCAGCTACAACCACGACTTCATGGTGACCTACTCGCTGCTGGCCAACAATCAGGTGATGAGCCTGATCTTCGACGGCGTCTTCGACCGGTTCCCGACGCTGCGGATCGTGTTCGTCGAGCACGCGTTCACCTGGATCCTGCCGCTGATGTGGCGCATGGACGCCATCTACGAGGCACGCAAATCGCGGATGAGCATCAAGCGCAAGCCGTCGGAGTACGTCAAGGACCACATCAAGTTCACCACCCAGCCGCTGGACTACCCGGAAGACAAGACCGAGTTGACCCGCGCGCTGGAATGGATGGAGTGCGACAAGATCCTGCTCTTCTCCTCGGACTACCCGCATTGGACGTTCGACGACCCGCGCTGGTTGGTAAAACACCTTCCCAAAGCGGCCCGGGACGCGGTGATGTACAAAAACGGGATCGCGACCTACCACCTCCCGGAGACGGTGCCGGTCCTCGAGGGTCAGGTCCGGGTGCTCTGAATTGGCAGAAGACACCAAACGGCCCGAGCCTCGCCTCGCCCAGGGCCGCGAGCATGTCGTCGCGACAGTAGACGAGATCCCGCCGGGAAGCCACAAGCTGGTACCTATCGGTCGGCACGGCGTCGGTGTCTATAACGTCAACGGCACCTTCTACGCCATCGCGAATTACTGCCCACACCAGGGCGGTCCGCTGTGCTCGGGGCGCGCCAGGGGACGCACCATCGTGGACGAGACTGCCCCCGGTGACGCGGTCATGGTGCGCGACCTCGAGTACATCCATTGCCCTTGGCATCAATGGGGTTTCGAGTTGGCGACCGGCACGACCGCGGTCAAACCGGAGTGGAGCATCCGCACCTACCCGGTCCGGGTCGTCGGCAACGACGTTCTGGTAATGGCGTGAGACGGAGAATCGCGTGCCTTCTATCGAGGTGAACGGGGGAAACGTTGTCTACGAAATCCTCGGTGACTCAGGCGATCTCATTGCCCTGACACCGGGCGGCCGGTTCAGCAAGGAAATCCCGGGCCTGCGCCCGCTTGCCGAGGCTCTGGTTGCCGGTGGCTATCGGGTGTTGCTCTGGGACCGGCCGAATTGCGGCGCCTCCGACGTGCAGTTCTATGGGCAAAGCGAGTCGCACATGCGCGCAGAGACCCTGCACAAACTGCTGGGCGAGCTCGGTGTCAAGCGGTGCATCCTCGCCGGCGGCTCAGGTGGGGCAAGGGATTCCATGCTCACGACGATGCTCTACCCGGAGCTCGTCGAGAAGCTCGTGGTGTGGAACATCGTCGGCGGCATTTACGGCACCTTCGTGCTGGGCTCCTTCTACATCGTCCCAAGCATCCTCGCGGTGCGAGGTACCGGAATGGACAGCGTGGTGAAGGTGCAGGAATGGCGCGAGCGCATCGAGGAAAACCCGGACAACAGGCAGCGGTTCCTCGACTTCGACAAGGACGAGTTCCTCAAGGTGATGCTGCGCTGGCTCAACGCATTCGTTTCCAAGCCGGGACAGACGATTCCGGGCGTCGAGGACGAAATGTTCGACCGTATCAAGGCCCCCACGTTGATCATTCGTGGCGGCGAGAACGACATGGATCACCCGAAACGGACGTCGCTGGAAGTCAGCTGTCTGATCAAGGGGTCGAAGCTGATCGATCCGCCCTGGCCGGAGGATGCGTGGGAGCGTGCATCCGAAGACCGCGCGGCGGGCAGGGTGCAGCACTTCAACATGTTCGACACGTGGGTGCTGGCGGCACCGGCGATTCTGGAATTCTTAGGCCGATAATGCGTTCACACGGTGCGAATATGGACCTCACAGTTGAGCGACGCCTCGAGGGCCGTGTGGATCCGGCTTTCCGGAATGCGCTCGAGGTCGGCTTCGCGCAGCGTCACGTAGACGATGTCAAAGCCGTCATCGCCGGGCGACCGGACGATCTCGCCGGTGAGCCCGAAGCCGGACAGCACACCGTGCGCGTCGTTGTCGGTTCCGCGGCTGATAAAAGTGACCACGCCGGCCACCGGGCTGGTGCCAAAAGCCTTGGCGCACAAATTAACTCCGATGTGCTTGACGGCGTCGACATCGTCACCGGCGATGAGCAGCTCCGCCTCGCGGCGGCCGGCCGGCATGGCCGCAAGATTGTTGTCGACTACGTCCGCGTCGAGCTCGCGGGCAAGCCCAAGGAGCGCGGTCATGCCCTGGCTTAGCTGTGCGGCTGTGAGCAGACCGGAAGGGTCGACGTTGACGCGCACGACCGCAGTTCGCATGTGCGCAAGACTAACCAAGACGATGGAGAGCTAGCTGATGGAAACCAGCGCCGCGCCGGCTATCACCGTCACCACCTGGCCTGGGTGTCCGTCGCGGCTGCTGGGCGATCGGCCCGGCCACGGCAGGGAGGACTACCCGGCTTACCGGGAGCTCGGCGGCTACCGTTCACTGGCCGACCCCGACAAACTGCTCGACGAAGTCGAACGCAGTGGGCTGCAGGGCCGCGGCGGGGCGGCTTTTCCGCTCGCGGTGAAGGTGCACGCGGTGCGCGACAACGGGCGACTCGCCGGTGGCACTGTTGTTGTCGCGAACGGCGAGGAGGGCGAACCGGCCTCGATCAAGGATCGTTGGTTACTGCGGCACCGGCCGCACCTGGTTCTCGACGGGCTGCGACTGGCCGCGGCGATGGTGTCGACCGACCGGGCTCACGTCTATGTGTCCGACCCGGAATCTGCTCGCAGCGTGGAGGCGGCACTGACGGAACATGCCATCGGCGACATCACGATTGAGCTATGCAACGTCGATCCGGCATACATAGCCGGTGAGGAGACCGCGGTCACCCGCGTGATAAACGGCGGTCCGGCCAAGCCGACGGACAAGCCGCCGCGGCCCTTCCAGAAGGGCGTCGGCGGGCGGCCCACCCTGGTGAGCAATGTCGAGACCTTGGCTAACCTGCCCTACCTGCAGCAGCACGGCTCAGCGGCATTCCGCTCGCTGGGCACGTCGATGTCGCCCGGCACCTTCCTGGTGACCCTCACCGGCGCCGGCCGACCGCCTGGTCTCTACGAGATCCCGCATGGCTTGCCATTCAGCGAACTGCTTGCCTTGCACGGGGTTTCGTCCGAGCAAGTGCAAGGTGCGCTGCTGGGCGGCTATTTCGCCGGACTGCTCAATCGCGCTGTGCTGGACGCCACCTTGGACCACGAGACGCTGCGCGGCCTCGGCAGCGGCCTGGGGTGTGGCGCGATCGCGGTGATCACCGACGACTGTCCGGTCGCGGTCGCCGCGTCCGTGTTGGCGTACTTCGACCGCGAAAACGCCGGGCAGTGCGGTTCGTGTTTCAACGGGACAGCGGCGATGGCCGCCGTCGGTGGCGCGCTCCGTGACGGCGTGGCCACCTCCGAGGACCTCGACCGGCTGCGGCGCTGGTCGGTGGTGCTGCGCGGCCGCGGAGCCTGCGCCACGCTGGACGCCGCGACCAATGTGGCGGGGAGTCTGCTCGACCAATTTCCGCAAGCGGTCGCGCACCATCTCGACGACACCTGCGAACCGTGCCGTGCCCACGCGTTTCGCGCCGAGCGGCCCTACGAGGTGGAGGCGGTGGTCTACGCGTGACCGAGGGCATGAAAATCCACCTGGACCGCACTCTGTGTGACGGCTTCGGCATCTGCGCCAAGCACGCGCCCGCATACTTCTCACTCGACGACTGGGGATACGCATGCGTGGTCGGGGACGGCACCGTCCCCGAAGCCGATCACGACGCGGTCATGCGCGCGCTGATGGATTGCCCCGTGCACGCCATCATGGAGATGGATGAACGTAGGCCGGACGCCGTAGCCCCACCTCCAAGCGGCGACGAGGATCCCGCCGCGCACCTCAAAATCGAGGCGAACGAAGCCGAGTGGGGTTTCACCCGTTGACCCGTCCCGCTCCGGGTATCACCAGATGTCTAGTTGTGGCGGTGCCGGAGGCATAGGCTTAAGCCAGCCAAGGTCGGGATGGTCCGTTTGGGAGGCCTACCATGAGGTGGTTTGGTCGTCGTCCGGCCGCCGTGATCGCGGTCGCGTTCGTGTCGATGGCAGCCGTGATGGTCGCGACGCCGGGTGTCAGCTCGGCAGAATGCGGCCCCAATATGTCATGGAATCCGACGACCAACGTGTGCAAGCTGCCACCGGCGCCGCCAGCGTGGTACACACCTCCGCCGCCATATGCGCCGTCATTTGCGCCGCAGGATGTGCCGCCGCCACCTCCTTGGCCGTGGTGGGCACCGCGTGCCCCGATGTGGAGTAACGGCTTTCACCAATGGGGCGTTTACCTAGGCGGGGCCTGGGTGCCCCTCTGACGGCCGGACATCTCACCCAACGGCATGACCGGTCGCACATTAATACGGTCGCCTAGATCGTGCCTGCTCGGGAGTGATAACGTAATTCTCCGATTCGCATAACGGGCCTACCGCCTGCGATCCGACTCCCCGGAGGTGACGTGTCAGCAGCATCGGGACGCCCGCTGCCCCTGGTCACCATAGAAAATGAGTTCTTTTGGACCTCTGGCGCCGAGGGCACGCTGCGACTGCAGGAATGCAAGACCTGCGAATCCCTGATCCACCCCCCGGCACCGGTGTGCCGGTACTGCCGATCCCGCGATATGGGTGTGCGGGCCGTTTCCGGCAACGCGACGTTGGCCGGATTCACCGTGAACCATCGGTTCAGCCTGCCCGGTTTGCCGGCACCCTACGTCGTCGCCCAGGTCGCGATCGCGGAAGACCCCCGGGTGCGGCTGACCACCAACATCGTGGACTGCGATCCAGATCAGCTCGAACTCGGTCAACGAGTCGAGGTCGTCTTCGAGCAGACCGAAGACGTCTGGCTGCCGCTGTTTCGGCCCGTTGCCGACGCTGAACCGGCTCCCCTGCCGGTCGACGAGATCGCGCCGGAGCGTTTCGGTGAATACGTGCGGCCCATGCTGACCGCGGACAAGTTCGAAGACAAGGTCGCACTCACCGGGATCGGCATGTCACCGATCGGGCGCCGGCTCATGCAGCTGCCGCTGTCGCTGACCGTTCAGGCCTGCGAGGCGGCCATCGCTGACGCCGGGTTGACGTACGCCGACATCGACGGCCTGTCGACCTACCCCGGCGCGATCAATGTCGGCGGCTTCGGTGAAGGCGGCGTGACCGCGCTGGAGGCGGCGCTGGGAATCCGGCCGACGTGGCACAACGGCGCCATGGAGACGTTCGGGCCGGGCGGTTCGGTGATCGCCGCGATGCTCGCCGTCGCAGGCGGATTGGCCCGACACGTGCTGTGCTTCCGGACGCTGTGGGAGGCCACCCACGGTGAGCTGATGAAGCAGGGCAAGATCACCGCGTCGATGGGCCGGATGACAGGCTGGCAGATGCCGTTCGGCGCCACGTCGGCGGCCCATACCCTGGCGATGAACGCGCAGCGGCACTTTCACCGATACGGCACCACGAAAGAGACGCTCGGCTGGATCGCGTTGAACCAGCGGGCCAATGCCGAACTGAACCCGTCCGCGGTCTATCGGACCCCGATGACGATGGACGACTACCTCAACGCGCGGCCCATCACCACGCCCTTCGGCCTCTATGACTGCGACGTGCCGTGCGACGGCGCGATAGCCGTCATCGTCTCCGCCGTCGACGCCGCCCGTGACCTGGCCAAGCCGCCCATCCTGGTGGAGGCGGTGGGCACGCAGATCATCGAGCGGATCGACTGGGACCAAAGCACTCTCACCCACGAGCCACAGGTGCTGGGCCAAGCCGCGCACGTGTGGACGCGCACGACGCTGCGACCCGCCGACGTCGACGTCGCCGAACTGTACGACGGGTTCACCATGAACTGCCTGTCCTGGATCGAGGCGCTGGGCTTCTGCGGGATCGGTGAGGCCAAGGAATTTCTCGACGGCGGCAAGAACATCGCCCGCGACGGGCTGCTGCCGCTCAACACCCACGGCGGCCAGCTCTCGCACGGCCGCACTCACGGCATGGGTCTGCTGCACGAAGCGGTGACCCAGCTGCGCGGCGAGGCCGGCGACCGCCAGGTCGCCGACGCGCGGGTCGGCGTGGTGAGCAGCGGCGGCCTGACACCCAGCGGCGTACTTCTGCTGCGGTCCGACGCATGAGCCCGCGCGCCGGCGACGATGCAGAGCGAAGCGATGAGGAGGAGCGGCGCATGAGCCGGGCCGCACCGCGCCCCCGGGTGGTGATCGTCGACGGCGTGCCGATGTCGGCGCTGGTCGCCGAACCCGAGTCCCCCCGGGACCCCCGAGCGGTGATCGTGGCCATCCACGGCGGAGGCACCACCGCGGTCTATTTCGACTGCCCCGGCCATCCGTCGTTCTCGTTGCTGCGGACCGGCGCGGCAGCCGGCTACACCGTTGTGGCGCTTGACCGGCCCGGCTACGGCAGCTCCGCTCCCTACCCGGAGGCGATTGCCCGGCCGGAGCAGCGGGTCGACCTTGCCTATGGGGCGGTGGATCGCATCCTCGGGCAGGGGCCACGCGGCGCCGGATTGTTCGTGATGGGCCATTCGGGCGGGTGCGAACTGGCGATGCGGATGGGCGCCGACGAGCGCGGCGCTGACCTGCTGGGTATCGAACTCGCGGGTACCGGCCGGCACTATCACCCCGCGGCCCGAGAAATCCTGAATACGGCGACTCGGGAACGCCGGCCGGCGGGGCTGCGCGAGCTGCTGTGGCACCCGGAGCGGCTGTATCCGCCCGAGGTCCTCACCGGGGCCACGGTTTATCCGGGGGCCCCGGCCTACGAGGACCAGATGGTGTCGGATTGGGCCCGCCAAACCTTCCCGGCACTCGCACCCGCCGTGCGGGTCCCGGTGCAATTCAGCATCGCCGAGTACGAAAGGGTCTGGCAGACGGACGATTCGGCGTTGACGGAGATCACCTCGATGTTCTCCGCGGCGCCGCGGTTCACCATCAATAGACAACCCGAGGCGGGGCATAACATCAGCCTCGGCCACACCGCCGCCGACTACCACTCGAAGGTTTTCTCGTTCGCGGGCGAATGCGTGGCGGCCAGTTCCCCGAGCGTGAAGCCGGCTTCACGTTCGGCGGATGAAGAAGCCGATTTGGAGGCCGGGTGAAAGTCGGATTCATCGGGCTGGGCAGTCAGGGCGGACCCATGGCGCGGCGGATCGTCGAGGGCGGCTACCCGACGACGCTGTGGGCGCGCAGACCCGCAACGCTCGAGCCGTTCGCCGACACGCCGGCGAAGGTCGCCGAGTCACCCGCCGAACTCGCCGCGGAAAGCGATCTGGTCTGCCTCTGCGTCGTCGGCGACGCCGACATCGACGAAATCACCGGCGGCGAGCACGGGCTGCTGGCGGCGATGAAACCCGGCAGCGTCATCGCCGTGCACAGCACGGTGCACCCCAACACCTGCCGCGAGCTCGCGAAGAATGCGGGCGCCCAAGGTGTTTCGATCATCGACGCGCCCGTCAGCGGCGGTGGCGGTGCGGCGGCTGAGGGCCGTCTGCTGGTGATGGTCGGCGGCGAGGCCGACGTTGTCGAACGCTGCCGTCCGGTCTTCGAGACCTACGCCGATCCGGTCGTTCATCTCGGTGAGCTGGGTTGCGGGCAAACCACCAAACTGCTCAACAACCTGCTCTTCACCGCCAACCTCGGCACCGCGGCCACCGCCCTTTCGCTGGCCAGTGCCCTCGGCGTCACCCCGGAGCGGCTCACCGAAGTCGTCTCCCGCAGCAGCGGCAACAGCTTCGCTCTCAACGCTCTTGGCGGTATCGGCGGGCTGGAACGGCTGGCCGGCGTTGCGGGAGGGCTGCTGCAGAAGGACGTCCGGTTGATCGTCGACCTCGCCGACCGGGCCGGCGCCAGCGCCGGCGCCGTGCTCGATGCCGCCGACGCCGCGCTGGCTTTGATGGACAGTCCCCGATGAAAGTCGGGTTCGTCGGCGCAGGCCGGATGGGACGCCCGATGGTGGCCCGTCTCGTCCAAGCCGGCCACGACGTCCAAGTGCTGGGCCGCACCGCCGACCGGCGGCGCGAGCTCGAGCAGCTCGGCGCCCACGCGGTTGACGGGGTGGCCAAGGCCGGCGTGCGGGCCGACGTCGTGGTGCTGTGCGTGTTCACCGACGAACAGGTGCGCGAGGTGTGCCTGGACAGCGATTTGCTGCCCGCCATGCCGTCCGGTTCGGCGCTGGTGGTGCACACCACCGCGAGCCCGAAAACGATCGAGGCCGTCGCGGCTCGCGCCGATGATGTCGACGTGGTCGACGCACCGGTCAGCGGAGGCCCACATGACATCGCGGCCGGCAAGCTGACGCTCTTCGTGGGGGGTGCCGACGATGTCGTGGCACGAGTGCGACCGGTGCTGGGTTGTTACTGCGATCCGGTTCTGCACGTCGGGCCGAGCGGCGCCGGCCAGAAGGTGAAGTTGGTCAACAACGCACTGTTCGCAGGCCAGATCGGGTTGCTCGCGGCGTCGGTGCGGCTGGGCCAACGGCTCGGCGTGCCGGAGTCGACCCTGCTGGCCGCATTGGCGCATGGCAGCGCCACCAGCCGGGTGCTCGGCCTGGTCGCGGCCAGGGGTTCCGTCGCGTCGTTCACCGAGGTAGCCGGTGATTTCGTCGGCAAAGACGTGGCCGTCGTCCGCCGGATCGTCGAGGAACTCGGCACCGATCTGGGCGTGTTGGACGACGTCATCAAGGTCACCGACGCCGCGGGGAAGGTGTGACATGGCGGCGGTTTGGTTCTTTTCCGTTCGCCGCGAAACCGCTACCGTTAGCGTTACAGTCAGGCATTCAGCCGTAACGGTCCAGCCCGCCCTAACGTCGCCGCCGAGGAGGACGCAGTGACAAAACCGAAAGTCGTCTTCGATCCTTATTCGGAAGACTTCTACAACGATCCGTTCGAGATATATCGACGGATGCGCGAGGACGCGCCGTTGTATTACGACGAGAAGGAAGACTTCTACGCGCTGACCCGCCATGAGGACGTTTCGGCCGCGTTCAAAGATTTCGACACGTACTCCTCGGCGCGTGGCTGCGACCTGGCAATGGTGCGCAAGGGCATCTCCCGCGAGCAGAAGTCGATCATCTTCATGGATCCGCCGGAGCACCGCCATATGCGAAGCCTGCTCAACAAGGCGTTCACCCCGAGGGCGATTCAATCGCAGCGGGAGACGATCATCGAGGTGATCGACAAGTACCTGGGCGCCGTCCACTCCGACCACTTCGACGTCGTGCAGGACTTCTCCGGGCCGTTCCCGGTGGAGGTCATCACCCGAATGGCCGGAGTGCCGGAGGAATACCGCCAGCAGGTGCGCCACTGGATCGACACCGGCCTGCATCACGAACCGGGACAGATCGAGGTCAGTGAGGCCGGCATACAGGCCAACATCGACACCGCGATGTATTACTTCGGCCTGATCCAGGAACGCCGTCAGGATCCGCAGGATGACATGATCAGCAGGCTGATCGCGGCCGAGATCCCCGGCGAAGACGGCCAGACCCGCAAGCTCGACGACATTGAAATCACGGGTTTCGCCACCCTTTTGGGCGGTGCGGGCGCCGAGACCGTCACCAAGTTGCTCGGAAACGCGGCGGTGATCTTCGCCCGCCACCCCGACCAGTGGCAGAAGCTGCAGGACGACCGCGAGAAGATCCCCGGGGCGGTCGAAGAGCTATTGCGCTACGAGGGGCCGGTCCAATACAACGTCCGCTACACCCTCAAGGAGGCACACGTCAGCGGCGGCGTGATTCCCCCGTTCAAACCTGTGTTCCTGTGCGGCGCCGCGGCCAACCGCGATAGCGATGCCTTCACCGACGCCGACACATTCGACATCGAGCGCGACCAGACCGAGGCGCAGCACCTCGGTCTCGGGTACGGGATTCACAGCTGCCTCGGCGCCGCGCTGGCGCGCCTGGAAAGCAGGATCGCGTTGGAGAGACTTCTCGACTTCATGCCCCGCTACGAGGTGGACTGGGCGGGATGCAAGCGGGTGACGATGCAAAACGTCGCGGGCTGGAAGAACGTGCCCGTCAAAGTGCTTCGGTAAGGGGGTCGCGGTGACGAAGAAGATCGAAGTCGACTGGGGACTCTGCGAGAGCAACGGCGTCTGCATGGGCATCAACCCGGAGATATTCCACCTCGGCGACGACGACATGCTGACCGTCCTGCAGCCAGAAGTCACACCGGAGAACGAGTCGGACGTGCGCGAAGCCGTCCGTCAATGCCCCCGGCAGGCGATCTCGATCGTGGAGTAGCGATCAGCCGGCGGCCGAAGGTATTTCGAATCCGGCGAGGATGACCGCGTTGCAGTCGGCTGCCGCCTGGCGCAGTTTCGCCGCCTTTTGGTAGGCCTCGGACTCGTACCACGCGCGGGCCGCATCCACCGATTCGAATTCCAGCACCACGGTCTGGTCGCCGTGCCAGGTGCCCTCGACGACCTTGGGCGCGGTCTCCACCGCAAGTACGTTGACGCCGCCCATCGCCGGCCCGGCGGCTTTGGCGTAAGCCTTCATGCCCTCCGGATCCTTGATGGCCTCGGTTAGAATGACATACCCTTTCGCCACTACATCTCCTAGATCAGATCTCGCTGATGGCCTGCTCGGGACAGCATTGGATGGCCTCTTGGGTAGCGGCCTCCAATCCCGTTGGGACATCGGATGCTATCGCCACCGCGTAACCGTCGTCGGTCAGGCTGAACACGTCCGGACACAGCGTCGTGCACACGCCGTGACCGCGACAGCGCTGGTCGTCGACCGAAACTCTCATGCCGGCGTGAACTCCAGGTGCAGCTCCGTTAGGCCGCGCAGGATGTAGGTCGGAACATATTGGTAGTGGCGGTCATTCGCCGGACCGTGATGGCGCTCGCTGATCCTGATGTCGGATGTCCGGTCGAGCAGCCGCTCGATCGCCACCCTGGTTTCGGCGCGCGCCAGCGGCGCGCCGGGGCAGCTGTGGATCCCGCGCCCAAACGAGAGATGCTGCCGGGCGTTCTTGCGAGCCGGATCGAATGTAGTGGGGTCTTCGAACCGGCGCGGATCACGGTTGGCGGCCGCCTGCACAACCATCACGGTGGTGCCCGCGGGCAGGTCGACCCCGCCGACATTGACGGGCACCCGGTTCATCCGGAAGTCGCCCTTGACCGGGCTCTCGATGCGCAGCGCCTCTTCGATGAAGTTCGGGATCAGGCTGCGGTCCTTACGCAACTGCGCCTGAATGTCGGGGCGCTCCCCGAGGGTCTGCAACGCGGCGCCCAGCAGGCGCACGGTGGTTTCCTGGCCCGCCGAGAAGACGTTGCTGGCGACGCGCGCCACGTCTTCGACGTCGGGAACGGAGCCGTCGGGGAAGGTGGCGGTGGCCAGGCCGGTCAGCACGTCGTCGCGCGGTTCGCGGCGGCGGTCCCGGACGTAGTCGGAGAAGGTTCCGTAGAGGAATTCGAGCGGGCTGTGCGCCAGCGATTCCTTGCCGGTGCCCCCGATGCCGCCGCCCGAGTGCTTGCGGATGTTGTTGACGAACTGACCGCGATCCTCCTCGGGCACGCCGAGCAGGTCGGCGATGACCAAAAGCGTGAAGGGGCCCGCGAAGCCCTTGATGAAGTCGCCCTCGCCCGGCGCCAGGAAGGTGTCCAACACGCTGTCGGCGAGTACCCACATCGCGTCCTCGTTCTCCTTGAGGCGCTTGGGGGTGATCAGCCGCATGAGCAGGGCGCGGTGGTTGGTGTGCGTCGGCGGGTCCAGGGTCGGCAGCTGGTCACTGAACGGCAGCTCGTCGCGGTGTTGCTCGATCAGGTCGGTGATGTCGTCACTTTCGATCGGCACCGGAAAGCCGGGGAACGGGCCGGTCACCGAGATGCACGACGAAAACGTCTCGGCGTCGTTCAACACGCCGACGGCCTCGTCCCAACCGGTCACCATGGTGACCCCGTGGTGGTTCTCCTTGGTCACCGGGCAGCGCTGCCGCAGGGCCTCGTAGTAGGGGTACGGGTCCTCGACGAGCCGGGGATCGCGGAAGAAATCCATCTCGGCGAAGTCGTTCACCATTCCCTTGCTCCGTTCGAATCTCGCCTGGTGAGAATGTTCCTCTCAGAGATGAGTATTACATTTCCACACGGCATGGTCATCGTCAACGACGGGTCCGGCTGCCGAGTGGTAAATCGGCGACGGGACTCGCCGGTAGTGCGTCGCAGTGTTCACACTCGGCGCTCTTTGGCGGCATTTAGCCGGCGGGAACCAGATCGGCGGCGACGGACGGGCATGCCAGCAGCCCGCTTCGGAACGTTTCGATGTGACCGATCGAGCCGTGCGGAACGGCGGCGGCCGCCAGCGCCTTGGCCTTGAACGTCTTCGCGGCCATGCTCAGCCGATGTTGCACCAGGCCAACGCTGTCATCCAGCTCGGCCGGCCAGGTCTCCCCCCACAGCGTGACCTCGGTGACGCCATGATCGAGGGCCTGCAACACGCCTTGGCGCACTCGCGAGTCGCAGCCGAGTAGATCCGCCGCGGCCGCCAGGGCCTGGGGGCGCGGCCTGGAATCCACCCCTGAATCGATCGCAGCCAAGGCCTCCTCGAGGTCGAGCACCTGCGCTCCGAGGATCTGCAGCGGCCGATCGTCAGGGTGATCGGCGGAGTGGTCGGTGAGGAGCACGGTGACATCCCATCCCGCCATCGCCCGATCAAAGAGCCAACCACCGGCGAACCGCACCACGTCGACGACGTCGGCGGCGACGACGTCGAGCCGGTATCTCATGTCTTCTCGCACGTCTTGGGCGGCGCGAAGTCCCGCGCCAGTGTTTCCGCGTACTGCTTGAACACCTCGGTCAGTGGTATCGAAGGATCGAGCAACCATGTGGTTTCCATTCCGTGGACGAAGGCGAGAATTTCTACTGCCTTGATGGCGGGGTCTATGTCCGTGCGGTACCGGCCGTCCGCCTGGCCACGGCGGATGAGCTCGGCGACGATGTCGATCGCGGCCCGGTGCCGGGACAGCATGCGGTCGTGCAGCGGAGCGTCGGGAAGGATGTTTTCGACCAGCAGCACGGTGAAGGTGCCCACCAGTTCGGGTGCCCGGTGAAAGCGATCGGCGACCTGAGCGATCTGGTCGAGCAGATCGCCGGTCCGGTCGGCGTGGGAGTCGTCATCGAGGTCCCGCGCGTCGAGCACCGCGTGCAGCAGCTGCTCCTTGGATTCGAAATGATGCAGCAGGCCCGCGGGGGTGATCTCGGCTTCCCCGGCGATCTGGGCGAGCGTCGTGTTGCGCCAGCCGTTGCGCGTGAGCAGGCTCTGTGCGACCGCCAGGATTCGCTGCTTGCGGTCCTCACCCTTGGCGAGCAGCGTGTCGTATCGGCGTGCGTCGGGCACCGGTCTCCTTGTCGACGGGGGGGCCTGAACCAACCTAGTGAACACACAGTAGGTTGGTTTGGCCGCTGTGACAAGGGTCTCACCTGAGAGCTATTTCGGCGGGGCGTTACGAGACGAGTTCGACCAGGGTGGCGTTGGCCGTGCCGCCGCCTTCGCACATGGTCTGCAGCCCGTAGCGGATGCCGTTGTCGCGCATGTGGTACGCCATGCGCGTCATCAGCACGGCGCCGGAAGCGCCCAGCGGGTGCCCCAGCGCGATGGCGCCGCCCAGCGGATTGACCCGCCGCGGGTCCGCGCCGGTTTCGGCGATCCACGCCAGGGGGACCGGCGCGAAGGCTTCGTTCACCTCGAATACGCCCACTTCCGACAGCGGGATGCCGGCCTTGCTCAGCACCTTCTCGGTCGCCGGGATGGGGCCGGTGAGCATGAGCACCGGATCCGCCCCGGTGACCGCGCCCGCGCGGTAACGCACCAGCGGGGTCAACCCCAGGCTGAGCGCCATCTCCGAGGTGGTCACCAGCAGCGCGGCCGCGCCGTCGGAGATCTGTGAGGAGTTGCCCGCGTGGATCACGCCATCATCGACGAACGCGGGCTTGAGCGCCGCCAGCTTTTCGACGGTGGTCCCGCGCCGCACGCCCTCGTCAGCGGCGACGATGCTTTCCTGGCTTTTCTGGGCTCCGTCATCGGTGAAGACGGGGACGATCTGGTCGGTGAACGCGCCGGCGTCCTGCGCGGCGGCGGCCCGTTCGTGGGACCGGACCGAGTATTCGTCGAGCTGGCCGCGGGAGAACCCCCACTTCTTGGCGATCATCTCCGCCGACAGACCCTGGTTGAAGGAGAAATCGTCATAGCGGGCAAGGACTTTCGGTCCGTAGGGCATCCCGGTTGCCCTGGCCGCGCCGAGCGGGACGCGGCTCATCACCTCGACACCGCCGGCCACGACGACGTCTTGCTCGCCGGACATCACGGCCTGCACCGCGAAATCGAGTGCCTGCTGGCTGGAACCGCACGCCCGGTTGACTGTGGTCCCGGGGATGGTCTCCGGCCAGCCGGCGGCCAGCACCGCGTAGCGCCCGATGTTGCTGGACTGGTCGCCGACCTGCGACACGCATCCCCAGATCACGTCGTCGACGATCTCCGGATCGACCCCGGTGCGCTCCAGCAGTTCGTTGAGGACGACCGCGGACAGGTCGGCGGCATGCATGCCGGACAACCCGCCGTTGCGCTTCCCTACCGCCGTGCGTACCGCTTCGACGATGACTGTCTCCCGCATGTGTCTACTCCGATTGTGTGTCAGATCGTGATAGGGCCCAGCGACCAGTAAACGACGGCTCGCGCCGCTGCGCGAAGGCGGCATAGGCGGCCGCCGCGTCCGCCGTCGCGAAATTGCCGATCTGCGCGCGCGCCTCGTTCGCCAGCGCGTCGCGCATGGTGCGGTCGGCACCCTCGTTCAGCAATGCCTTGGTCTGGGCCAGCGCGATCGGCGGACCGGCCGCCAGCCGGTCAGCGAGGTCCTTGACGAAGGCGTCGATCTCCGCCGCGGACACCACCCAGGTCACCAGGTTCAGGGCGTGAGCTTCCGCGGCGTCGATGGTTTCGGCCAGCAGCGCGAGGCGCTTGGCCTGTTGCAGGCCAACGAGTTTCGGTAACAGCCAGGACCCGCCCAAATCGATTGACAGTCCCCGCTTGGAAAAGATCTGGGAGAACGTCGATTCCGGCGTCGCGACCACCAAATCGCAGCCCAGTGCCAGGTTCCATCCCGCGCCGACGGCCACCCCGGTCACCTTGGCGATCGTCGGGATCGGAAGCTCGTGCAACGCCAGCGCCACGTCGGTCAACCGCTGCAGCTTGTATTTCGGATGAACGTCGTCGGGGACGGAGATGTCGGCGCCGGAGCAGAAGCTCCCGCCGGCGCCGGTGATCACGAGTGCGCGCACGCTGCGATCACGACCGGCCGCGTTAAGCGCGTCCCGCAACGCGATCCACAGCTCCGGGTTGATCGCGTTCTTGCGGCGCGGACGGTTCAGGGTCAGCGTGCGCACCCCGGCGCAGTCATCGGACAGCAGCACGGAGTCGTCGGTCCCAGACTCGCTCTGGTTCGAAGACGTCATCGGCGGCGATCGGGCATCACATCACCATGCCGCCATCCACCGGCAGCACCTGCCCGGTGATGTAGGACGCGGCATCGGAGGCGAGAAAGACGAACGCGCCCGCCACCTCCTCCGGTGCGGCCCAGCGCTTCAACGGAATTCGGGCCATCATGTTGGCCGCGAATTTCTCATTGGTGCGAATGGTCTCGGTCATGCGCGTCGCCGCCAGTGGCGCCAGCGCGTTGACCAGAATGTTGTTGCGCGCCATCTCGCGCGCCAACGACTTGGTGAACCCGATGATGCTGGCCTTGGCGGCGGAATAATTCACCTGGCCAAGCGTGCCGGTGATCCCCGCTGACGAGACGACGTTGATGATGCGGCCGGTGCCGTCGGTGGGGAGGAAGCCGAGCGCGGCCTGAGTGCAGTGAAAGGCGCCCATGAGGTGGGTGTCGAGTGGCCCGATGGAAGCTCTCGTCGGTGAGATCGGCGAACATCGCCGGCGCGGTCACTCCGGCGTTGTTGACCAGGATGTGCAGGGCCCCCTCGGTGAGCCCGGCGGCGCGTGCGGCCGCGGCGTCAGCCGCCCGGCGGTCGCGGACGTCGAGGGCGATGCTGTCGGCTTTGCCGCTATTTGCGCAAATATCTTGAGCGACAGCCGAAGCCGCGTCCGCGTCGACGTCGCTGACGAGCACCGCCGCCCCGGCAGCGGCCAATGCCCGCGCGACCGCGGCACCAATCCCGCTGCCGGCACCGGTGATCAACGCCGATCGGCCGGTGAGGTCGAACAGCGGATTGGTCATCAATAGCTCCTCGGCAGTTTCAGGGTGTTGGATCCCAGGAAATTCAGGATCATCTCCTGGCTGACCGGCGCGATCTTCATCAGCCGGGCCTCGCGGAAATAGCGCGCGATGTGGTACTCCTCCGCGTAACCCATGCCGCCGTGGGTTTGCAGTGCCCGGTCCGCGGCGGTGAAGCCGGCATCGGCGCATAGGTATTTTGCGGTATTCGCTTCGCGGCCACAGGGTTTGCCGTTGTCGTACATCCAGGTAGCCTTGCGCAACATCAGCTCGGCAGCATCGAGGCGTGCCAGCGAGTCGGCGAGCGGGAATTGGATGCCCTGGTTCATGCCGATGGGCCGGCCGAAGACCTCGCGCTCGTTGGCGTATTTCACCGCCTTGTCCAGCGCCACCCGGCCGATGCCAAGTGCTTCGGCCGCGATCAGCATCCGTTCGGGGTTCAGGCCGTCCAGGATGTACTGAAATCCCTTGCCTTCCTCGCCAACTCGGTCCTCGACCGGTACTTCAAGGTTGTCGATGAACAACTCGTTGGAGCTGACGGCGTTGCGGCCCATCTTGCGGATCGGGCGGATGTCGACCCGGTTGCGATCGAGATCGGTGATAAACAGCGTCATCCCGTCGGTCTTCTTGGTGACCTCGTCGTATGTCCGGGTACGGGTCAGCAGCAGAATCTTGTCGGACTCCATCGCTTTGGAGATCCACACCTTGCGACCGTTGACGACGTAGTGATCGCCGTCGCGTTTGGCGAATGTGGTGATGCGCGAAGTGTCCAGTCCGGCACCGGGTTCGGTCACTCCGAAGCAGACGTGCACCTCGCCGGTCGCGACGGACGGCAGCGTGCGCGCCTTGAGTTCGTCGGAGCCGTGCACGACTACCGGTTGCATGCCGAAGATCGACAGATGGATCGAGCTGGCGGCGTTCATCGCGCCGCCAGACTTGGCGACCTCTTCGAGCAATATTGTGGCTTCGGTGATTCCGAGGCCATGGCCGCCGTACGCGGTCGGAATCGTCATTCCCAGCCAGCCGCCGTCGGCTATGGCGCGGTAGAACTCCGTCGGAAACTCGTGCGCCTGGTCCTTTTCCATCCAGTACTGGTCGTCGAACTTGCGCGCCAGCTCGGCGACCGACTTGCGGATCAGCTCCTGGTCATCGGTCAGCTCGAAATTCATCCCGCCGGGCACTGCGGATCTCCTTAGCTCAGTTCATGCACCGGCGCTGTCGCGTTCCGGTGGTTCCTCAGTCCTTATTGCCGGTGAGGGCTTTCGCGTTAGCCGTAAAGTCCGCGACGGACGAACCCGCCCGAGTTTCTTTGTGGTGGCTCAGTGCCTGAATGGACACGTCGTGTCCCTCGGCGGCCTTACGCAGCGCGCCGACCGCCGCCTGCTCCCGGGTGATGTGGGTGAACGGGTCGAACGAGTACCACCGCATCGAATTCTCGTAGGTCATCTTGTTGATCTCGCCGTCCGGCACGTTATTCAGACTGAGGACATCCCAAAGCTCCTCCGGTGCGCCCGGCCACATCGAGTCGCTGTGCGGGTAGTCGGCCTCCCAGGCGATGTTATCGATGCCGATCATGTTGCGCAGCTTGACTCCCACCTTGTCGCTGATGAAGCACGTCAGGAAGTGCTCGCGGAAAATCTCGCTGGGCAGCTTGCCGCCGAAGTTCTGGTGGGTCCACGTCGAGTGCATCTCGTACGTGCGGTCGGCTCGCTCCAGGAAGTATGGGATCCACCCGGTGCCGCCTTCCGACAGCGCGATCTTCAGGTCCGGGTACTCCTTGATCGGCTTGGACCACAGCAGATCCGCGGCGGCCTGCACGATGTTCATCGGCTGCAGTGTGATCATCACGTCCATCGGCGCGTCCGGTGCCGTGATCGCGAGCCTGCCCGAGGATCCGATGTGCACGTTCATCACGGTGTTGGTGTCGCACAACGCCTTCCACAGCGGATTCCAGTACTCGCTGTGGAAGCTCGGGTAGCCCATCGCGGCCGGGTTCTCGGTGAACGTGAGTGCGTGCACACCCTTCTTCGAAACGCGCCGCACCTCCGCGGCGCACGCCTCGGCATCCCAGATCACCGGCAGCGCCATCGGGATGAACCGCGCCGGGTACGCGCCGCACCACTCGTCGATGTGCCAGTCGTTGTAGGCCTGCACCAGGGCCACCGAGAAGTCGTGGTCTTCGGTGGCGAACAGGCGGCCGGCGAAGCCGGGAAAGGACGGGAAGCAGATCGAGGCCAGGATGCCGCCGGCATTCATGTCCTTGACGCGCTCGTCGACGTTGTAGCAACCCGGCCGGATCTCATCCAGGCCCTGCGGTTCCAGCCCGTACTCCTCCTTGGGCCGGCCGGCGACCGCGTTGAGCGCCACGTTGGGGATCACCGTGTCGCGGAACTTCCACATGTCCGAGCCGTCTGGGTTGTGCACCAGCCGAGGTGCGTCGTCCAGGTACTTCGTCGGCAGATGGTCTTTGAACATGTCCGGCGGCTCGACGGTGTGGTCGTCGACGCTGATCAGGATCATGTCTTCTTTGTTCATGGCCGTTCCCTCTCATCGGATCCATCGGTCTCGCGGCCCCGCATAGCCTCGGCGAACAGGCGGCTAGCGCCGAGATCACTATTTTGAAAACTATCTTCTCGTGAAGTGAGAATCAACATCCAGGCTAGCCGTGCGGTCCCTTCACCGCTGGACAGCGCGGCCGGCGACCACGCGAAATGGCCGCCTCCGAGCGACAAAAGTGATGCAAAGCCCGTTCGAGCACGCCAATCCGAAGCAACCCGAACGGTGTCGTTCGGAGGCGCGGAGTCGTACCCAGCCCGTGCCGGCGCAGTACGGGCGGGCGGTCACCGCCGTGCGCGACGGCATTGACCAGCCGACCGAATCGTGCAAGTCTATTGGTTAGAAATGAGAATCTGATTCTCTTTGACCGAGAGGTGGTCGAGAGGACGCCGAGAGGAGCCTGCGGATGCGCCTGCAGCCGCTGCCGGCCGAAGAGTGGGACGAGAACGTCCGGCGGTCGCTTTCTGTCATGCTGCCCCCGGAACGCTGCAACCCCCGCGACGCCGGCAACCTCATGGCGACGCTAGCGCGTCACCCGAAGCTGGCCCGCGCATTTCTGCGATTCAGCGGGTATCTGCTGTTCGGCTCCACTCTGCCGACGCGTATCCGCGAGCAAGCGATCCTGCGTGTCGCACATCGACGGGGCTGCGCCTACGAATGGACACACCACGTGAAGATCGCGCAGGAAGCCGGATTGTCCGAAGCCGATATCGCCGCCGCCCAAACCGGCCAGGCGAACGACGAGTTCGACCGCGCCGTGCTCAACGCCGTCGACGAGCTGGACGAGAAGTCCAACGTGTCAGATCAGACATGGGCCGCTCTTTGCGAGCGGCTTGACGAACAGCAACGAATGGACTTGGTCTTGACCATCGGCGGCTACATCGCACTTGCGATGGCCATCAACACTTTTGGCGTCGAGGTCGAACACGACGCACAACAAGAGAGGTAGAAAGCCTTGCCCCACTTCACGAAACCGGCTGCGGGAAGCTGGACAGAGAACTATCCCGAGCTAGGGACCGGACCCGTCGACTACAGCGACTCGATCGATCCGGCATTCTTCGAAGCCGAGCGGGGGGCGATCTTCAGGCGCACCTGGCTCAACGTCGGCCGAGTCGAGCGGCTGCCACGCACCGGCAGCTATTTCACCAAGGAGCTGCCGTCGGCGGCCCCGGGTATGTCCGTGATCGTCGTCAAGACCAAGGACGGCTCCGTCAAGGCGTTTCACAACCTTTGCCGCCACCGCGGAAACAAGCTGGTCTGGAACGACTATCCACATGAGGAGACCTCAGGCACCTGTCGCCAGTTCACCTGCAAGTACCACGCGTGGCGCTACAGCCTCGACGGTGAGCTGACCTTCATCCAACAGGAGGATGAGTTCTTCGAAGTCGACAAGAGCAAGTACGGACTCGTGCCGGTGCGCTGCGAGGTGTGGGAGGGATTCATCTTCGTCAACCTCGATCAAGACGCGAAGCCACTGGTCGATTATCTCGGACCAATGGCCAAGGGACTCGAGGGCTACCCGTTCCACGAGATGACCGAGGTCTACTCCTACAGGGCCGAGGTCGGCAGCAACTGGAAGCTGTTCATCGACGCGTTCGTCGAGTTCTACCACGCGCCAGTGCTGCACCAGGGGCAGTACACCAAGGAAGAAGCCGCCAAGATTCAGAAGTACGGCTTCGAGGCACTGCACTATGAGCTGTCCGGTCCACACTCGATGATCTCGACTTGGGGCGGTCAGTCACCGCCCGCGGACCTGAGCATGGTCAAGCCGATGGACCGGGTGCTGCGCAGCGGGTTGTTCGGGCCATGGGAGCGACCCGATATCGAGGGGCTGGATCAACTACCGCCCGGGGTCAACCCGTCCCGCGTGCCGCAGTGGGGCATCGACTCGTTCGTGTTCTTCCCGAATTTCATGCTGCTGCTGTGGGCGCCGGGCTGGTTTCTGACCTACCACTATTGGCCGACGGCGGTCGACAGGCACATCTTCGAGTGCAGCCTGTATTTCGTGCCGCCGAAGAACGCGCGGGAACGGCTGGCCCACGAGCTGGCCGCGGTGACTTTCAAGGAGTACGCGCTGCAGGACGCCAACACCCTCGAGGCAACCCAGACCATGATCGGCACCAAGGTCGTCACGGACTTTCCGTTGTGCGATCAGGAAATCCTTCTTCGCCATCTGCACAAGGTGGCCGGGGACTACGTCAAGGAGTACAGCCACAATGGCCACCGCAAGTAAACTGCCCAACGAATTCGCCGACCTGGAGCCGTATTTGGATTGGGACCTGGCCACCGAACCCGAGCGTTACGCCAAGCGGCTGGCCTCGTCAATGAGCGAGATGCAGGAGTTCTATGACGCCGCATTCCCCCGCCTGAACGACGTGATCGCCTACTGCGACAAGTACCCGCTGGACGATCTGCCCGAGGACGCAAAGAGTCTCATGCACGTGATGCAGTCGCTGGTCATGGTGTCGTTCCCGATCGAAGCATGGAAGCAGCCACGAGTCCCCGACAGCGGCGCGGCCTGGGTGGATCTGATCAGGGAGCCGGTGATCTAACGGTGCTCTCGGCTGTTCGCCCGAGCGGCTCACCGCTGTGCTGACGCTCAAGGCCGCCGGGCTGCTCGATGTCGACACCGGTGAGATCCTGCGGCCCGGCATCCTGCGGATCGAGGGCGACCGGATCGCCGGGGTCGGCGGTGACGTCCAGGGTGACGTGGTCGATCACATGATTGATCTCGGAGACCAAATCCTGCTGCCCGGACTGATGGACATGGAGGTCAACCTCCTGATGGGCGGACGCGGGGAGAAACCCGGCTTGTCCCAGGTCCAGGATGACCCGCCGACGCGGGTGTTGCGTGCGGTCGGCAATGCCCGCCGCACGCTGCGCGCCGGGTTCACCACGGTGCGCAACCTGGGGCTGTTCGTCAAGACCGGCGGCTACCTGCTCGATGTCGCGCTGGGCAAGGCCATCGACGCGGGCTGGATCGACGGGCCGCGGGTGGTGCCGGCCGGGCATGCCATCACCCCCACGGGAGGGCATCTGGATCCGACGATGTTCGCAGCGTTCGCACCGCATGCGCTCGACTTGACCGTCGAGGAAGGCATCGCCAACGGGGTCGACGAGATCCGCAAGGCGGTGCGGTACCAGATCAAACACGGCGCCCAGCTCATCAAGGTCTGTTGCTCGGGCGGGGTGATGTCACTGACGGGACCGCCGGGCGCGCAGCACTATTCGGACGAGGAGCTGCGTGCGATCGTCGACGAGGCACACCGGCGTGGGCTGCGCGTCGCCGCGCACACACACGGTGCCGACGCGGTCAGGCACGCGGTGGCGGCGGGTATCGACTGCATCGAGCACGGCTTCCTGGTCGACGACGACGCGATCGCAACGATGGTCGAGCACGGCACCTTCCTGGTATCCACTCGGCGCCTGGCCGACGGCAATGCCATGGACGTCTCCCATGCCCCGCCGGAGTTGCAGGCCAAGGCTGCCGAGATGTTTCCCAAGGCGCGCACCTCGATCCTGGCCGCCTACCAAGCCGGCGTGAAGATCGCGGTTGGCACCGACGCCCCCGCTATACCGCACGGCCGCAACGCGGACGAGCTGGTCACGCTGGTCGAGTGGGGCCTGCCGCCTTTGGCGGTGCTGCGGGCGGCCACGGTGACTGCCGCCGAACTCATCAACGCGAGCGACAGGGGGCGGCTGGCGCAGGGTCAGCTCGCCGATATCATCGCGGTGCCGGGAAACCCGTTGCAAGACATAACCGTGACCCAGAACGTCAGCTTTGTCATGAAAGGCGGCAAGGTCTATGTCGACAAAACAGCCAACCAGAACTGACGATCTGGTCGAGATCCAGCAGCTGCTCGCCCGCTACGCGGTGACCATCACACAGGAGGACATCGACGGCCTTGTCGCCGTTTTCACGCCCGACGGAACCTACAGCGCCTTCGGTGACACGTACAGCCTGGACAGGTTCCCGGAGCTGGTGGCCGCCGCACCAAAGGGCTTGTTTCTCACCGGAACCGCGGTGGTCGACATCGACGGCGATTCGGCGACCGGCACGCAGCCGTTGTGCTTCATCGACCATGCCACACACGACATGCGGATCGGCTACTACCGCGACACCTACGTCCGCACCGCCGACGGGTGGCGGCTCAAGACCCGCGCCATGACGTTCATTCGGCGCAGCGGCGTACACGACTCCGGGCGCCCGCACGCCGTCGGTCGTCCCACCCCGTGAATGTCGAGGAGTTCCGAACGGGCCTGTGTGCGTGGCTCGACGAGCACGACCTGACCCCCGGGCCCGACCACTCGCTGCAGGGCCATATGCGGCAATTCGCCCGGGTCAGCCGGGCACTTTATGACGCCGACTGGATGCGCTACGGCTGGCCCGTCGAAGTCGGCGGGTTGGGCGGGCCCGCGGTGCTTCGCGCGATCGTCGGCGAGGAGGTGGTTGGTCGTCGACTCGCCGAGCCCGGCCCCTATTCGATGCTCGAGGTGCTCGCACCCACGATCATCGACTACGCCCCCGCGGACCTCGCCGCGGAAATGGTGCCGCGACTGCTCAGCGGTGCCGAGCAATGGTGTCAGGGCTTTTCCGAGCCGGGGTCCGGCAGCGACCTGGCGTCGCTGACCACTCGGGCGACGCCGCAAGGCGATAACTGGATTGTCAACGGGCAGAAGGTCTGGACCAGCTTCGCCCAGTTCTCGACCCGATGCGTCCTGCTCACCCGGACCGCGCCGGGCCATGACGGGATCACCGCATTCTTCGTCGACCTGGACACACCGGGCATCACGGTTCGGCCGCTGCGCACGATGCACGGGGTCGACGAATTCTGCGAGGTGTACTACGACGACGTCGTGATCCCGGCGAGCCGGATGCTCGGCCGGCCGGGCGACGGCTGGCGGCTCGCGATGGACCTGCTGCCCTACGAGCGTTCCAGCTGCTTCTGGCAGCGGATCGCCTACCTGTACTCACGCTTCGACGAACTCATCGCCGAAGCGAAAGACCCCGGCGAACACGATGAATTCGAGCTTGGTTCCGCGTATCTCGCGCTGCACACGTTGCGCTGCCGATCGCGCGGCACCCAGCATCGGATGCGCGACGGAGCGCGCCTGGGACCGGACACCTCCATCGACAAGGTGCTGCTGGCCACCGCCGAGCAACGCCTCTACGACACCGTCCGTGACCTGCTGCCCGGCACGCTTGAGCTCGACGACACACCGTGGCGGTCGGAGTACCTGTACTCGCGTGCGGCGACCATCTACGGCGGTACCGCCGAGATTCAGCGCAATATCATCGCCCGCCGGCTGCTCGACCTCGGGAAGGAGTGAATCGTGGATGCCCTGACGGACCCCGAGTCACTGCGCCTGCTGGCCGATTCGGTGCGAACAACCATGACAGATCCTTCAGCGGCCTCGGGCGCCAAGCTCGATGCGGCGCTGGCCGACATCGGCTGGCTCGACATGCTCGACGAGATGCCGGATACCGCAATTCCTTTGGTGTTCCACCTGCTCGGCGAGACCGGCGCACACGCGCCTGTGCTGAACGACGTCGTGCTGTGCGCGGCCGGAGGTGCACCAGGCGGTACGCTCCCACTGCCGTTCGCGGGCGGCTCCTGGGTGGTGTGGCAGCGCGGCGATCACACCAGTGCGGCAATCGACGGCGAACTACCGATACATCGTGTGCCCCAAGGTGATCCACTGCCGTCGGCCGCCCTTGATGCGGGGCGGCGGGCGCTGGGCTGGTGGCTGGTCGGGACCAGCCGCGCGATGCTGTCACTTGCGCGTCAGCATGCCATCGACCGCGTTCAATTCGGCCGGCACATCAGCTCGTTTCAGGCGATCCGGCACCGGCTGGCCGAGACCCTCGTCGCAATCGAGGGCGCCGAGGCGACCCTGGACGTCGCCGCCGTCCGGCCAGATGACCACGACGGCCTGGCTTCCTTGCTGGCCAAGGCGGCGGCGGGCCAGGCGGCGCTGACCACCGCACGTCACTGCCAGCAGGTGCTGGGTGGTATCGGTTTCACCGCCGAGCACCAACTGCACCACCACGTCAAGAGGTCGCTGATCTTGGACGGACTGCTCGGGAGCGCACGAGAACTGACCCGCCAGGCCGGAGCGACGTTGCGGGCCAAGGGATCTGCTCCACGGCTTGCCGAGCTGTAGCGGCGTGGGGTGGACTCCGGAGCGCGCCGCTTGACGGCCGCGCGCGACGTGAGTCCCAAATTTCTGTGGCATATGGGAATCTTGCGGCAGTGAAGCGGGGGACAACCAAGCCGTCCGTGCACGTAAGATAGGACGCAATGAGCCCCGACGCACCCCGAAACGAGTTCGGCGTCGTCTCGCTGATCCTGGGCGCTGTGGCGCTCATGACATGTTGGTTGCTGATCGGGGTGCCCTTCGGGATAGCGGCGGTGATCACCGGCGACACCGCCCGGAGGCGGGTACAGCGCGGCGAAGCCAACAATCCCCGAATCGCGATCGCCGGCATGGCGTTAGGGGCGATTTCGATCGTGGCCGGCCTTGTCGCCATCGGCTACTACTCCTGGCTGGACGCCCGAAACGGCTGATCACCAAGGCTTTGTCAGCCGGGTTTAATTGCGCGGCAGGCCCAGTACCCGTTCGGCGATGATGTTGCGCTGAATTTCGGAAGTCCCGCCGGCGATGGTCGCGGCGAAGGTGCGCGCGTACCGGTCGAACCAGCTGCCGTAGTGGCTGTCCAGGTTCAGCGGGGCGAACGGCGCGGTCACCGCATGAAGCACGAGCCCGTCTGGCCCCTGGGCATTCAGCGCGTCCTCACAGGCGCGTTGCATCGCCTCCGAACCGAGGAGCTTGAGCACTGACTGGGCGGGCACGTCCTCTTCCCCGCGGGCCGCCCGGGACAAAGCCGCCGACCCCATCAGCCGCAGCGCATAACAATCCATCACCAGGGTTGCGTAAAGATCGCGCTGCAGCGTTCCCGATGGGCCGAAATCGACGGTCAGCGCGTGCAACATCTGCGCGTAGTCCAGCCACAACATGGCGCGCTCGTGGCCGAGCGAGCCCGTTGCCACCCGCCAGCCGCCATTGAGCTCCCCCACCAAATTCTCCGCCGGCACCCGTGCGTCAGTGAAGAACACCTCGTTGAAGTCGACGTCGTCGCTGTCGGATACCGAAGCGAACGGCCGGCGAACCACACCGGGAGTATCGGTCGGAATCAGTAATGCACTGATCCCCTTGTGTTTTGACGCATCCGGGTCCGTACGCACGAACGCCAACAGCACATCCGCGTCGTGGGCGCCCGACGTCCACACCTTCTGCCCGTTGACCACGAAATGGTCGCCGTCAAGCACCGCCCGTGTTTTCAGCGACGCCAGATCCGAACCGGCGTCGGGTTCGCTCATCCCCAGCGAGGCAGTGATCTCGGCGCGCAGAATCGGCACCGCCCATCGTTGCTTTTGTTCCGGGGTGCCGAACGTCAACAACGACGCCGCTATGATGCCCACGCCCTGCGGATTGAAACTTTGATAGATGCGCCGCCGACCCAACTCCTCCAGGTACACGTATTGCTGCAACAACGTGGCGTTGCGCCCACCGAACTCGGGCGGATTGCCCGGCAACAGCCACCCGCTGTCGAACAGCAACCGTTGCCAGCGGCGGGCCCACTGAGGGATGTCCGAACTGGACCGCGGGCGGTCGAAGGCTTCAGCTTCCGAAGGTAAATGCGCGTCCAGGAAAGCGACGAATTCGGCGCGGAACGCCTCGACGTCGGCGTCAAAGGTCAGCTGCACAGCATTCCCCGAAACTCCCTGGCGCTCGCGGAACGGATCGAGATTTTGTGATTCTCCGGGACCGCGCGTCCCGCTCTTGCGATTCCGCTTCCATACACACGTGTAAGAGAATAGTATTCTCGTCGTGAGAAAGTTACAATCTCCGACACGACGTCGCGAGGGGGGTCGAGCACAGCGATGGCACGGCGTTCTCCGGTAGAGTCCAACCATGTTCTCCCCACGCGGCAATCGTGTGAGTCGCCCGTGACCAGCCCAAGCGAAGAGCCCGCCTGGAAGCAGCGCGCCGTCGAGCGGTCCATCAAGACCGCGAAACTGCGGGCAGCGCAGCGCGTTCAGCGTTTCCTCGACGCGGCGCAGGCCATCATCATCGAAAAGGGCAGCACAGACTTTACGGTCCAGGAGGTCGTGGACCGGTCCCGCCAGTCGTTGCGGAGCTTCTACCTGCAGTTTGACGGCAAGCACGAGTTGCTGCTCGCACTGTTCGAAGACGCGCTGAGCCGATCCGCGGACCAGATCCGTGCCGCCACCGAAAACCACACCGATGCGCTGGAGCGGCTCAAGGTCGCCGTCGAGCTGTTGTACGAGGCGTCCCGTCCCGACCCGACGGCCAAGCGGCCGCTGTTCACCGACTTTGCGCCGCGGTTGCTGGTCACGCATCCGGCCGAGGTCAAGGTGGCACATGCGCCGCTGGTGGCGTTGCTGGCCGAGCTCATGGAAGCCGCAAGCGATGCCGGCGAGTTGCGCGCCGGCATCAATCCGAGGCGGATCGCCGCCATGACCATGCAGACGGTCATGTTCATCGCGCAATCCAGCGGCGGCTCCGACGACGCGACGGTCCATCCCATCACCGCCGATGAGGTGTGGGACTTCTGCTCACGCGGATTCGTCGGCTAGCGCGCGTCGGACACCATCACCGCGCTGAGCAAATAGCGCACGTGATTTGCCCGCCGAGAATCAAATTCTCTAATATTCAGAATCACAAGTAGCCGAAACGGATTCGTCGTTGACACCCTTGGTGGGGTGATGACAGAGTTCAAAGCGGCACGATCCGCGATTCCGGGGAACGCGGATTCCGGCGAGAGGCGATTGAGTACCGGTGACAGTCAGCGCGGCCAGACGCCAACATCTGACGTTCAGTGTCGGCACCCATTACTGCCTCGGCTCGGCGCTGGCTCGGATCGAGGGCCGCATCGCGCTCGAAGAGATCTTGAAGCGCTTCCCCGAGTGGGATATCGAGCTTACCAACGCCAAGCTCTCCCCGACTTCCACCGTCCGGGGCTGGGAGACGATGCCGGCTGTACTCCGCTGAGGCACGCCGATCGAACAGGCAGGAACGTCGAACAGGCAGGGATTCCATCGTTAGTCAGGAAATGAGGTAGTCATGGCTGGACGTGTTGAGGGCAAAGTAGCTTTCATCAGCGGGGCGGCACGCGGTCAGGGCCGTAGCCACGCGGTGCGGTTGGCGCAGGAAGGCGCCGACATCATCGCCATCGACATTTGTAAGCCCATCCGCGAGTCCGCGGTGGAAGGCAGCGCGATCCCAGCGTCGACGCCGGAGGACCTGGCGGAGACGGCCGACCTCGTCAAGGGTCATAACCGCAGAATCGTCACCGCCGAAGTCGACGTGCGCGACTACGACGCGCTGAAGGCCGCCGTGGACAGCGGTGTGGAGCAGCTGGGCCGACTGGACATCATCGTGGCCAACGCGGGCATCGGCAACGGCGGTGAAACGCTCGACAAGACCAGCGAAGAAGACTGGACGGAGATGATCGACGTCAACTTGTCCGGGGTGTGGAAAACCGTGAAAGCCGGTGTCCCGCATATCCTGGCCGGCGGCCGTGGCGGGTCGATCATCCTGACCAGCTCGGTCGGCGGGCTCAAGGCCTACCCGCATACCGGCCACTACGTCGCCGCCAAGCACGGCGTTGTCGGGCTGATGCGGGCGTTCGGGGTCGAGTTGGGGCAGCACATGATTCGCGTCAACTCCGTGCATCCCACTCACGTGAGCACTCCGATGCTGCACAACGAGGGAACGTTCAAGATGTTCCGGCCGGACTTGGAGAACCCCGGCCCGGACGACATGGCACCGATCTGCCAGCTGTTTCACACGCTGCCGATTCCGTGGGTGGATCCCATCGACATCAGCAATGCGGTGCTGTTCTTCGCCTCCGACGAATCCCGCTACGTCACCGGCGTGACCCTGCCTATCGATGCGGGTAGCTGCCTGAAATAAGGTTCCGTCCCATGGACGGATTTGAAGGGCGCGCGGCGGTGATCACCGGCGGTGCGAGTGGCATCGGTTTGGCCACCGCCACGGAGTTTGCCCGCCGCGGAGCCCGTGTGGTGCTCGCCGACGTCGATCAGCCCACGCTGGAACAGGCGGTGAGCCGGTTGCGCACCGAGGGGTTCGATGCGCACGGCGTGATGTGCGACGTCCGGCACCTCGGCGAGATGGTCCACCTCGCGAACGAGGCGTTTCGGCTGCTCGGCCGTGTCGACGTCGTATTCAGCAACGCCGGCATCGTCGTGGCGGGCCCGATCGCCCAGATGACGCACGACGACTGGCGCTGGGTGATCGATATCGACCTGTGGGGCTCGATCCACGCCGTGGAGGCGTTCTTGCCGAGGTTGCTCGAGCAGGGCACGGGCGGCCACATCGCCTTCACCGCGTCCTTCGCCGGCCTGGTGCCCAATGCCGGTCTCGGGACCTACGGCGTTGCCAAATATGGGGTGGTCGGGTTGGCGGAGACGCTGGCGCGCGAGGTCAAGGACAACGGCATAGGTGTGTCGGTGCTGTGCCCGATGGTCGTCGAGACCAAGCTGGTCTCCAACTCCGAACGAATCCGCGGTGCGGATTACGGACTGTCGTCAACGCCTGAGGGCTCGTTCGGGCCGCTCCCGACGCAGGACGACAGCGTGGGCGTCGACGACGTCGCCCGGCTGACAGCCGACGCAATTCTGGCCAACCGCTTGTATATCCTGCCGCACGAGGTCGCCAGGGCCTCGATCCGCCGCAGATTCGAGCGGATTGACCGTACGTTCGACGACCAGGCCACCGAGGGGTGGGGTCACTAGCCGGATGGCCCGAGCCGGTAGTCCCCGGTCTGCGGGTCGTGGTACCAGCCGCTCGCGGCGTGGGTGCCGCCGTCGACATGCAGCGTCTGCCCGGTCAGGTACGACGACATGTCGGAGGCCAGAAACACGGCGGTGCTGGCGATTTCGTCGACGTGACCGGGACGCCCCACCGGCACGACATTGCCGATCCGGGTCATCGCTGCCTCGCCGCCGAGCTGCGCCAGCCCTTCGGTGAGCGTGATATCGGGTGCTATTGCGTTGACCCGTATGCCCTGGGGCGCGAGTTCCAGCGCCGCGGTCTGGGTGTAGTTGATGACGCCCGCCTTGGCCGCGGCGTAAGCCGCGTAGCCGGGCGCGGCGCGCACGCCTTCGATCGACGTCACCGAGATGATGCTGCCGGGGAGGCCCGCCGACACCATTTGCCGCGCGACCCGCTGGGTGCATAGCAACACGTGGCGCAGGTTGGCTTTATACAGTGCGTCCCAACCATTTTCGCTGGTCTCCAGTAGCGGTGAGGAGAATACGCCGCCGGCGTTGTTCACCAGGATCGTCGCCGGCCCGAGTTCGGCGGTGGTGCGCTGCAGCGCGGCGTCAACCTGGCCGGTGTCTCGGACGTCGGTCACGATTCCCAGTGCACCAACCGATTCCGCGGCCTTCGCGCAGCTCTCCGGGTCGCGCTCCCAGATTGCGACCCTGGCGCCGAACGCGGCCATCCCGGCCGCGATGCCGCGGCCGATGCCCGCCCCGCCGCCGGTCACGACGGCCACGCGGCCGGTGAGCAGGATGTTCGACGGATCGATCGCCATCGTCGGTCAGGTCGTCGCGTGCATCGCGGGTGTCCGGCCGATGATTCCGTCGGCTCCCAGCTCCGCGATCTCCGCTGGGGTCAGGCCCAGCTCGGCCAGCAACTCGTGATTGTGCTGCCCAAGTGTGGGTGCGGGATTCGTGTGGAATAGCCCGGGCCCGCCGGAGAACCGGATTGGCACGGTGCTCAGCTTAGCCCGGCCGTTCACGGGGTGTTCGACTTCCTCGAAGAAGCCGCGAAACACCAGCTGATCGAGTTCTGTTTGACGATGGGGCTGCATTACCTTGGCCACCGGAACCCCGGCATCCCAGAGGGTTGCGACGATGTCGTCCCCACTGCGGTGCTCACACCATGCGGCCAGGCGCTCGTCGATCAGGTCCTGTTGTGCGCGCCGGCCCGCTGCTGCCGACAGCACGGGATCGGTTGCCCAGGCAGGCGATCCGAGCGCGGTGCGCAACCCCGCCCACTGATCATCAGTGGCCACCGCGATGGCGACCCAACTGTCGAGTCGGCCGAATTCGTCGACGTCGGCGGTGCGGTAGAGGTTTTGCGGCGCCGCCGTTGGTCCCCGGTTGCCGGCGCGCTCCAGCAGAGCCCCGTATGCGGAGTACTCGATGATCTGCTCGGCCGAGATGCTCAGTGCGGCATCCACCATCGCCGCCTCCACCAGCACACCCTGCCCGGTGCGGCGACGATGCTCCAGGGCCAGCAGCAGGGCATTGAGCGCGTGCACGCCGGCATTGGGATCACCGATCGAATACGGCTCGTACGGAGTGCAGTCGGGATAGCCGGTCATCCAGCTCACGCCCGCCGCGGATTCGATGACATAGGCAAACGCGGGATTGTCCCGCCACGGCCCGTCCAGCCCGAATCCGGGCATTCGCAGCATGACCGCGTCGGGCCTGATGGATTGGACCGCGGCGAAGTCCAGGCCCATCTGGTCCAGCACCCGCGGCGTGAAGTTTTCCGCGATCACATCGCATCTCTCGATGAGCCGGCACAGCAGCTCCCGTCCGCGCGGGCTCTGCAGGTCCAGCGTCAGCCCTTTCTTGTTGGTGTTCAGCGACGCGAAGATCGGTGATTTCTCCCACCACTGCTCTTCGGTGACGGGGATCCCGGCGATCAGCCGGGTGCCGTCCGGGCGGCGCGTGGACTCCACGTGGATGACCTCGGCGCCGAGCATGGCCAAAAAGTGGGTGCAGCACGGGCCCGCCCAGAACGTCGTCATGTCCAACACCCGAAGTCCGCTCAATGGCAAACGATTCGCGGGTCCGGTTGGCCCGGGGCGAGGGGTCAGGGTAGCGGCCCGGTAACGTGCGGTCTGCTCGCCCAGCCGCGGCGCCGGTTGCGGCGCGCGGAGCCGCGCGGGCAGCAACCGGTAGGGGTGGCCCGGCTGATGGAACCCGTCGCGCGGGTTGCGCACAAACGAACCCCGCGCTCGGAAGTGGTCCAGCGACGCGACGTTCGCACCGTTGCCGACAGGCGCGTTGGGAATCCGGAATGCCGTTGCCAGCTCCCGAATGTCATCGACGGTGTTGCTCTCGAACCATGCGTAGATGTCGTCGGCGTGGACGTTGGCCTGCTCCGTGATCGTCAGCGGTGATTCCTCATCGATCCATTCCGCGTGGCCGACCATCGCGCACAGGTCGAACCACTGCTGCGCGGTCCCGCACCCGACGTCCACCAGTCCGTCTTTGGCGCGAGCCACACCGGGCACCGTGAGGCGGCGTGCATCTCGCCATGGCCGGCCGAGCATCTCGAAGTAGGTGGCGGGATAGTAGGTCAGCCCCAGGATCTGTGTTTCCAGCATCGACAGGTCCAGAAGTTGTCCTGGGGCCCCGCCGATTTGGTGGCACCTCGATGTCAGGATGGCGGCACTCGCGTACACCCCCGCCAGATATTCCCCGACCTGCCCACCGATGAACACCGGAGCACGGTCCGGCGCGCCGCGCCCGAGCCCGACAATTCCCCCCGACCATGCCTGCAATGTGAATTCGGTGGCTGCCCGATCTCGCCAGGGACCGTCCAGCCCGAAGGGCGTGATCGACATGACGGTCAGGTGGGAATGGCGCCGGTGTATCGCATCGGGCGTAAAGTCCTGGCTTTCAGCCACTTTGGAGCCGCGAGACCATACCACCGCGTCCGCGGCGGCCAGCAGCCTGTTGGTCAGCTCGACGTCATCCTCGGTGCCGGGATCGACAACGACGCTGTGCTTTGACCCGGCCAGAAAGCTGAACAACGCGCCATCACTACCGGGTCGTGTGACGGCACCCGACGCCGACCAGGCACGCAGTGGATCGCCTTCTGGTGGCTCAACTTTGATGATCTCAGCGCCGCCGTCTGCGAGCAGCTTGGTGCAGTAGGCGCCCGCTATTCCGGTGGATAGGTCGACCACCGTATAACCGGCCAGTGGCGGTTCGACCGTAGCGTGCGCCACTAGCGCTCTCGCTTCCGATCGGGCTTCTTCTTGTTGCGTGCCTTCTTGCGCGCGCCCTTGCTGAGCCGCCACTCCGGAGGAAATTTGTTGTCGTTGTCGTTGACCGCATCGCCCAGGCCGCGCTCGATGGCCTCCTGCAACGTGAAGTCGTCGCCAGAATCCGGCCGGACGCTGCCGCCCATCGACTCGAAGAAGCAGCTGAGCATGCTGCCCATGTACTCGCCCTGGAACTGTTTCATGATCTCGAAGAAGACCTTCTGCATGAACACGGTGTCGGTAGGGCGATTGCGCGCGCACGCCAGCGCATATTTCTCGACCTCTGCTTCGAGTTGGTCCCTGGGGACCACGCTGTTGAGGAAGTTGCAGTCGTACATCTCGGCGGCGGTGAAAGCCCTGCCGGTGAAGACCATTTCCTGGAACTTCCGGATACCCATGGTCTGCGCCCACCACCACATCCGTGGCCCCCAGCCGTAGTACCGAAACGACGGGTGCCCGAAAAGCGCATCGTCGCTCGCGATCACGAGGTCCGCGTCGGCCGCCTGGTAGAAGTGCCAGCCGTAGCAGTAGCCCTTCGCCTCCAGGATGCTGATCTTCTTGAAGTCCTGCAGACCGCGTATCCCGGAGTTCGGATTGGCATACCACTGGCTGAGGGTGGCGCCGCGCCGAAATGAGCCATCGGGGGGATATCTGACTTCGTCGCCACCGACTCGATATTCAGCGAGCCGCCGATTCTGGTCCGTTGCATTCTGGACGTCCATGACCTCGGTGAGATCGGCACCCGAGCCGAGATCGTCACCGGCGCCGCGGACCACCAGCACCTTGACGTCGTCGTCAATGCCGGCGCGATGCAGCAGGTCGGCGTAGCGCAGCCTCGCCGCGATCGTGGGTGCGTTGAGGTAATCGGGCCGGTCGAATGTGATTGTGGCAACACGCGTCTCGGCGTCTCTGTGGTATCGAATGATCTCTTCCGCCGGGGGATCCGAGTTGTCGGGCATTCTATCCGCGCCAGAATGGGCTGGAAGTCAGGACCTCCGGCCCGTCCGCGGCGATCAGGACCGCTTCACGCCCGAAGACCGCTCCGACTCCGTGCTCCCAGACATATCCCGTCACGGCCAGCACCATGCCGGGCTCCAATCGTTCGTCGGCGGCGCTTGCAGGCAGGTGCTTGGAGATGACGGGCGGGTCGAAGCCCATGCCCAACCCTCGGGCCACCGGCATCGGCGGCTCCGGCTCGCCCGCGGCCTGGTAGGCGGCGAGCAGTTCGCTGGCCGCGGTGCCGGGCCGGCATGCGGCAAGCAGCCGGTTCCACAGGTTGTCCCACCGTCGGTACAGAAGGGGGGCGCCGCTGACGCCGCCTGCCGGCCACGTTCGTCCCACCTCACCCATGTAGCCGCCGGCGAGCACTCCCGCCGAAAACGCAACCAGGTCACCGTCCTGAACACGACCGTCGCGACCGTCACCGTTGACCCGGCGCCACGGGTGTTCCGGCGAAGTCACCCAAGCGAATTCCTGATTCGACGGGGTGCTCACCCCGCCGGCCGCCATGGCCTCCAGCATGACGCCTGCCAGCGTTTGTTCGCGCACGCCCGGGTGCAGCTCGGCGACTGCGGCGGCCAGACCCGACTCCGCTACCGCAATCGCTTCCCGTAGCGCAACCACCTCCTCGGCCGTTTTGATGCGCCGGGCAGCGCGCATCGCGAGCTCCCCGTCGACAAGCTCGGCGTTGGGAAACGCGGTTGGCAGCAGCTGCGCGAAAGCCGGTGAGAGCGCGTCGGTTCCGACGCGGCGCGCGGTGGGTGCACCGTCGATGCGTTCCAGCACCGCCATGGTTTTCACCGGGTTCCACGAAATGCCGTACAGGTTCTCGTGCGGGATGTCATCGGGGACGCCTTCGTCCCAGGTGCTCAGCAAATGAACAGCCCCGGTCGCGCGCACCAGCACGCAGGTCGCGCCGAACGGTCGGGTCCCGGCAACCCACAGCTGGGGAGCACCGGTAACGTAGCGGACATTAGCCTGACGGCCGAGGACCAGGACATCGAGGTCGTGTGCCGCCATCTGGTCCAGCACCCGCCGGCGGCGACCCGAACGCAGCGCCTGGTTGTCAGGCAGTACTTCAGTTGCCATAGGGGGCATAGGGGTAGTCGGTCAATCGAGTCGAACCTTCCTCGGTTATCACCAAGACCTCTTCGCTGCGGTAGCCACCGGTACCGTCCTCCCAAACCACCGGCTCGAGCACCAGCACCATGCCCGACTGCAGGACGAAGCTGTCGTCGAACTCCTGCCCGAGATCGGTTCCGATCATGGGCATCTCGGCCGCGTTCACGCCAATGCCGTGGCCGAGGTAGAAGTGGGGCAGCCAGGGCCGGCTACCGCCGTTGGCTGCCGTGGCGGCCCTGCCGAGATCGCCGGCGGTGGCGCCGGCCCGGGCCACGCCCTCGACGGCAGTCATGATCTCCTGCCATCTCTGGAACTGCGCCTGCTGACGTGGCGTCGGTTCCCGGCCCACCAGCCAGGTGCGCCCGAAGTCCGAGCAGTAGCCATGGTAGGTGATGCTGACGTCGGTCCACAGCACGTCGCCTTCGACCAGTTCGCGCTCGGTGCTCAGCAGCGGCAGCGCCAAGTCTCCGTGCGTTGTCCACACCCCTTCCGCCTTGCTGGGCGGCATGACCTGCCAGATCGGTTCGAGCATGCTGGCCGTGGCGCCCAATTCGAAGGCCCGCCGCAAAAAGCTTGCCGACAGGTCGATTTGGCGGACGCCGGGGGCCAGAGCCTTGTCCACGTCCACCATCGCCTCGTCGGTGATCCGGACGGCGGTACGGATGCAGGCCAATTCGTCCGGGGTTTTGACGACCTTGGCGCCGCTGACGATGGCCGCCGCGTCGGCGGGAGCGCCATTGGGGAACAACGACTTCCCCGCGCGCGACATGGCGCCGGTGCATTCGTCGACGGCGATCACCGTTCCGGCCGGAATCAGGTCGGCCAGCTGCCGGGCGAAATTGCCTACGCCTTCGTCGAATTCGAGGTAGACCGGCCCGTGCAGGTGATCGGCGGGCAACTCCGACTCCTGCGAGGCGCCTTCGCGAAACGGCAGGAACAGATGCGGCCATTCGTCGTCGGCGACGACCACGGCCACAGGTCGCTCAACATAGGACAGCCCGGCATCGCCGAGCGGCCAACTGGTCCCGGTGGCATAGACCACCGCGCTGTTGCCGAGCAGGATCATCGCGCCAACACCGCGTTCGGCCATCGCCGAGCGCAGCCGAGCCCCGGTCTCGCGACGCATCCGGGTCACGTCGGGCGTTTCGGGAATCACCAGGCCGGTGCCGGTGCCCGGTTGCGCGACGGTTGTCACTACAGCCCCAGGAATTTGGTGATGTTGCCGCTGACGATGCGCGCCGCGTTCTCCGGCCCGACAGCATTCACGACCGCAGCCAGCGACTTCTCGGAATAGCCGAATGTGCTCTCGTTGTGCGGATAGTCGCTCGACCACATCACCTTGTCCACCCCGATCTTGTCGATCAACTCCAAGCCCAGGGGGTCGACCATGAACGATGCGCTCATGTGGTTGTCCCAGTAGTACCGCACGTCGTGCTCCAGCGGCCGGTTGAACATGTGCTGATAGGACGCCACGAGGTGCTCGGCGTCTTGCAACGCCCAAGGAACCCAAGCGATCCCGCCCTCGAACCATCCGATCCGCAGGCCCGGGTGCTGATCGAGGATGCCACCGAAGATGTACTTGGAGAACGTCTCCCGGAACCCGTCGATGTTGATCATCATCCCGACGACGACGCTGTTGAACTCGCACGGGCTCTTCGGCGGGGTTTCCCCGATGTGGTGTGCGATCGGAAGGCCGGAGGCTTCGATCTCGTCCCAGACGGCGCGCATGGAAGTGCTCGCGTAGTCGATCGGGTTGTCGTCGTCGTCCTTACCCGGGTTCAGTGGCATCAGGAAAGTCTTGAGCCCCAACGATTTCAGCTCATCTAGCGTGCGCCGGGTGCCTTGCGGATCCCACCAGTTGATCAGTCCGGCGGCGTAGAAGTGGCCGGCTGAGCGCTCTTGGAGCTCCGCGATGTACTCGTTGTAGATGCGGAACGCGAGTTCACGCAGCTTCTTGTCCGGGTAGTGGAAGAGCGCCAGCACCGCGTTGGGGAATGCCAGTTCTTTGTCAACGCCGTCCTCGTGCAGCTCCTGGATCCGGGCCTCGATATTGGTGCTCGCCGCTCCGGGCAGGTCGTCGTACTGCATCAGCACCGCGCTGAAGTCGCCCGGCAGGAACGACTGCCCCTTGCGCCCGACCTGATAGGCGCCGTCCTCGTACCAGATCCGGGGCGCCTTCTCCTTGAGGTCGTCCGGGAAGCGTTCGTAGAAGATGTCCGCGGCCAAGGAGATGTGGTTGTCGGCGGAGAAAACCACGGTTCCCTCAGGCAGGCCCACATTGGTGCCGCTGGCGTGCCCACGGCGATCCTTCGGTGCGCCAAAGCCTCCGGGCGGATAGAGCGAAACGGTGCTTGTCTGAGTCGTCATCATTGACCCTCCATTCGGATCGGCATTATTGAGAGTAGCCAGCTTGCTGAAAAAGTGGGCCTACCAGGTCACCGGAAGCTCGTACACGCCGTAGGCGAGGCGGTCATCTTTGAACGGCACTTCCCCGAACGGGATGCCCAGCGCCAGCGTGGGGACGCGGCGGAACAACGTGCGGTAGACGATCTGCAGCTCCGCGCGGGCAAGCTGCTGCCCCACGCATTGGTGCCTGCCGTAACCGAACGCGACGTTGCGATCCGCACCCGACCGGTGCAGGTATAGCCGGCCCGGCTCCGTGAAGACGTGCGGATCCCAGTTCGCCGGGGCCAGGTCGATGATGATGCCGTCGCCGGCACGGATGACCTCTCCGGCGATGGAGATGTCTTCGAGGGCCACACGGCGCTGGCCGTTCTGGATGATGCTGAGGTAGCGCAAGAGTTCCTCGACCGCGTTGGCGACGATCTTGGGATCTTCGGCATCGCGGATGACGGCCAACTGGTCGGGATTTTCCAGCAGCGCGAGCACCCCCAGCCCGATCATGTTCGAAGTGGTCTCGTGCCCGGCGATCAGCAACCCGGTGCCGAGCTGCGCGGCCTCTTTAACGCTGAGCTCGCCGGCTTTGACCCGCTCGGCCAGGTCGGATACCGCGTCTTCGGCCGGGTTTTCCATTTTGGCTTCGACCAGGTTGGCGAGGTATTTGTGCAGGCTCATGGCGCCTTTGACGGTGTCCTCGCCGGTCGCGTAGCGCGCCAGCCCGATGTTGGCGTGGTGCTGGAACATCTCGGCGTCCTCATAGGGCACCCCCAGCAGTTGGCTGATGACCAGGGACGGCACCGGCAGTGCGATCGCGGTGACAAGGTCGGCAGGCTGCGGGCCGGCCAGCATCGCGTCGATGTGGTCGTCGGTGATCTGCTGGATGGCCGGGCGCAGCCCTTCGACTCGCTTGAACGTGAAGGGCTTCGACAACATCCGCCTGAACCGGGTGTGCTCCTCGCCATCGGCGGTGAAGACCGAGCGGGGACGCTTGTGCACCGTGGACAGCATGCCCTCGTTCCAGTGCGGAAACCCCGGCAGCCGATCGTCGACACTGACCCGGGAGTCCGAAAACAGTTCGCGCACTTGCTCGTAGCCCGTGATGAGCCACGGCGTGCTGCCATCCCAGATCCGGACCCTGGACAGCGACCTGGCCTCGGCGAGTGCCATGACATCCGGAGGCGGGGCGAATGGGCAGCTCGCCTGTCGGGGCATCGGATAGTCCGGGATCTCCCGGGCTGCCTCGGTCGTGCTGCTCGTCAGTGTGTCCGACATCTTTCTCATTCCTCGATGTGAATGGCCAGTGCAGGGCATGCCGCCTCGGCCCGGCGTGCGCCCTCGGCCTGCTCGGCCGACGGATTCGGGTTGAGCAGGACGACGACGCCGTCCTCGTCGCGCTGGTCGAATACCTCGGGCGCATTCAGCACGCAGTTGCCCGACGATGCGCAAATATTTTGGTCGACAGTCACTTTCATCTGCAGACCCTTCACTCGTACGGTGTCACGGGCGCCAACCACAGGCCGACGATCGCGTCGATGAGGCCGGACGCGGCGGGCCGCCAAGAACGGGACGGCACGCCCGCGGCAAGCGCACGTTCACGATCGGCGCAGGTGTGCATCAACAGGTTGCGGGCCATGACGTTGCGCTCGAAGCGCACATCGGTCGGCAGGTTGGGCAGGCATTGGTTGATGCCGTCGACGACCTGAACCAACGACGGCGAACTGAGCGCCCCCTTGACGACGATGTTGTAGTAGGCAGGATCGGTCATCGCCTGCGCCGCGAAACGCGCGTACCAGGTCGGGTTGCCAAGAGCCTCCAGGTGGTCGGTGAGTGGGCGCACCAGGCAGGCCACCCAGGCCCGCATTTCCCCGGCACGGCCCATTTTCAAGAGCTCAGCCACCATCTTCTCGCGAAGCTGCTCGACGGGCCCGCGGTGTTTCTCCTCGATGGCGCGCACCAGGTCTGCCTTGGTGCCGAAGTGGTAGCCGACCGCGGCGTTGTTGCCCTGCCCGGCGGCCTCGCTGACCTGCCTGTTCGATACCGCAAACATGCCGTGCTCGGCATACAGCCGCTCGGCCGCCACCAGGATGGCCTCCTGGGTGGAGCTCGCCCGATCGGAGCGAACGGCCCGGCCAATCGCGGTCATTCCGCTAGTCAACCGCGCCTCGAGTATTAAGTCAAGCGATTGATTTAATTTGGCGGTGAACACTTCGCGTCGAGCGCCGCGTCCGACGTGATTGCGGCGGACGTCCAGGTGACTAAGGACCCTCGTGGAGCGCGTCCGCACTGGCCACGATGGATTGCATGTCGCGGCGCCGACGGTGGGGTGTCCTGGCGTCAATTCATTGATAGGGGGTACACGTCCTGATGCTGTCAGCCCGCCAGGCCTCGACGATCGAAGAATCCCCGTGGTTTCAGACTCGGTGGGCGCCGTATCTGCTTGCCGATGCCGACTTGCGCGTTCGTGCGGTGAACGCGGCCTACGAACATGTATCAATGCACCCCCGGGACAGCCTGGTCGGCCGGCTTTTGTTCGACGTTTTCCCGGACAACCCGGCCGATCCGGAAGTGGATGGCGTGGCCAACGCGTTGAGCTCGATGGAGCTGGTGTTCCGGCGCGGGGTCCGGCACTGGATGGGCGTGCAGCGTTACGACCTGCCCGACCGGCGGAGCCCCGGCGATTTCTTATACCGGGTCTGGACACCGATGAACTCCCCGATCTGCGATGACGGAAAGACCGTCGCCGTGCTGCATTACGTCCAAGACGTCACCCGCGTGGTGCCCAAGGCGGCCGGGCGGATGACGTCCCCCGAGCTAGCCGAGTTGAGGCAAGCGGCCGACGTGCTCGGCCGCCAGTTCCCCGAGCTGTCCCCCGAGGCGGTGCTGGGCGTGCTGACCCATTCCCACAGCGTGATCATCGAAATGCATGGCGCGCCAGACTCTGAGCGGGCCGAGGCACTGGCCAAGCTGCGACTGGAAACCCGCGCCGGACATCCCGCGGGTGACTGACCGGACCTCCCGTCAGTCACTCCCCCGCGACTCACTCCGGCGGCGGATCGCCTTGCCCGCAGACGCGCCCCCGTCTACCGGCAGCACCGTTCCGGTGACGTAGCGCGACCGCTCGCTGGCGAAATACAGTGCCGCCTCGGCGATGTCGTCTGGAGTGCCCTCGCGCTTGAGCGGCCGGTCGGCGCGCATCGTCTCGCGGATCTTCGCCTCGTACCGCTCGATCTGCTCTTGATCCATATTCGCCGCCGATGACGCCACGAACGGCGTCGGTATGTTGCCCGGAGCGATGGCGTTGACCCGAATCTCGTAGTGCGCCAAATCGATTGCCGCGGACTGGGTGAACTGGATGACCGCTGCTTTGGACGCGCGATAAGTCATCACACCGCCGCCGGCCTGGATCCCGCCTATCGAGGTCATGTTGATGATCGATCCCCCGCCGTTGTCGGCCATGTGCCGAGCGGCGTCTCGGGTACCCGCCATCACGCCCAGGACGTTGACTGCCATCACACGGTCGAAATCGGCCAGGTCATCGTCGAGGAATCGGCGATGCATGGTGCCCGAGACTCCGGCGTTGTTCACCATCACATGCAGGCCGCCGAATTTCCCAACGGCGGCTGCCACCAGCGCCCCGACCTGTTCGGGATCCGAGACGTCGGTCCGCAGGAAGAAGGCGTCGGGGCCCAGCGCCGCCGCCAGTTCCTCCCCTTTTTCGGTTTCGACGTCGGCTATTACGACCCGCGCGCCCTCGGTCACAAACTTCTCCACCGTGCCGCGACCGATACCGGACGCACCGCCGGTGACGATAGCGACCTTGCCCGCGAGTTCGTTGACCACACGACGAGTTAATCGGCGCGGACCGTATTAAGTCAAGCAGTTGATTTAGCGCGGGTAATTCGGGGGCGCAGCTACGCGCTGACTATAGACTTTTCAAGGGTTTGAGTGGCGAGCATGCAGGCAATGCGAAATTCGCCAGTTCATCACACCCTTGGAAGGCTTGACCATGAAGATCTTGGTCATCGGCGGCAGCGGACTCATCGGCTCGCAGGTCATCGCCAATCTGACGCAGCTGGGACACGAGGCGGTCTCGGCCTCGCCGCGCTCCGGCGTCAACTCCGTCACCGGCGAAGGTCTCGCCGATGCCGTGGCGGGTGCCGACACGGTGGTGGATGTGTCCAACTCGCCGTCCTTCGATGACGAACCCGTGATGCACTTCTTCACCACCTCCACCATGAACCTGCTCGCCGCCGAGCGGGCAGCCGGGGTGCGGCACCACGTCGCGCTGTCGATCGTGGGTGCCGACCGGGCCCCGGACAGTGGCTACATGCGGGCCAAGGTCGCCCAGGAGAAGCTGATCGAGGAATCGGAAGTCCCGTATTCGATCGTGCGGGCGACCCAGTTCTTCGAGTTCGTGGACCCCATCGCCGATTCGGCAACCGACGGCGACACGGTTCGCCTGCCGCACGGGGCGTTTCAGCCCATCGCCGCCCAGGACGTCGCCACCGCCGTCACCCGCGCGACAGTCGGCGAACCGGTCAACGGCATCATCAACATCGCCGGCCCCGAAAAGCTTGGCATGGACGACTTCATCCGGACCAGCCTTGCCGCCCACGGTGATCCACGCCGGGTGGTGACCGACCCGTCCGCCCCCTATTTCGGTGAGGTGATCGACGAGCACACCATCGTTCCCCTTGAGGGCGAGGACGCGATTACTTACCCCACCCGCTTCAGCGACTGGATGGCCTCCCGGCTGCCCCAGTAGTGCGCATTAGGGACGCAGCGCAGCCGAGGTTCCCGACGAGGTGATACTCATCGGCGAATTGATCTCCGCCGCAACCTATTCACCGGCGATGAAATCGAGGGCGGCTTGAGCAGACAGGTGAACGCCTAGGCGGTGGACGTCGACCGCAACGGCTGGGCCGGAGTCGAGTTGTCAGAAGGCCGTCACAGCTGCACGCTCACCTTTGCGCTGCCCAATGCACACCTGGGCGTTACTTATCGATGCCAGCACTTGCGCTCCTGCTGGCAGCCGAGCACGGTATAAGGCGCCGGGGACGAATCGACCGGAGACGAGGAGCGATCGATGCCTGTGCTGCCCACAAGCGATGTCCGGTTCTACGGTCTGCAGCTAACCAGGCGGGGCTTCATGGCCGCCGGCATCGCCGGGGGATTGGCGCTGGCGGCTTGCGGCCAGTCCAAGCCGCCGGTATCGGCCAGTGCCGCCCAAATGGCGGCCGCCATCGCTGCCGCCGAGGCGGCCAGGCCGCACAGTGGGCGCACTGTGACCGCCAGTCTGACACCCCAACCGACCCAGATCGACCTGGGTGGACCGGTCGTCCGCACGCTGACCTTCGGCAACACCATCCCGGGACCGCTGATCCGGGCCAACATCGGTGACGAGCTTGTCGTAACGGTTTCCAACCGGCTCGACAGTCCGACGTCTGTGCATTGGCACGGGATCGCGCTGCGCAACGACATGGACGGCGCCGAGCCGGCCACCCCGAACATCTCGGCCGGCCAAGACTTCACTTACCGGTTCTCGGTCCCGAATTCGGGCACCTACTGGGCCCATCCGCACACCGGCCTGGAAGAAGACACCGGTCTTTACCTGCCGGTCATCGTCGACGATCCGACCGAGGGCAACTACGACGCTGAATGGATTGTCGTCCTTGACGATTGGACCGATGGCGTCGGGAAAACCCCTGAACAGCTCTACGCCGAACTGACCGATCCCAACAAGCCCCGGACGAATATGCCCTCGATGACCACGGGGACCACCTCGACAACCTCGACAACTCCGACAACCTCGACCAGCGCGAGAAGCTCAACACGCTCGACAACGTCGGTGACCGCGTCGCCGGGAGTGGGTGGGGGCAGCGTTGGCAGCAGCGACCTGCTGGGCGGCGACGCCGGAGACATCGCGTACCCGTACTATCTGATCAACGGCAGAATTCCGACGGCCCCCACCACATTCAACGCCAAGCCGGGCCAGCGGATCAGGATCCGTTTCATAAATACCGGCTCCGACACCGCATTTCGGGTCGCCCTGGCCGGCCATTCGATGACGGTCACCCATACCGATGGTTACCCAGTGGTACCCACCCAGGTCGACGCCCTGCTGATCGGCATGGCCGAACGCTATGACGTTACGGTGACCGCCGCCGACGGTGTCTTCCCGCTCGTCGCGCTCGCCGAAGGGAAAAACGCTTTGGCGCGAGCCCTGCTGTCCACCGGGGCCGGCAGCCCGCCCGACCCGGGGTTTCAGCCGGCCGAGCTGACCAAACGCGTGGGCACCATCGAGATGTTCACCGCCACAACGCCGGTCAACTTAGGCCGGCCCGAGCCCAACCTGGACCTTCCGGTCGTCTTGGGGGGCAGTATGGTGCAATACAACTGGATGATCAACGGCGAGCCCTACGACAAGACCAATCCGTTACAGGTACGACAGGGCCAGCGGCCGACCATCACATTCGATAACACCACGATGATGTATCACCCAATTCACCTACACGGCCACACTTTCCAGCTGCTCAAGGCCGACGGCAGTCCCGGTGCCCGCAAGGACACCGTCATCGTGCTGCCGAAGCAGAAGATCCTCGCCGTGCTGGTCGCCGACAACCCTGGCACGTGGGTGATGCACTGCCACAATACCTACCATCAGTTCGCCGGCATGCAGACCCGGCTGGACTACGTCTTCTGAGTTGTCTTCTCAGTTCAGACGGATCCGAGAAAGTCCAGCAATAATTCGTTGACCGTCGACGACTGCTCGATCTGCGGGCAGTGACCGGCCTTGCCGATCACTACCGAGCGGCCCCTCTCGATCTGCTTAGCGATCTGAGCGGCCCAGCCGGCCGGCAGGAGTTTGTCGTCTCCGCCTTCGACGACGAGGGTCGGCACGTCGATGCGCTCGTAGGGTCGTGTACTCGACCGGGTCGATGACGGTTTTGCATCGGGACGGCGAAATCGGGCCGCGGCCACGGCCTCCCACGCGCCGGGTGCGGTGCTCGACTCGTAGCGCCGCCGCACGAATTTCTCGTCGGCCGGGTAGCCGGGGTCGTAGAACAGCGCCTCGACGAGGCGCTGCATCGCCGGCAGGGTTGCGTCGTACTGCTGCAGCGCGTCAAAGTGCCTGTTCTGTTGGATCTCTCCGCCGCCGCAGATGATCACCAGGCTGCGGATCGGTAGCAGCGGCGCATCCGATGTGGCGTCGGTGAGCAGGTTGATGGCACCCATCGAGTTGCCGACAAAGTGCGCCGAGTTGATGCCAAGCAACTCACAAAAGCGCGCCACATGCCGAATCCGCATCCCACGGCCGTCGACGAAGTCGATGACCTTCGCCGACTGCCCGAACCCCAACTGGTCCGGCGCCAACACCCGGTAGCGCGCCGCGAGGGCGGCGATGTTGCGTTCCCAGCCGAGTTCGGCGCTGCCGCCGAACTCGCCGCCGTGCAGCAGCACCACCGGGTCCCCTCCGCCTGCCTCCAGATAGCTGGTGACCAGGCCGTCGACCAACATCGTGTTGCGATGAATCTCCACCCGCGTCCTTCTCTACTTGATCGCGATCGGATTCACCGGCGAGCCCACGGCGCCAACAACTCTCAGAGGTGGCGCGACGAGCTGGAACTCGTAAACACCGTCGGCGGCGCAGTCATCCGCGAGCGCGGCGAGATCCCAGTACTCGCCGAACATCATTCCCATGTCACGCAGGCAGAGCAGATGCAGGGGAAAGGTTATCCCGTCGACTCCGGATACCAGGTCTTCGACCTGCAGGTTGTCGGCCGCGACGGCGGCAATCTCGCGATCATGCAGCCACAAGGCGCATCGCCAGTCCAGCCCGGAGTAGCCTTCCGTCTTGTTGCCGGTCATGAGAAACCGTGTCCACCAACCGGTTCTGATCAATACGATGTCGCCCCGCCCGACGGTCACTCGCTGGGCGCGTACCACGTCGTCCAGCTCTTCCGGCGTGATCGGGTTTCCCGCTTCCAGGAAGACGTCTGCCCCGCGATGGCGAACCAGGTCCAGAAGCACGCCGCGCGAGGTGATGCCCTTGCCGTCGACCTTGTCGATGCCGCAATGGTAGGCGCCCATGCTCGTCACCGAATTCGCCGGAAAGCCGTTGTAGAGCTGGTCCTCGTAGTAGACGTGTGAAAGCGCGTCCCACTGGCTGGCCGCCTGCAACGGCATGATGATCAAGTCGTCGTTGAAGCGGAATGGATTGTCCGCGGTCATGTAGCCACTTAACTGCTTCGCCAACGGATTACGTTCCCACCCCGGCCCGTACTGTGCCAGCGTGCTCGCATCGCCACCGTCGATGGTCATGATGTGGACCGGGTTGTGCCGAAACTCGAACGCGCCCTGCGGGCCCGACGCGCCGAAGTCCACGCCGAGCGGGAACACCTTCCCATGCCGGACCAGGCTGGCGGCCTGGGCAACCTTATCCGCGGTGATGAAGTTCAGCGTGCCAAGCTCGTCGTCGGCTCCCCATCGTCCCCAGTTAGAGACCTCGCGGGCGACCCGCCGGAAGTCGGTCAAGCCGGCCACGGGGCTCCTTCCTCGAGTTCACGAGCGATCGCGGCGCCGATGTTTCCGCCGTCGACCCATACCACCTGGCCCGAGATATAGCTGGCCGCGCGGCTGTTCAGAAAGAGTAGAACCGATGCCTGCTCGGCGGGTTCGCTGACTCGGCCCAACGGCTTGGGTATGTCGTCGAGGAAGCTTTGCCCGTAGGCGGTGCGCAGCTGATCAAGGATCGGGGTTTCGGTGACCCCCGGGCCGGTGCAGTTGATCCGGATACCCCGGGCGCCGAGCGGAGTGGCGCTTCGCATGGTGTACAGGATGATCGCTTCTTTGGATAATTGGTAGCCGTTGCCCAGCGCATCGCGATTGTCACGACACCAGTCGATGCCCTTCCGCATCGTCGCCGTATGCAGCAGTGGCGCCACCGCCCGCAGATGTTCCCGGTACGCCGCCGCCGCGAGCGAGGACACGTTCACGATGGACGACCCCGCGGCCATCTTCGGGATCAGCGCCTCGGTGACGTGCCGCAGGCCCAGGAAGTTGATGGTGACGACGAGCGGCGGGTTGCCGATCCCGGAAGAGACGCCGGCAACGTTGAACAGCGCGTCGACCGGCTCGCCGATGGACGCCACCGCGCGATCGATTGACACTGGGTCGGCGAGGTCGACTTCATGAAACTCGTTGATCGCGAAGGCCGGTCGGCGTTTGTCCAATCCGACGACCTCGGCCCCGAGTTCGGTGAGCTGGCGCACCACGTGTTCGCCGATGCCCGACGCACATCCGGTCACCACCGCGCGACGGCCGTCGTAGCGCCACAGGTCGTCGATTCGTCCCAACACTCGCCCCTAAATTGCTCCGAATTCAGACGCCTGCCGGGATCACTTGCGCTGCTCCTCTTCCCTGGCGCGCTGCGCCGCCTGAACCCGGCCCTCGTTCATCTCGGCCATGGCCTCGGGAATCTCGGTGGCGGTGAAGTTACCGCTACGGCCCGTGGGCAAGCCGCCGAAGGAGTAGTTTTCGTCGAATTGCGGTGCGGTCGACTCCTCCCGGCGCGCCTCGACCTTCTCGATGACGGGCTCAAGCCGCTTGGCTTTGTCGGCGACCGCCTTTTGGTCGCGCTCGATGAACTCGGGCAGCACCTCCTTGCCGATCAGCTCGATGGCTTCCATGGTGTGCTCGTGGCTGCGCGGGTTGAGGAGCAGGATAAGCTCGTCGACGCCGCTGTCTTCGTAGCCGCGCAGGAATTCACGCACCGTAGCCGGAGATCCGATGGCGCCCCGTCCCGGGCCGTAGGCCAGCGTCGGGTCCTTCTCGACCTCTTCCAGATACCGCTTCCACACGCCGGTCCGCCCGGGCGTGTGCTCGCCTGTGAGGTAGTAGTGCATGATTCCGAACGAGAAGAATCCGCCGCCCTTCCCGATTCGTTTGAGCGCCTGCTCGTCGGTCGGAGCGACCATCATCGACAGGTCACCGCCAATGGCCAGGATGTTCGGGTTGATAGCCGGCGTGATCGGCACGCCCCTCTCTTCGAATTCCTTGTAGTAGCCGTTGACCCGCTCGGTGAGCGGTCCAGGACCGGTGTAGGCGAAACTCAATGCCCCAATGCATTTTTGGGCGGCCATTTGCACGCTGGCCGGCCGCGTGCAGGCGACCCAGACCGGTGGGTGCGGCTTCTGCAACGGCTTGGGGATGACGTTGCGGGCCGGCATCTGGATGTGCTCGCCCTTGAAGCCCGAGAACGGCTCCTCGATCATGCATCGGATCGAAACCTCGAGCGCCTCTTCCCACTGCGCGCGCTTGTCGGCGGGGTCGATATTGAATCCACCGAGTTCGCCGACAGAGGACGATTCCCCGGTGCCGTACTCGACGCGCCCGTTGGAGAGCAGATCGAGGGTGGCGATGCGTTCGGCCACCCGGGCGGGGTGATTGACCGCGGGCGGCAGGTGCATGATGCCGAATCCCAGCCGGATGTCCTTGGTCCGCTGGCTGGCCGCGGCCAGGAAGATTTCCGGCGCCGTGGAATGACAGTATTCCTCGAGGAAGTGGTGCTCGGTGAGCCAGACGGTGGAGAATCCGGCCTTGTCCGCGGCCTCGACCTCGTCCAAGCTGCCTTGCAGCAGAATCCTTTCGTCGTCGGGCCCCCAGGGCCGCGGCAACGGGAATTCGTAGAACAGTGAAATTTTCATTGTTACCTCCTATGAGAGTTAGAGGGTCTGTTTGGCGGCCTGGGCCGCAACATGTTTGGCTGCGACAAAACCGAAAGTCATGGCCGGGCCGATGGTCGCCCCGGCACCGGCATAGCTGCGGCCCATGACGGGCGCCGCGGTATTGCCCACCGCGTAGAGCCCCCGCACGACGGTGTCGTCCGCTCGTAGTACTCGAGCGTATTCGTCGACACGCAGGCCGCCTGAGGTCCCGAGGTCGCCGAGAACGATTCGGAACGCGTAATAGGGTGGATCGCCCAGCGGATACAGATTCGGGTTGGGCAATGTCGGATCACCGTAGTAGTTGTCGTACACGCTGTCACCGCGGTTGAAATCGTCGTCGTGCCCCTTGCGCGCGAGTTCGTTGAAGCGGCTGGCGGTTTCGGAAAGTTGATGTGCAGGTACTCCTATCTTTGCCGCCAGTTCGTCCCACGTCATGGCCGCTTTGACGACTCCTGATTCCAGCCAGGCAGCAGGAACCTTACGCCCGGTGGGTACCGGCGCGCCGGGAATTTTCGGTATCGGCAAATGCCCGCCGATGACATAGCGATTCCACGACCTGTGATCGGTGATGAGCCAGCACGGGATGTGGGTCACCCCGGATTTCTGGCCGTCGATCATGGCGTGACCGAAATCCATATACGGCGCCGCCTCGTTGATGAAGCGCTTCCCGTCGCCGTTGACGATGAACTGCGCAGGCATCATCCGCTCGTTGAGCATGAATTGCATTCGGCCGTCGGGCCATTGGATCGCCGGGAACCACCAGGCCTCATCGAGCAGATCGGTTGCGGCGCCGATTTTCTCGCCCGCGCGGATTCCGTCGCCCATCGCGGCCGGATTGCCGAAGCTCCAGTCCTGGTCCAGCACCGGCAGCTGTTCCTTCCGCCATGCGAGGTCGTGGTCGAATCCTCCGGAAGCCAGGATGACGCCCAGGCGCGCGCCGATGCGCTGCGCGCCACCGTTTCTCTCCACCAGCGCGCCGGTCACCGAGCCATCGGCGTCCCTGAGCAACTCTGCCATCGGCGAGTCCAGCCACAGCGGGATGCCCCGTTCTCGCATCGCCAGCCGCAGCCGCGCGGCCAGCGACTGCCCGATTGCCGCCATCCGCTCGCCGAACACTCGGGCCCTGACCATCCGCGAAATCAACTTCAGCAGCACGCCTTTGCCGGCCCACGACTGCCTGATTCGGTAGAAGGTCCGCAGTTCCTTGGGGCCCAACCAGATTCCCTTGGGAGCAAGCGCCAACGGCTTGAGCAACATTTGTTCGTCGGGACCCAGCTTCCGCAGGTCGATGGGCGGCACATTGATCGTGCTGCCAAGCTCGGAGCCGCCGGGCAGTTCCGGATAGTAATCGGCATAACCAGGTTTCCAGACGAACTCGAACCACCCCGAGAGGTCTTCGAGGAATTCGAGCATTTGTGGCGCGGACTCCACGTACTGCCGTATCCGCGCCTCGCTGACCAGGCCGTCGGTAATCTGCCGCAAATACTCGACCACACCCTCGGGCGACGGGGTGTAGCCCTCCCTGCGCTGCGCGGGCGCACCGGGTACCCAGATGCCGCCACCGGAAAGCGCGGTGGAGCCACCGAAGTAAGGCGACTTTTCCACCACCAGCGCGTCCAGCCCGGAGGCTTGGGCGGTCAGGGCGGCCGCCATGCCTCCACCGCCTGACCCGACGATGAGGACATCGACAACGTGATCGAAAGCGCCGGAGGCGCTTAGAGATGCAGCGGTCACTTCGGCACCGCCGTTCTAATGGCAAACCCGGCAATAAGCTCGGGGGCCGGTTTGTAGTAGCGCGATGTCGTTCGGTAGGGCCCGGCGGCGTCCAGGGCGGCGAACGCCGCCACCCACGTCCTGATCTCCTGCGCGGAGCTGCCACCCTCGTGGGCGACGAACAAGTTCGACCACTCATCGAGCTCGGAAAGCCTTCCGCTGTCGATGATCTCGAGGAACCGATTGTCCCACGCCGGGTTGAGCGGTTGCAGTGCACTCTCGCCGGCGGCGAAACTCTTGGCTGCGTCCATCACAGCCACTTGCCGGGCTTGCCGCTGCTGCGACGTCATCGGCTGGCCGTGCACGATCCGCTCCAGCACCGCCGGAGGCGCACTCGCCAGTGTCGGCACCGGTGGACTGTGGGAAAGTCCTCCAGATCCCAACACCAGGACTCGCTTGTCCAGGGTGGCCAGGTAGTTGCCCACGGCGGCACCCAGCGCCCGGCAACGGTGCAGCGGTCCCAGCGGCACGGCGACTGCGTTGACGAAGATCGGTATCACCGGCCGCGAGGTAGCGTCGCCGAACAGCTTCTCGAGCGGCTGGACGGTGCCGTGATCCACGTCCATGCTGGCCGATACCGCGACGTCGACCCCGGCGCCCAGGACCGCGTTTGCGCAGTCAGCCGCGAGGTTTTCCGGCACGTCGAGCGGGCCGGCGTAGGTGCCGTAATCACCAACACCGTTGGCGCTCGTGCCGATGCAGAACGGCGGCATCACCTTGTAAAAGAACCCGTTGTAGTGATCCGGGGAAAAGATCACGACGAGTTCGGGGTCGTAATCCCGGACGAATTCTCGCGCCTGGGCGATTGCGCCTTCGATCTCGTCAAGCAGGTCCTGCGACGGCCCTGGAAGATTCAGGAGCGGGCTGTGCGACATACAGCACAGGGCCAGTACCACTTTGCAAATCACCCCCTCGCGGCGTGAGGGTGAGGGCGTCAAGAAGGCGGGCGCTCAGCTCGGGCGCGCGCTGAGCGATACAAGCACCGGCGATGCAACGGTCGGGGCGCAGGAACAACACCGATTCCTGGTGGGTGTCGAACCAGGATTTGAGGGCACCGCCGCGATCGGCGACGACCACGACGTCGGGATCGTCGTGCCCGGTCCAGTGCAGCTGGGTCGCGGGCCGGAGGGCGGCAAAGCGTGCGCCGACACCTTTCCAGTCCTCAAAGGCCGTATCGCCCAGAATTTTTCGCGGGTTGTTGTTCCAGCACACCACGGCGAACCAATCGCCCAGTACTTCGTCCAACAGCACATCCTGCTGGGTTCGGGTATCGACCCGCGGCTGGATGAACAGCGTGCCGACCGGCGAGTCGGCGCGGCCGGGTACAGTGTGCACCACCGCCCCCTGTTCGTAGCGCGGCATCGGCTTGAACCGCATCTCCAACACGTACCTCTTGAGCGAGGGCACAATTGACGCCGACCGCACCAGGAGGTCGCGCACGCCGGCGACCCGGCGGTTGGTCGGCGAGATCGCGCGACCAACCATGGTGGAGAGGTCGATCATCGCCCGCGCGTGCTTGCGGCGCTCGATGTCATAGGAATCCAGCAGCTTGTCGTCGGCCAGCCCGCTCACCACCGCCGCGAGCTTCCACCCCAGATTGAACGCATCCCGAATCCCGCTGTTGTAGCCCTGCCCCTGCCAGACCGGCATCAGGTGGGCGGCGTCTCCGGCCAACAGCAGCCGGCCGGAGCGGAACGCGCCGGCGATCCGCGAGTGATGGGTGTAGACACGGCGCCGGATCACGTCAACTTGGTCGGGGTGCGGCACCATCCGCGCCAGCATCTCCCTCAAAAACGCGGGATCCTCCGCCTGCTCGTCGGATTCGTCGCCGTGAATCATGAACTCGAAACGGCGAATCCCGTGCGCGATCGAGATCGAGGCATACGGGCGTTCGGGGTCGGCACCCACCTCGCTGTTCGGATGGCCGAGCGGATCGTTGGCGAGATCGACGACCAGCCACCGCGTCGACGACGTCGTCCCGTCGAAGGACACATTCATCATGCGGCGGGTGGTGCTGCGGCCGCCGTCGCAGCCGACGACGTAACGCGCCCGCACAGTGGAAGTGTCGCCGCCATCATGAGCGCTGCCACCGAGTTCGACGGTGACCATGTCGGCGCTTTGCTCACACGCCGTCATCGGCCGTTCCCACCACACCTCGACGTGCTCGAATCTGTCCAGACCGCGCAGCAATTCGGCGTCGACCAGCGGCTGCACGAAGCCATTGCGCTTCGGCCAGCCGAAACGCGCATCGGGCGGGGCCATTTCGGCGAGCACTCGGCGCTTGGCGTCGACGAAACGCAGAATCTGGTTGGGCACGGTGTGCGGCAGGACACGGTCAACCAGGCCGATCGACTGGAAGGTGCGCAACCCCTCGTCATCCAGGCCAACCCCACGTGGGTAGTCGATGAGCGTGTCCCGTTCGTCGACAACTAGAGTCCGGATGCCGCGCAAACCAAGGATATTGGCCAGCGTCAAGCCGACCGGGCCGGCGCCGACGACGAGAACGTCGACATCTACCTCTGGTTTGTCCTGCCCGGCTGCAACCATCAGCGCCCCATCAGGAAGTCGAGGTGCAGACGATTGAAGGTCTTGGCGTCCTCGTACTGCGGCCAATGACCGCAGTCGGGCATCACTTCGAAGCGCGCATTGGGAATCATCGACGCGATGCGGCGACCCTCGGACACGTCGGCGGTCGGGTCGTCACTCGTCCACAACACCAGGGTTGGCGCGGTGATTGAACCGTAGCCATCCGGCCCGATAATGTTGCGGGCCCGGACCTCAGGGTCCTGCAACGCCATGATGTCGCGCATCGCATCGACGAATCCCGCCTGGCGATACACCCGTTGGCGGCTGGCGACCAGGTCGTCGTAATCCTTGGACTTGTCGGCCATCAACCATTTGATCCGCGCTTGAACGGTTTCCCACGTCGGGTTCTCGGCGGCCGCCATGGACAGCGTGATGATCCGCTGCATCACCTCCGGATCGGCCTGGGAGCCGCCGGCGGTGTTGAGGACCAGTCGGTCAACGGCGTCCGGATGGTCGATAGCGGTGCGGGCCGCTACCCAGCCCCCGAGCGATTCGCCGCTCAGGCAGGCGCGATCGACCCCGATGGCGTGCAGCACGGCCATCAGGTGTTCGACATAGTGGCCAACTTCCAGCGGGTGACCCGGCTTGTCGGCGTAGCCGTGGCCCAGCATGTCGATGGACCAGGTCCAGAAATGCTCCGCGTGCGCCGCCAAATTGCGGACGTAGGCCTCGGCGTGGCCGCCGGATCCGTGCAAGAACACCAGCACCGGCTTGCTGGAATCGCCGGCACGCAGGTAGCGGGTCCGGACGCCGCCCGCGTGGAGGTAGCCCTGCGAAAACGCGACACCCTGGAGATCGCTCCATATGCTCTCGAATTCCGCCACGGTTCCTCTCACGCCTACGGATAGTGGAAATCTTGTTCTCGTCTTTGAGTTACATCTTTTGTGCTAATATCGCACACTGATGTGCGTTATATATAGAGCTACGCTCTCGTATGGTGGTCTGTCAAGGCCATGACGGGTTCGGGAACCGGCTCGCAGACGCTGGCCAGGGGACTCTCTGCCCTGCAAATGGTGGCGGATTCCCCGAGCGGGCTCACCGTGCAGCAGCTCGCCGACCGGGTCGGGGTGCATCGCACCATCGCCTATCGATTGCTGTCGACCTTGGCCGAGTTTCGGCTGGTGGCCAAAGGAGAGGACGGGCGCTACCGGCCCGCAGCGGGCCTCGCCGTTCTCGGCGCGTCGTTCGATCGCAATGTGCACCAGGTCAGTTTGCCGACGCTGCGCGCGCTGGCCGATGACCTGGGCACCACCGTGTCGTTGCTCATCGCCGAGGGCGACCAGCAGGTGGCTATCGCGGTGATCGTGCCCAGTCTTGTCGCCTACCAACTGTCCTTCCACGAGGGCAGTCGATATCCGCTGGATCGCGGTGCCGCCGGGATCGCCTTGCTCGCGAGCATGCCCCCGCGACCGGGAGAACGAGATCTGGTCGCCCGCACTCGCGAGCGCGGCTGGGTGACGACCTACGGGGAGATCGAACCGAACACCTACGGTCTGGCCGTGGCGGTCCGCCGCCCGGCGCCGTCGCCACCGACCTGCATCAACCTCATCTCCCACCGAGAAGACGTCGTGATGCGCGGAAAGGACGCGGTCGTCAAGGCCGCAAAGCAGTTGTCGGAGCTACTGAGCTAGCTACTGAGCTGAAGGGATAGCAGTCCATGTCTTGGGACCACGAAGTCGATGTCGTCGTGCTTGGTAGCGGCGGCGCAGGGCTCACCGCCGCACTGACCGCGTCGGTCGCCGGCGCCTCGGTGGAGGTGTTCGAGAAGGCGCCGACCGTCGGCGGGACCACCGCGGTGTCGGGTGGCGTGGTGTGGATTCCCGCCCATAACCGTTCTAGCGATGGGGAATTGACGGTGGCGGACGCGTTGCAATACCTGCGCGCGCAGTCTTTCGGCGCAATGGACGACGCGTTGGTCGAGACGTTCGTGCGAACCGGTCCGGCGATGCTCGACTTTGTCGAGGCACACAGCGGCGTGCGCTTTGAGATCGCGACCGGCTTCCCCGACTACCGGCCGGAGTTGCCGGGAGGACAACCGGCCGGCGGCCGATCGCTCATCCCGGTTCCTTTCGATCTCGATCAAGTGGGCGACTGGGCTACTCGAATCACGGCGTTTCCCGCCGACTGGTCCAACGTCGGTTTCGACGCCGAGACCAGAGCCCGCCTGCACGCAGCGGTGGACGATCAATCCGGCCACCTGTGTGTCGCCGGTGCCGCACTGATAGCCGGGCTCCTCAAGGGGTTGCTGGATGCCGGGGCGACGGTCCATACGAACGCGCGGGCCGAGCAGCTCTTCGCCGACGCCGGGGAGATCACAGGGGTCGAGGTCGCTTTGCCCGGAAAGAGTATCCGCGTGCGTGCTCGCCGCGGAGTCATCCTGGGTACCGGTGGCTTCGAGTGGGATCCGGTTCTGGTGCAGGCGTTTCTGCGCGGCCCGATGCACGGGGCGGTCTCGCCACCGAACAACACCGGGGACGGGCTGCGCATGGCGATGACGCACGGCGCGGATCTGGCCAACATGGGGGAAGCCTGGTGGGTGCCGATTGTGCAAATCCCGGGCGACACCATCGAGGGAAAGCCTCGCAGCCGCAGCGTGCGCCTGGAACGAACTCGTCCGAGGAGCATCATTGTCAACTCCGCGGGACTGCGGTTCGTCAACGAGGCGTCCGACTACAACTCGATGGCCGGCGCTTTCCAGTACCTCGATCCCCGCGGTGGTTACGTTAACGATCGCGGATGGATGGTGTTCGATTCAGTTCACCTGCAGCGCTATGGATTCCTGGGTATTGCGCCCGGAGAGCCGGTTCCGGACTGGTTCTGTGAATCGGCGGATCTCGCTGAGCTGGCCGCCAAGACCGGCATCGACGCCGACGGCCTCACCCGGACCGTCGAGCAATGGAACCGCCATGTGGCCGCCGGTGCCGATCCCGACTTCGGACGCGGTTCCAGTGCATACGACGGCTACTGGGGCGACGACACGGCCCCCACGCTTGCCGGCAAGACCCTCGGCCCCATCGACACCGCCCCGTACTACGCGGTACCAGTGTGCATCGGCGCGATGGGCACCAAGGGCGGACCGCGCACCGACGTCGACAGCCGCGTCCTACACGTCAATCGCGAGCCGATACCTGGCCTGTTCGCCGCGGGCAACACCATGGCCGGCGCGACCGGACGCGCTTATGGTGGTGCCGGCGGAACTATCGGTCCGGCAATGGTTTTCGGTTACCGCGCCGGCCATGCGGCCGCCACGGGAAAGTCGGTCGACCTGAAGTAACAGATGCCGGGAACAGCCAGGCTGTTGCGATCACCGTCGCGTGGACCGGAATCTTCAAGGTCGATCACAACCGAGATAAACCGGCACGGGTAACCCGTTCGGCGTCGTTGAGGCCGGCGCCGGCGCGGTTGGCATGGTTGCAGGTGAGCTCTTATCCACCTTGGCTGTCATCACGCCGGGTCGGATGATGGTGATCATGTCTGATCTCTGTGCACCACAAGGTGCCGGTCCAAGCGACGGATTGCCACCGCTGGCCGCCGAGAATTACACCTGTTCCCGTTGCGCGCTCGACTATTCCGAGATCTCGATGGAGCACGCCACCGGGGTAATTCAATCGATACCGGCCGCGGTTGGCGACGCCGTGTTCGCGGTCGCAGACCATGCCCGCCGCCAGCGGCCCAGCCTGCCGGTATGGTCGGTTACCGAATATGTTTGTCATCTGCGCGACGTCTATGCCAGCTTCACAATCCGTCTGCACCGCGTCCTCACTGAGGACCGACCGGCGCTGGAACCGATGTTCGCCGACCTACGAGCGCGTCGGTTTCGCTACAACGAGCGCGACCTGGCGCCCATTCTGGATGAGCTTGCCGCTAATGTCGCCGGCTTCTGCGAAGAGATCGGTCGCGCTGGCGTCCAGGATTGGGGCCGCGTGGCGACCCGCCTGCCCGATGAGGAGCGCACCGCACTTTGGTTGGTCCGCCAGGCGATGCATGAGGGCGTCCACCACCTTGCCGACATCCGCGCTGTCGGTAGCGCAGTCGGTAATGACGAGCCGGGACTCTCATAGGGCAAGCGCGATTTGAAAGTCCACGTTCACCGTGCCTGTCCCAACGAAGAGGGAGTTCGGTTAGCCCCGGTAGTCATCACGCAGCACGGCAGTCGCTGCGACTCCGGCTGAACCGGCTAGCTGAACGCGCTGGTGATGGCCGCCATGTCGAAGTAGTCCCGCCACGCCACAATCCTGTCGTTGTCCACCTCGAAGACGCCCATCACCGGCAGCGGGATTTTCTCGCCGTCCTTGCGGCGCATCGTGTCGGTGCGTTCGTTCATCACCAACGCACCGTCGCTAACCTGCCGATGTACCTCGAAGTCGATCCCGTCGAATGCGGCCAGGAACCCTGCGATGAATTCCCTGATCGCCTCGCGCCCTCGTACCGGCTCCATTGGGATGTTGTGGTATACGGCGTCTTCGGTGAAGTACCCTGCCAGCTCGTCCGGGTTGGGGGATGCCCACAGTTTGCAGAATTCGGTTACCAGCTCATCAGCAGAACGCGTCATACCTTCATGAAACTCGTTGACAAGAAACAAATCAAGAGCATATCCATTTGCACTGCCGAAAGCTGTCCATCGCAACTCGCATATTCGGGCGCCTGAATTCCGCTGCTCTAACCCGTAGCCTTACCGGTTCGCGACGATTCGCACCCGGCCTTGCACAGTCGCGAAATCGATTGCGGTGGTCATTGATTGTGGCGGTGACTAAGCGGCCTGTCAGGGTCGTTGCAGCGCCCGTTCAATCCTCCCGTTGCACTCTAGGTGACAGCAGTCGTTCGGCGGCCGCGTAAGGGTCGTCGTGGCCGTCGACCACCGCCTCGGCGAGCCGGTCGAGACCCGGCCGGGTCCGTAGCCGGGTTTGCGCTAGTGACAAGATCTGTGCGCGGGCACGGGCCAGCCGCCGCTCCCGGCTGTCGGTGCGATGATGCGCGTCGATGGCGGCCACCAGATCGTCGACGCCCTCTCCCCTGGCGGCGATGAGACTGACGATCGGGGCGTTGGTTTCGGCGCGCAGGTCCCGCACGGTTTGTTCGGCACCCTCCCGGTCAGCCTTGTTGACGGCCACGATGTCGGCGACTTCCAGCACACCGGCTTTGGCGGCCTGCACCGCGTCGCCCGCCCCGGGATTGAGGATGACGATGGTCGGGTCGGCGACGGCGGCGATCTCGATCTCGGACTGCCCCACCCCCACGGTCTCCAGCAGGACCACGTCATAACCAATGGCACCCAGTAGCCGAATCGCCGCCGGAACCGCCGCGGACAGACCACCGATATGACCGCGGCTTGCCACCGAACGGATCAGCACATCGGAGTCGTTGATATGCGCGGCCATTCGAATTCGATCGCCCAACAGCGCACCGCCGCTGAACGGCGACGACGGGTCCACGGCCAGCACGGCCACCCGGCACCCGCGCTCCCGGTACGCGCCGACCAGGGCGGCGACCGTTGTCGACTTACCCGCGCCCGGTGGTCCGGTAATGCCGATAACTCTGACGGCGGGCACCGATGCGGAGTCGATGATCGCCAGCACCTCGCCGCGCCGGTCGCCTTCGACGAGACTGAGCAGCCGACCCGCGGCGCGCTGAGATCCGTTGCGCGCACTCGCGATCAGGTCAGCGATGGTCATGTGCGTGTTACGGGGCCGGGACCTCGATGACCGTCGCGGAACCCATTCCGCCACCCGCGCACATGGCGGCAACGCCCATTCCGCCGCCGCGGCGGCGCAATTCGTGCACGAGAGTCACCAGCATCCTGGCCCCGGTCGCCGCGACCGGATGCCCCAGCGAGCAGCCGCTGCCGCTCACGTTCACCTTGTCCGGGTCCAGGTCGAGCAGCTTGATGGTGGCCACACACATCGCCGCGAACGCCTCGTTGATTTCGAACAGGTCCACGTCCGAGATCGAAAGCCCAGCACGGGCAAGCGCTTTCGGTATCGCCTCCACCGGTGCCAAACCGGTAATCGCGGGGTCGACACCGACGGACGCCCATGACCGTACGGTGGCCAGCGCGGGCAGTCCGAGGGCGTCGCTCGCGATGGTCAACACCGCGGCACCGTCGTTAGCGCCGCAGGCGTTGCCGGCGGTGATGGAGAAGCCCTCGATTTCCGGATGCAGCGGCTTGAGCGCGGCCAGCTTCTCCATGCTGGTGTCACGGCGCGGGTGCTCGTCGACCGAGAACAGCCCGTGCGGCGTCTCGATAGGAACGATCTCCTCTTTGAAGCGGCCTTCGTCGATCGCGGCAATCGCATTGCGGTGTGATCGCAGCGCCCACGCGTCCATCTCCTCGCGACTCACGCCCGCTTTGACCGCGGCGTTCCAGCCCACGGTGATCGACATGTCGAGGTTCGGCGCGTCGGGACGGTCCGGGTGGGTCGGCGGGAACCAGTCGACCCAGTCACCGTCCACCTGCATGCGTGATCGCGGCGAGGTGGACGCCGAATTCACACCGCCGGCGAGGATGAGCTGATCCATCCCGGCGCGCACACTTGCCGCCGCACTCTGCACCGCGGCCTGACCGGCCGCGCAGTGCCGATTGTTGGCCAAACCGGGGACCTGGGTCAGGCCTGCGGTGATGGCCGCGTGGCGGGCGAGTACGCCGCCGCCGTAGAGCCCCTCGCCCAGGATCACATCGTCGATCCGCGCCGGATCCAGATCCTTGGCCGCTTCGGTGACCACATGGTGCGCGAGGTCGAACGCACTGGTGTCGCGCAGCGTCCCCTTCCGGGCCGTGCCGATGGGGGTGCGCAGGGCGGACACGATGACGGCTTCAGGCACAGGTCTTCTCCCGTTCGGCGAGCACTTCAACATGCATGAGCGGGACCCGAGAGCCAACCGCACATTGGTGAGAACACTATTCTCTCAGGCCGAGAGGATGAGTTGCAAGGAGGTGCCGGGTGCGGCGTCGACTCGCGAGCAGACGCAGAATCGCATATACCAGCATCGAATCGTGCGATTCTGCGTCTGCTCGCCAACCCACCCAGGAGGCATAGTCGGCAATGGAGGGGATGGTCGCGGTCCCGGGCGGAAATGTCTGGTTCAAGCGGGTTGGTGGCGGGCCTGGCAGTCCGCTCCTTACGGTTCATGGTGGGCCCGGTTTGCCGCACACCTACTTGCGTTCGCTGGAACGTTTGGCCGACGAACGAGAGGTCATTTTCTGGGACCAGCTCGGTTGCGGGAATTCAGAATGCCCGTCGAACACCGAACTTTGGACAATGGAACGCTCGGTGGCCGAAATGGACGCCGTGGTGCGGGCGCTGGGCCTGAACCGCTTCCATGTCTTCGGCAATTCGTGGGGTGGGATGATGGCGCAACAGTACGCGCTTGACGCGACATCGGGAGCCGTCAGCCTCACCATCTCCAACAGCATCGCGTCGATCCCCCAATTCTCGAACATGGTGGCGCGCTTGAAAACTGACCTTGACCAGGCAACCCAATCCGCTATCGACCGTCATGAAGCTGCGGGCACGACCCACTCGGCCGAATACCAGTCCGCAATCCGTACCTGGAACGAAACCTACCTTTGCCGTGCTCGTCCCTGGCCCACCGAGCTCCTGGACGCGTTCCAAAACATGGGCACCGAGATCTTCGAAACGGTGTTCGGACCGAGCGACTTTCACATCGTCGGGACCATCCGGAACTGGGACGTGTTCGACCGGTTACCCGAGATCGCAGTGCCGACCCTCGTCCTCGCGGGCAGGTTTGACGAATGCGCGCCAGAACACATGTGGGAAATGCACCAGCGCATCGCGGGTTCGCGGTTCGAGTTGTTCGAAGCGAGCTCTCACATGCCTTTCATCGAGGAGCCCGACCGGTTCGATCAGGTGATGCGCGACTTCCTGCGGCTACACGACTGATTGAGCCTTCGCGAGCGGACTGACAGCCTTAGTTCTTACCCGCGTTCAGCTTGGTGACGATTGACCGGAAGTCCTCGGTTTGGAATGACTGGTTCTCGGCGGAAAGGGCGTAGTCCAAGCTGGCCAGAACGGCGCGTTCCAGGTGAATGTTGAGCACCCGCTTGGTGCTCTCGACCGCTTGCTGTGGCAGCTCCAAAATCTTTTTGGCGCATGCGATTGCCTCCGCAACCGGGTCGGCGACCACGTGGTTGGCCAGCCCGAGTTCGACCGCACGCTGCGCTTTGATGCGAGTGCCGGTTAGCGCGTACTCCTTGGCCAGCAGCAGGCTGATGTGCAGCGGCCAGGTCAGCGGGCCGCCGTCGGCGGCCACCAACCCCACCTGCACGTGCGGGTCGGCGAGGTAGGCGTCTTCGGCGATGTAGACGATATCGCTCAGCGCGACCAGGCTGCAGCCTAGTCCGACGGCGGGGCCATTGACCGCTGCCACCACGGGAATTCGGCAGCGCGCCATACCCAGCACTATCTCACGCCCGTCGCGGATGGTCTTGGCACGCAGGTCGGCATCGCCCGCCAACTCCTCGAGATACCCGAAATCGCCACCGGCCGAAAATGCCCTGCCGGCCCCGGTGATCACCGCGGCGCGGGCCGTGGGGTCATCGGTCAATCGCTGCCATAGTCGCGCGAGTCCGACGTGCAGATTGTCGTTGACCGAATTGAGAGAATCGGGCCGGTTCAAGGTGATGATCCGCAGTGCACCGTCGGCACGGACATCGATTTCAGTTGGCATGTCGTACACGTCAGACTCCCAATCCCAAGATTCGCGAGGCGATGATGTTCTTCTGTATCTGTGATGTCCCGCCCATTACGCTCTGCGCGCGACTGTACAGATAGGCGCTGAGCAGGTCTGGATCGCGGGTCCCTGCGACGGCCAGCGCGGCGTGCCCAACGGATTGCTCGACCCAGGTCATCAGCAGCTTGTCGAGCGACCCCTCCGGCCCGTGCGAGACCCCGTCCAGCTGCTCGGACAGCCGCCGCCGGACGTGATGCGTCAGCATTTCCGACTGCACCGCCGCCCACGCGAGCTCTTCTGACACCGGACCTTTATTGTTCGCGTTGCGCGCGAACAGACTTCGCACAAGCTTGCCGTATCGGGCCGCGTAGCCGAGCGTCGACGGTTCGCGCTCGTGTCCGACGACGGTCATCGCGACCGCCCAGCCGTCGCCGGGAGCGCCGACCATCCGATCAGCCGGCACGGTCGCACCGTCGAAGAACACCTGGCCGAATTCGTTGGTGACTCCGTTCATCATGCGCAGCGGACGCTGTTGCACACCAGGCTGTTTCATCGCGATGACGAATGCCGAGAGGCCGCGATGGCGTTTTGCCTCGGGGTCCGTCCGGGCCAGCAGCAGACACCAGTCGGCGACATCGGAGTAGCTGGTCCAGATCTTGTGCCCGTGCACGACGTAGTTGTCGCCCTCGCGGGTGGCGGTGGTGGTCAGCGAGGCCAGGTCCGAGCCGGCGCCGGGCTCGCTGAAGCCCTGGCACCACCTCTCGGTGCCGTTGATGATGCCGGGCAGGAAGCGTTTCCGCAGTTCGTCGCTGGCGTGCCTGCCGATGCCGTAGATCAAATAGCCCACGCTGGGCCGCGGCGGGGCGCCGGCACGTGCCAATTCCTCGTCCACGATGACGTCGTACACCGGCGGTAGCTCCTGGCCGCCGTACTCGCTGGGCCACGACAACCCGAAGAAGCCCCCCTCATAGAGGGCCTGATGCCATTCGGCCTGGCGGGCCCAGTACTCGTCACCGGAGCCGGAAAACTCCTTGGCGTGCAGGGAAAGCCACGATCGCAGCCGCTCCCGAAATGCGCCCTCGTCAGGTGAGTCACGAAAGTCCAAAGTCGATCTCCTTCAGCGTTACGGGCCACAGTTCGGTCGATGTCAGCGCGCGGCGCAGGTAGACATGCACCAGGCAGTCCCAGGTGTTGCCGATGCCCCCGTGCACCTGCACGGCGGTCTCGCATACGGTGCGGGTGGCGCGCGCGCAGTACGCCTTCGCGATCTGGGCGGCCCTGATGGCTTCGGCCGGCGTCAGTTCGTCGACCCCCCACGCGGCATGGCGCAGCACGCTCACCGAACCTTCAATCAGCGCAAGGCTTTCGGCCAACAGGTGCGCGACGGCTTGATAAGACCCGATCTGTTTGCCGTACTGCTCACGTATTTTCGCGTAGTCGCAGGTGAGTGCGAGCGCGCCCCGGGCGATCCCGACCAGGTCCGCCGACGTGGCGACCAGCGCGAGCGCCAGCCATTGTGCGGCAACGTCGGAGCCCACCTCACCGAGGGTCACCGGCGACCCCGCCACGTCCGCTTCGGCGCGAGTCAAATCGGCGCCGGGGCGGCCGGCGCCCAGGTCCGTCGCCAGGATCGTGCTGCCGGAGAGCAACAGGGCACGCTGGGCGCCCCGAGCGTCGATCGCCCGGTCGTCAACGACGAAGGTCGTTAGGGGGGCTCCCGCGCTGTCGGCACCGATGCGGCGGGACAGATCGTCGGCCAGCATCGGACCCAGGAACGGTGCGTCGACCAGTCGGCGCCCGAATTCCTCTGCAACGATGGCCACCTCGACGCCAGACGCCCCGTCGGAGCGCAGCGCTCGCCACCCGGTCATCTCAACCTGCTTGTCCAGACGCGCGATTCGGCTCTCATCGTCGAGATCCTGAACTGCTCCCGGTCCAAGATCGTCGGCCAGCTTGGCGGCGGCGTCACGCAGTTGCTGCTGCTCAGCTGTCAGACGTACATCCATAGCTCTCCTTGAGCACTCGGCGCAGCACCTTGCCCGAGGGCAGGCGCGGAATATCGTCCACGAACACGACGCGGCTCAGGTGTTTGTAGGACGCCAGCTTCTGGTCCACCCGGGCGGTGAGATCGGCGGCGACCGCCTCAATGGCCTCCGTGTCAGAGGGAGTGCGCGCCGCGACGGCGGCAACGATCGCTTCGCCGTTGATGCCGTCGGGTACGCCGAACACCGCGCAGTCTTTGACCGCCGGATGCCCGTGCAGCACCTTTTCGATTTCGGCCGGCGCCACCTGGAAACCGCGCACTTTGATCATTTCTTTCAGACGGTCGGTGATCCGCAGCCAACCATCGGTGTCGAGGCAGCCGACATCCCCGGTCCGGTACCAGCCGTCGCAGATCACCTCGGCGGTCGCATCCGCCGGCAGGTAGCCGGCCATGAGCGACGCCGACCGGGCCTGAATCTCACCGACCTCCCCCGGACGGACCGGCTCGCCGGTCTCCAGCGAGACCACCCGCAGGTCCACACCGGGCACCGGACGCCCGACTGCGTCGAGCCGGGCCCCCTCGAGGGGATTGCATGCGATGACGGGCAGTTCGGTGGTCCCGTAGGCGGGAACCCAGCCAACCCCGGTCCGGCGGGTCACGGTCTCGGCGACGCTGGCGCTGACCGGCGTCGCTCCCCACATGATGAAGCGCAGCGAAGACAGGTCGTACGACTCGAGCCTGGGATGGGAGGCGATGGCCAGCGCGATGGGGGCGACCGCCATTTCGACTGTGATGCGGTCGCTTTCGATGTGATGCAGCATCCGGTCGATGTCGAATCGCGGATGCAGCCGCATCCAGGTGCCGGTCCGCAGCGCCGTGAGGATGTTGAGCAGGCCGAGGATGTGCGACGGCGGCGTGGCGACTTGAATCCGGTCACGCCGTGTCAGCTGCAACGCGTCGCGCCACTGCCGCACCGCCTCGTCCAGCGCCGCATGGGTGTGGCGGACGGCTTTGGGCAGACCGGTGGTGCCGGAGCTGAACACCAGCACCGCGTCGGCCCGCGGATCCGGCGAGCCGGTTGGCGGTTCTCCGGGAGCGATCGGTTCGTCGAGGTGCAGCATCGGCATCAGGTCGGCCAGCACCGGGTGGTCCCCGACGGCGTGAGCCGGGTCAGTCAGCGCAAGCGCGTGGTCCACCTCGTCGCGCTTCCAGGCGGGGCTGATGAGCACCGCCGCGGCACTCAGCCGCCAGATCGCCTGCACGACGGCGACGAACTCCGGCCGGTTGGACGCCATGACGGCGACCCGCTGACCCGCGGTGACACCGTTCTTGATCAGCGCGGTTGCCAGCCCGCCGGCCAGCGCTTCGAGTTGCGGCAGGGTGAACCGCCGTTCCTCGAACACGAGCGCGGCCGGCTCGGTCACGTCCCGTCCTTCCCTGGCAGGCGGGCTGACCCGCCATCTGCACAGTCTTGAGATGATCCTATCGCTTGGTGAGAATAGTATTCTCTATAATGAAGAACGCAAGTACGGGAGGGCAGCCATGGTGGAACCCAAGTATGCGGCGCTGGCCACGATCATCGAGGAGACTGCACGGGTGACAGATCCCGCATCAAACGGTGCCGCGGCCGGCACGGTGACGATCTTCCTCGAGCGCAAAAAAGTGTCGGTGCCACTGGTTCCCGGCGAGACGCTATTGGAAAGCGCGCGACGCGCGGGCCTGGACCCGCCGTTCAACTGCGAGGCCGGCAACTGCGGAACGTGCATGGCCAGGCTCGAGGAAGGCCATGTGACCATGCGGGTCAACGATGCGCTTGACGATGACGAGGTGGCCGAGGGCTACATTCTGACGTGCCAGGGCGTGCCCGACACGGCTTCGGTGACGGTGCGCTACGAGTAGCACAAGAGAGGCGGCCACAATGGCCAAGGGCATCATCCTCGTGGAGAGTCGACCC
>NZ_JBKQOI010000154.1:0-5351 GCF_052145595.1 Mycobacterium sp. | reverse complement strand
CGACCTGCTCGACACCCCGATACCGCTCACCGCCGCCGCGTAGCCAGAACAACCACCCCACGAAACCAGCCAATCCCCAGGTCACCCCGGGATTCACCTATTTCAGCTGCCGTAACTTCGGGCTAGTTAGCAGGCATTTTGAATCAAAACAGCCGGGTTTGATTCTCAATTCCCAGCAGCTCCGACACGAGCCCGGGCGCCTAGATCAAATGCGCCCTGGCCAGGTGGGCACACAAAGGCTGACCCCTTAGATGCATCTTCGGCGAGCACCGCGCCTTCCTATGCCGACGACACCTACAACGCATCGACCAGCTCGCGACGGCCGTCGCGGAACTGTCGGCGCGCATCGAAGAGCAGTCGAATGTCCAAGGCACGCAATCAGTTCAGCGAGCGTGGCACCGGTGAACGCCGCTAGTACCGCACCTCAGTGCCTGCGCTATCGCGACGGGTCTTCTTGATCGTGTCCCTCATGTTTTTCGGCAGCCTCTCGGCCAAGATCCTGGGCGAGAACGTGTCGGTGACCCAGCCGCGGAGGACGCGCTGGAGCCGGAACTGACCCTGGAGAGTCGTGTCAGGGTAACTTTCGGTGAGATCGACGAACTCGAAGCCTGTCCCCGTTTCCGTTGGCTTGCAAATGAGGAATTGCAGGTGAGGCAGGCCGAAGATGCGAGCGCCCACGGCCTCCGCGAAGTAGACCGCAAAGGGGAACACCAGGGTCGGTTCGAACCGAGCCCCGTGCTGCCAGACCGTGTGCGTGAAGTCGTCTCCACCGATCCAGCCGCCGGCGCGGACCTTGGGATAGGCCTTGATGAGATCGATGGAGATACCGCGCAGCGTGTGGTCGCCGTCGATGTAGACGAAGTCGAGGCTGCCGTCCGAGATCTGGTCGAGGACCTCCGTTGTCGTCCCGCGCAGGATGATGCGCTTGTCTCCCGCGAACTCGGTTATGGCCTTGGTCTCCGCCAGGTAGGTGGCGAACCGGGCATCGTCTGCGTTGGCCGGCTTGTTCCAGTCGTCCAGGTGCCTCCACGGATCCACCATGTAGTACCTCTGGATCGAACTGCACGCGGCGAGCACCTCGGCCGCGAAGCGGCCCCGATAGACGCCGATCTCGGCCATCGACTCAACTCGCGCGGCCCGCAGGAACTCGCTCCACAGCTGAAATCGCGACGCCGAGCTCGCACACAAAGCTCGGATTGCCGGCTCTTCGACCTTCATTGCGTCCCAATGGTCTTGATTACTTGCGCTACAGCACACTACTCGCGTCTATTCCCGTCTATGTCAACGATCTCCGCGGATGCTCCGCCATAGGCTGCCAGGACCGTGCGCATCAGGATGCAATCCCTCCGCGCCACACTCCACATTCGATCAGATCGCCGGGGATGTCGTCGGCCAGTACTATCTCAACGCAACGTTGCAGACTGGTGAGTCTCTGCATTCCAATCATCGTCTCGGCATCCGCCGGCCAGTCTAGGCCCAAGTCCCGCTGCGCCGGTGAGCCATTGCGAGGACCTCGAAGTTCAGCTTCATGATGGACGGCCGGATGAGCCGGTTAAGCTTGTGCAAGCGGCGGAAATCCTGGAACACCGTCCGGAAACCATGTTCGCTCGACCGATACGCCTCGAAAACGCGATCCAGCGCAGATTGATCCCAGGGCTCATCCCGCGCGGCCGCGTGCAGCGCTTCGTAGACGATGGAAATCCAGTCTGTGCCGAAGGGCTCTGTAACCGAGCCGCAGTGTCGCTGGCGGTGAAGATGCGGTTTGAGAAACTCCTCGATTGCGCCCTCATCGTGGGTATTGAGATCGATGGCGAGCGCTGCGGAAATCCGCTCTATTTCCCGGCGCCAGTTGTCGAGCAGGTTGGCGTAGTCGACGAACACGCGCGGCAAGCCGCGCGTGTATCTCTCGGCCACCAGATTGAGTTTCAGCCACAAAGCACTCGAGAGCTCCGGCGAGGCTGAAATGCGCGCCGCAATTGACGCGATGACCTCCTGCGGGTGGCGCACCGCAATCACGACGGCGATGTCGAATCCGGCCAGACGCGCAGCCTCGAACCACACGCCGGTCAGCAGGGTAATCCTCGGGTCCTTGATGACCACGAGCGGCGCGGTCGGCAACGTGGTGAGAAACGCCCGGATCTCGGCGATGCAGGCGGAATTCCCTTCGGCGTCGAACGCACCTTCCTCCTGCAGGCGCAGTGTCGGGTCGAACATGGTGCTGCCGTGGCGGCGCAGGATTGCTTCGTTGAGAACTATGGCTTTGCGCGGCTCCCAATGGCCAAGCGGATTGTCCGGCATGGCGCCCACCAGGCCGGCCGGGAGCGCACCACCGCACAGCGAGAGAACCCTCGTGAGCGCCGACGTTCCGGACCGGTTCACGCCCAGCACGAACAGAGCGATCGGGCGGGCCGCCGTCCCGCTCTGCGCGGCGGGGGTCACGAGCACAACTCCGCGCTTGATGCCGCGCGCAGCGTCGGAGCGCGGTGCTCCACCATAAGATGGTCCGGCGGCAGGACGGCCCGGTGCCGTCGGTACATCGGTTCGAAGAGCGTTTCGAGGTTGCTAGTGACTGCCGCGGCATTGAACCGTGAACTCTTGGCGCGTAGGGCTGCATGGAGTTGATCGATTTGCGCTGTCGCCGCATAGAAGAAACAAGATCCTGCGGCGCGCTTCGCGCCAGTGCGTCGGCTCTCGCTCATAGCGGCAGACTAGACGGTTGCCAGCCCATTTCATCCGGGATTCCGAAAGTATCGGCGACGCACCCAACGGTGGCGTCCGGAATCCGGTGTAAATCGGCCTGCGGAGGTTCTGGCTTCGGTGAGTGATGCTACGCGGTGGCGGTGGCGGTGGCGGTGGCGGTGACGGTTTCGGTGGTGCTGCTAGTGGAGTCCGGGGTGTGCTGGGGCCGCAGTTGCCGGGGTGGTTGCAGCAGGCTGCGGCGCAGGTCTTGGAGCTGGCGCAGCCCGGCGGGGGTCATGGTGAGTCCGCGCCAGCCGCGGGATGCGCGGTCGAGCACGGCCCAGGCGATGCTGATACAACTGGTCTCGCCAGGGAAGCGGCCGATAACCTTTGCGCGGCGGCGGGTTTCGCCGAAGGTGCGTTCGATGAAGTTCGAGTGGCGGATGCGGTGATGATGTTCGGGCGGGAACCGCAGATAGGCGGTCAGGCCCTCGCGATCGGTCAGCACGATCTTCATCGCTGCCGGGTAGGTGGTCGTGTAGCGGGTAGCGAACGCGGTCAGCCGGGCGTCGACCAGTTCGACCAGCCGCGGACCGGGCTCGGTTTTGAGGTCCTCGGTGTCGAACACGGCCCAGTAGCCGTCGCGGATCTCGGCCTGCATCCCGGCCGGGATCTTGGCCAGCACGTTGCGTAACCGGTGGATCAGGCAGCGTTGCCGCAGCGCGGTCGGGAAGACCTGCTCGATCGCGGCGATCAGGCCGCGGGCACCGTCGGAGACGACCAGCAGCGGGCACGCTAGCCCACGGCCGGTGAGATCGGTCAGGAAATCGGCCCAGGCCTCGGTCGACTCCACCACGCCGGGGGCCAGGCCAACGAAGACGGGCTTGCCGGCGGTGGTGACGCCCCACGCGGCCAGGATCGGCTCGGCCGGCGAGCCGGGATGCATCCGGAAGAAGGAGGCATCCAGGAACAGGTAATCGAGCACGACATCGCCCAGGGGGCGCCGCGCCCAGGTGTTGTACTCGGTTTTTATCGCTTGGCATACCTGCGAGACAGTCGATTTCGAGATCGCGGCCTGATCCCCCAGCGCATCGGCGAGGGTGGCCTCGACATCACGCACCGACAGTCCGCGCACGAACGAGGCGATCACCAGCGATTCCAGCGCGTTGGTCTTGGTGACGTGCTTGCCGAACAGGCGTGAGGCGAACGCGGCGGTCGTGCCGCGCAGCTTGGGCCGCTCCAGGGTGACGGGGCCAGCGGTGGTCTTGACCGACACCGGCCGATAGCCATTGCGCGCCCCGGGCTGCGCATCCGGCGCAGCCGCGGTGCGTTGGTAGCGGTCACGGCCGAGGAACTCGGTCACCTCGGCCTCCAACGCGGCCTGCATCAGCAACTGCGCGCCGAGCCGGGCCACCTCCTCCAGAATCTCGGGCAGCTCACGATCCGAGGCGAACAGCTCGTCGATCTTGGCGCGAACACGATCAGTCGGCGATACTCGTGCAGGCACGGGCATAGGTCCTTTCTTCGATGACTTGGTAGGTCTCGAAGCAGAACCTATGCCCGGCCCCATTTACACCGGCTTTAGGACGCGACCCACCCAACGCACTCATAGACCATCCGCCGTGCGTTCGCTCAGAGGGCATCGGCATCGAGGATGATCTGGCTGAGGATGTTCTGCTCCGTCGGATTAACCAAGCAGAACTGCTACCGCCCATCCGCTCAACGCCGAAACGCCGCGGTCAATCCGTTGCGGTAGCCCGCTACCACGAGCGCCACCACATGTCAGGGGCCAAATCGGATGCCAGCGATGTCAAACTGCTGGCCGATCTGGTGCGCACCGGCCGACACAACCGTCGCCCGATCGCCGGCGACAGCGCTGATGCCGAGGCAATCACAGTACTGGCCCGGACACACCAGAGCCTGATCTGTGCGCGTAACCGGCAGCCCAACAGCTGCGCAGCGCGTTGCGCGAGTACTACCCGGCCGCGCTGGAGGCCTTCGAGGATCTCGCCCACGGCGATGCCTTGAGTGTGTCGGATCGCGCCCCCACCCCCGAGCAGGCCGCGCGGTTGAGCCTGCCGGCGCTCCAGTCTGCGCTCAAACGCGATGGGCGCCAACGCAATATCGTCGCCCTTGCCCGACAAATCCAAGCCCCGCTACGGTCCGAGCAGCCGGCCGCGCCGGCCCAGGTCACCGCGGCGTTCGCCGCCGCTACCCGCGCCACCGTGGGCATCATCGCCGAGCTGAACCACCAAATCAGCAAGCTCGAGACAAGTTTGGCCGAGCATTTTGAGACACACCCGGACGCCGTCATCTACCGCTCCCTGCCAAGACCAGGTGTCGACTCGGCGCCCTTTTCGCCGGCGACGCTAGACATCCCAGGGCCGCCTAAGCGCCCAGGCGGACGAACTGACCGTGCCGGTACTGCTCGACACACGCCGCTCGCCTGACCTTGCCACTTGTAGTGATCGGTATCGAACCAGGCGGCACCAGAACCAGATCCGCGACGCTAAGACCGTGCGAGTTGGAGATCGCCGAGGTGACTTCACGCTTGACGACGGCGAGCTTGTCCGCTGCCTCCTCGTGGGACTCGCCCCGCTTCTTGACTTCGATGATGACGACAAGCTGCTCCGTGCCCTCATCCGGGACCGCTATCGCCGCGCACCGACTCC
>NZ_JBKQOI010000153.1:0-2624 GCF_052145595.1 Mycobacterium sp. | reverse complement strand
CAGGATGTGCACACCGGGCGTGGGGTGGGCAATCTCATCGCGGCGCCGATGAACGGCAAGCGTCGTCAACACGGCACCACCGTCTTCCTCGATCCCGCTACCCTTGAGCCATACGAGGATCAGTGGGCATACCTGTCAAGCATTGCCAGATTGTCCACCAAAGACGTGATCGCGTTGGCGCGTCAACTTCCCGACCCGCAGATCGGCCACAACGTCCGGCGTCTGCAGCTGCCGACGTCGTCACGCATCATTCCGCGGCCTGCGGCAATCATCCGCGCAGAGTTCACATCCCGACTCACCCTGACCGCCAACGATCTTGGCCCAGCCATGATCTCGGCGGTCAAACACGCCGCATCGATACGCAACCCCGAGTTCGATGCGCGCCAACGCGCTCGCCGCAGCACTTGGGACACACCGCGGTTCCTCTACAGCTACGACGAAACAGCTGAAGGTGATCTCGTCCTGCCCCGCGGACTCCATCCGCTGCTGACCGAACTCGTCGAATCGGCCGACAGCACACTACGCGTAGATGACAAGCGCATCACCGGCGAACACCACGAGTTCAGCTGCAGGACGCCGTTGCGCACCGTGCAGACCAGCGCACTGCGCCAACTCCTTGAACAAGACACCAGTGTCCTTGTCGCGCCACCGGGTACCGGAAAGACGGTGATCGCCTGCGCGGCAATCGAATCGCGGTCCACATCCACTCTGGTCATTGTCGATCGCAAAGCCCTGGCCGACCAATGGCGCGACCGGATCAGCAGCCACCTGAGTTTCGCGTGTGGTCAAATCGGCGGCGGACGATCTAAAACCACAGGCATCCTCGACATCGCGTTACTGCCAACACTTGCCCGTCGCGACAACGTCGATGACATCACCGCCAACTACGGATTCGTCATCGTGGACGAATGCCACCACGTCGCCGCGAGCGCATTCTTCGGCGTCCTGAGCCGCATAGCCGCGCGCTACTGGCTCGGCCTGACCGCGACTCCGGAACGCCGCGACGGGCTCGAAGACCTGATCTATCACCAACTCGGATCACACCACGTAGCGATCGACCAGCCGAGTACTGGACAACTCCCGGTCGACAGCTCCGACCTACTGACGCCCCACCCGGTTCTGCACCTGCACCCGACCGAATTCGAATACCGCGGCGAGGCCGATCCCACCGCACCCGGTGGAATGGCCGAAATCTATCGAGCCCTTGTCGCCGATCACGCACGACTCGACCAAATCGTGGCCGATGTCCTGACCGCCGCCGAAACCGGCGCCAACATCCTGGTGCTCACCACATGGGTCGATCACCTCAACGCGATCACCGACCGGCTACGGACCGCGGGAAAAACCGTCACCGTCCTCAGCGGCGGCATGAAGGCTCGTGAACGCCGCCAAATCGCCGAACAACTTGCAAACCACACGCCCGACTCAGATCCACTCCTGATCGTCGGCACCAGCTCATTCATCGGGGAAGGCTTCGACTGCCCAGCCCTCGACACACTGTTCCTGGCCGCGCCTATCACCTTCAAGAACCGGCTCGTCCAATACATCGGCCGCGTCACCCGGCCCTACCACTCAAAGACAACCGCAACCGTGCACGATTACCACGACGAGCGCACCCCCGTTATCGCCTCATCGCTGAAGAAACGAGCTCCCGGCTACATCAAGATGGGCTTCCCCGACCCGCGCAAAATGATCCGATAGAACTGCGCGCCACCCCACTTGACCAGCGGTCAATTTCGGCACAAGGACAGCGCCCTCAGCCGAGCCGCATAACGTGCACAGGCGCGCATGGCGTGCATGGCGTGTGGTCGAACTGGCAGAAACTCCCCTGCACGAGTCCAGCGAGCGCGCCGCCAGCACCGCCTGTGGTCCCCAGGGCGGTTTGCACCTCACGCAACCGTCACGGCTGAATATCGACATCATCGCAGGTCAAGACCTACTTCTCTTGGTCGGGCTGACAGGATTTGAACCTGCGACCACTTGACCCCCAGATAGCGGCGCTGCATGTTTGTGTACTCGCTGGCACTCGCTGAGCTGCACGTTTATTCGTTGACACTGATGGGCATGGCGAGCTAATTGGGGGTGCGAATTGGGGTAAGGCCAGGCCGTCGGGCGCGTGGCACAACTGGCAGATGTGTGAGGGCGGCCGGATGGCCAACGCCACGATCATCGAGCGTTTGGGCTAGGCGGCTTCGCAGCCTGGGACCAGCAGGACACACGGAGCCCCGCCCCGGCAGCCCAGAGAGTCTACGCATGAGCCTCGCGTGGCGTTCATCGCCCCGCCACTTTCAGCAGGATCTTGCCGCCACGGAGGAGATGCTGCACCGCGTCCTGGATATGCTCCAGGGGGTACACGCCCGCCACGGGGACAACGAGGGCGCCGTCGGCCACCAGCGGTGCCGCCTCACGAATGACAGGCACCACCTTGTCGCGGTAGTCGAAGTCGCCGACAAAGAATCCGCGAACGGTGAGGTGCTTGCCGACCAGTGTCGAGGTATCGACCCACATGGGTTCGTCCCTGGCCCAGGAATAGCTGACCAACCATCCACCGTCGGACAGCAATTCGAGCAGCCGCGCCACCCCCGGACCACCGACGGCTTCCACTGCCAGCGCCACTCGCGCGT
>NZ_JBKQOI010000152.1:0-4345 GCF_052145595.1 Mycobacterium sp. | reverse complement strand
TCCGCAAGTTCGCGTTCGGCCGGGCCGATACATGGTTCAGGGTGGATCGAGGCTAAAATTTCATGACGGTTTCAGTTGAGCAAAGGTACTGCAGCTTACCCGCGATGCGAGGGCCGATATCGCCTGTTTGGCTTTAGTGTTGGCTGCTATGGGCGGACTGGACAATTACGTGAAGCGCTGGCGCACAGCGCTTCACGTAACCGTGTCGGCATTGATAGTTGCCATCCTCGGACTCGCCATCACCCCCGTAGCTCATGCGGCTGCGGCCACGGCGACGTTGTCGGTGACATCGACGTGGCAGACCGGTTTCATCGCCCACTTCACCATCACCAACTCGAGCGCGGTGCCGCTAAACGATTGGAAGCTTGAATTCGACTTGCCGATTGGAGAATCCGTCTCGCACACGTGGAATAGCACCCTTGCACAATCTGGCACGCACTATGTTCTCACCCCCGCGAATTGGAATCGCATCATTGCACCCGGTGGTTCAGCCACAGGTGGTCTAAGAGGCGTGCTGACCGGTTCCTACTCACCACCGTCGAATTGTCTGCTCAACGGGCAATATTTTTGCACCTAGAGGCGAAGCAAACTCGACATTCCCACGGCGGCCTAACTAAGGTTGCGCGGGACCGGGTGCAACCGCATTTCCCGACAGGCAATCATGAAACTCCTGACTATCCGGGGCGAAGTCGAAGCCGCAGTTGCACTCATGAACTTGCTGGGGGGTGGGAAGCGCATTGCAATAGTCGGTGCCAGCCGAGGCCGATGGTGCGGTCCACATAACACCAGCGGCCAAGGCTGCCGCTGCAGCGCCGACCGCGGCCATCAATACTCTCGTCTTCATGTTGGGATTCCTTTTCTCTGGAAGACGACGGCACTCTGCCGCTGCTGGTTACAGCGGTGACAGCATTTGTAGCACTACGCTAGCCCGCGCTGCCAGATTTTTCTCTAGTACCCGTCCCCCCTCCATCCGCTGTTCGACGATTACGACGGACAAATGACCTGCCGCTGCAACACCGCTTCCTGCCGGCGCGTGATCGACGGGCACGACTGGCGGCGACGCGACCTACAGCTGAGATACCACGGGTACTTCTCGTGGTACCTCGAAGCCAAAATCACCGAAACGCACGCTGACGGCGACACAGCGTGATTTCCGGCAGCATCCGCGGGTATGTGATCGTGGCCGTTCAGACTGTGGCCTCCTCTGTGGTGCGCCGGGTTCCTCCCATGGGGTAAGGCCTCTATCTCAGGGACGCCTAGCCGCTGCCAAAGCGCCAGTACGTCGGGGCGCTCACCGCTGGCGTGGCTAGGACGGCACAACGGAGCTTTGTGATCAAGATCTCTAATGAATGCCGGTTGGGCGGCCATCAATTCGAAAGCATAAACCGTCCATACCAACGAGGGACGCGAAAAGATCGGAGCCTTGAAATGAACATCCACACCACGCCAGACCGGATCGACTACCAGCTGACCCGCGCGCTCGTCGCCATCGAACTACAAAGCCAAGACCGGATCGACCAAGCCGTAGATCGGCTGGCGATCCGCCTACTCGTGCAAGCCTGACCACGAACACGCAAACCGCCATCATTACGCAGCAGCACTGGCACGTCGAACAGACCAAGCACACGCTTATGGACCTTGAGTTCCGAGTTGATTCATCTGATGCAAAACGACGGGTTTTCAGTTGACATAATGTCGCTTATCGGCTAGAAATTGGGTTATGGAGCGGCTATAACACTGGCTATATTGAACGTATGAAGACGGTACCGCTGACGGAGGCCAAGGACAAGCTTTCCGCGCTGGTCGACGAAGCCGACACCACCCACGAGATCATTCAGATCACCCGGCACGGTCGCGTCGCTGCGGTCATCATGTCCGCCGACGATCTTGATTCGCTCAACGAGACGCTGCACGCGCTGCGGACCCCGGGTATCGCCGAGGAGCTCGCGCAAGCCGACGCCGACTACGCCGTCGGCAACACCGTGAGCGGCGAGGAGATTCGCAATCGCTACGGGCTGAAGTGACAGGCCGGGATGCACCCTGGTCTGTCCAGCTGTCGCCAACAGCTGTCCGTGCGCTCGATCGACTGCCACACAAGATCGCCGCGGCGATCGCCGAATTCGTCACCGCCACCTTGCCGGCCGACCCGTACCGGCTGTCCAAGCCGCTGCGGTTCGAGTTCGCAGGATGGCGGGTGGCGCGCCGCGGCGATTACCGTGTCACGTTTCGCACACTCGAGGACGACCGGGTGCTCTACATCGGCCGCATCGAGCACCGCGCACATGTCTATCGCCGCCAATGATTCGCCTGGCACCATTCTGATACGTCACAGTGACATTTCAGCTCCTGACGGCTGCTCCTGCGCAACACCGGTTTTCACTTGGTGTCCTATCCGCGAAATGGTGAGTAGTCCGGGAAAACATGAGAGCTGTCCGATTCCGGCCAGAATCCGGGTAAACATGAGAGTCGGCGGCCCCACACTGCGCTCCGCGGGGACAGCTCGGCAACAGCACCCCAACGACAGGTCCCCGGCGCCCAGCGCACCGACCGGCGCCCGCACCCGACGGATGAACCAGTCACCGGCGCGACACTCAGATCCACGGCCGCGATCAGTCTTGGCGGGGCTGGCATGAACTCAATACGTCATCGTGACGTTTCTATGGAATGGAACTCTGTACCCAATCAGGATGTCCGCCAGTACTTCCCGTGGCATTACTGATGGATAATGGTAATTATCCATGAAAAACCTCGCCGTTTTCATCAGATGAATCACTGTCGTGACTGACGGTCGGCCATCCGGCTGGCGCCGTTGCGGCCGAGAAGCCCTGATAAATGACCGTTTTGGGACGCGGCGACGTGGGCGGAGGCTGTCGGTATGGCTCGGTTCGCCGACACGCCGGCCCGAAGTGTCCTGAACGTGACGCGTCTAGCTGCAGCGATGTGGTATTGATTCAGTGAATGATTCAATGATGCATCCGATGAGACCGGGTAGGAGGCTGATTTGCCCCTCGACAAGAGTGGCCGCGTGCACGTCGTTGGGTCGGTTCCGCTGCTGCATCCGGAGGCGCAGACCGTTGATGAGATGCTCGAGGGATGGCGCAATCAGCAAATGTGCCGCAACCTGGGCCATGACACGATTGCGGGACGAATCCGGCTGGTCGAGCGTTTCGTCGAGCACACCAATGAGTTCCCGTGGATGTGGACGCCGGCCTTGGTGGAGGAGTTCTTCGGCGATCTGCGGTCGGTCAAAAGATGCAAGCAGTCGACTGTGCGTCGTTACCAGAATGCGTTGCGGTTGTTCTGTTCTTATGTCAGCGATCCCGATTACGGGTGGGATCGGGTGTGCGAACAGCGATTCGGCACGCATCCCGCTCAGGTGTTTTTCGATTGGAACACCGCGGTCCACGTGCAGGACAACGAGCAGTCCCCGACCAAGCGCGCGTTTACCAAACGAGAGCTGCAGGATTTCTTCGACCATGCCGACGACCAGGTGTCGCTGATCGCGGCCTCGGCGCGTAAGGGATGGCTGCCGGCCTACCGGGATGCGACGATGTTCAAGCTCGCCTACTCCTACGGCCTGCGGTTTAACGAACTGCGCCATCTGCAGACCGTGGATTTCTCCCGCAATGCCCACGCCCGGGAGTTCGGCGGTTACGGCGTTGTTCAGGTCCGCTTCGGCAAGGCCAAGAAGGGATCCCCACCCAAGCGGCGCGGCGTCCTGACGGTCTTCAAGTGGACTCCTGAGGTGATCACCGACTGGCTTGCCCACGGCCAGCCGGCTATGACCGATGGGCTTGATTTGTTCCCCAGCGAGCGAGGCGCGTTGGTCGCCGAGAACACGCTGTTGCGCCGGTTCCGGCGGTATTGCCGGGATCTGGAGTTGCCAGACGGATTAGATCTGCACTCGCTGCGCCGCTCGTATGCCACCCATTTGATCGAAGACGGCTGGGATGCCCGGTTCGTCCAGGACCAGATGGGTCACGACCATGCCAGCACGACGTCGCTGTATACCTGCGTGTCCAGCGACTACCGGGTCAGCACGTTGCGCCGGGTGTTGGACACCACCATCAACACCGCGCTGTCGTTGGGGGAGGAAAGCTGATGAAACGGCGAGTCGACTACACCTGGAGGTTGGCCGAGCTGATGGCCGCTCGTGGGATGCACAACAGTACCGATCTGATTCCCCTCCTTGCCGAACGCGGGATCGAGCTTTCACGGCCACAGGTGTATCGCGTGGTTCATCAACGCCCCGAACGGGTTTCGCTTCAAATGATCGCCGCACTGTGCGATATCTTGGGTTGCGGCGTCGAGGACCTGGTCACCGTGACCGCGGCCGATGTCCGCC
>NZ_JBKQOI010000151.1:0-5037 GCF_052145595.1 Mycobacterium sp. | reverse complement strand
CGGAACGCAAACCGTCTTGACTTGACACTGGGCGCAGGTGTGGTGTCGGTTCGCCTTTTGGGTTTGGTGGGCCGGTCGGGTCCGGTGGTGGCGGGTCGAGTGCGATGCGCAGCCGGATCTTGACGTGCCAGCCGGTGACGCGGACGTCTTCGATGAGTAGGCGCAGCAGTTGCTGTTTTTGGATGTTGTCGAGGGTGTCGATGACGGCGTGGATGCGGGCGGCGAAGTCGTGCACGCGGCGGCGGAGCTGGTTGTCACGGGCAAGCGCGGTTCGTTCATCGGCAAGGCTGGTTCGCTTATGCTCTAGCTCTTTTCGACGGGAGGAGACTTCGGTGGCGCGGCGCTGCATTTCGGGGAGTTCGATGAACCCGCCCTGGTAGAGGTCGATGAGGCGGCGCCGTTCGGTGTCGGCGGCCTCGATCTTGCGGTCCAGCCGGGTCAGTTCAGCGGCGAGCAGTTCGTCGTCGGGGATCGGGGTTGCCAGGGTGACGGCCTGTTCGCCGGCCAGCAGCCGGTCCGGGTGGGTGATCGCGGCGCGTATCTGGTCGAACACGAAGCTGTCGAGCGCGTCGGCGCGGATGTTGCGTTCGGGACAGCGGCGGGATTCGCCGCCGGCGCGGATGGGGTCGTGGTTGCGGCAGTGGTAGTAGCGGTGCCAGGTACCGTTGCGGCCGCGCATCTTGTGGCAGTTGGTGCCGACACCGCAAACACCGCATTTGACAAGTCCTTTGAGCAGCCATTGGCCGGGTTCGGCGCGACGGGGGCTCCACTTGGTGTTGTCGGTGGCGACTCGCCCGGCGGCTTGGAACAGCTCGTCAGAGACGATGCGTGGGCAGTCGATGGGGATCCATTCGTCCCGGTTGCGCCAGACCTGCCGGTGGTGTCGGGTGGGGCGTCGGTCGGGCACCGATTCGGTGCGGTTGTAGTAGACCCGGCCGATGTAGGCCTCGTTGCGCAGCAGCCGGCACAGGGTGGAGTGGCCCCAGGTGGGTTTGCCGGTGGGTGACGGTATCGCGTCGGCGTTGAGGCGTCGGCAGATCTCGCGCACGGTGATGCCGGCGGCGCGGTCGGTGAAGATCCGCCGCACCACGGCGGCCTCGGGCTCGTAGATCTCGTGGTGTGCTTGGCCGGTGGCGGTGCTGCGGGGGATGCGACGGTAGCCGTAGGAGGCTTTCCAGGTGACGATCTCGCCGGCGCGGGCCCGAAACAGTTTGCCGCGCCGGTAGCGTTCGGCGATCTTGGCTTTCTCGTATTCGGCGATTACGCCCTGGACCTGGGTGAGCAGTACCGATTGCGGGTCGTCGGCGGCCAGCCCCGGGGAGTCGGTGAAGGCGACGATGACCCCGAAGCGGTCCAGCTCGTCGAGCACCAGCACCTGGTAGGCGTAGGCGCGGGCGAGCCGGTCGGGCGACAGGCACCACACTCGTTGGATGAGCCCGGCCTCGGCGGCATCGCGCAACGCGTCCAGTCCGGGCCGGTCCAATCGGGCGCCGGAATACCCGTCGTCGACGTACTGGCCGACCAGCTCGTCACCGGCGGCGGCGATGTGTTCGCGCAGCAGCTGCAGCTGTGAGCCGATGGTGCCGCGGTCGGCTTGGCGCTCGGTGGACACCCGCGCATACAGCGCCGCCCTCACCGCAGGCCTCTTCCCGGTAGTGCCAGTGCGGCAACCGAATCCACGCGTGCGGCGGCGTCGAGCAGGAACTGATAACCCGCCGCCAGCGCTGCCACCCGCGGATCGTTGTGCGGTGTCCATGCCGGCCGGGTGGCGGCGAGCAGTTCGGCGACGAACACCGGCTCGGCGCTCGGCCACGCGATCAACCCGGCCAGGCCGCGACGGGCAAACCGGGCCGCGGCCAGACCAGGGGGCAGCCCGGTGAGCTCAAGCACATGCGCGCGCAGCGTTTCGTAGTCGACCTGTGCCGCCTCGACCGGCGGCCAGAACGACCGGGCGCTCACCGCCCGCGGACCCGCTCGACGGTGCGCCGGTGTAACCGCACTCCGAACCGGTCGGCCACCTGCTCGGCGATCTGGGCCCCCGAGCCGGTGTCGGCGCGGATGAACTCCACGATCTCGGGGCGCAGCTTGACCGGGCCACGACGGCCGCGCCGCTCGTCGACTAGCCCCGCCATGCCCGACTGCTCGAACGCCGCCGCCACCAGATAAAACGCTGCTCGTGAATAGCCGTGTGCCGCAGCAGCTTCGGCCACGGGAACACCCTCGACTAGACGCGCTCGCAGCATCTCGTATTTCACCTGCACTTTGTCGGCGGCCAGAAAAAAACCTGGCCCGGCGGTGAACAACGGCGCGAAAACCGCGTCGGGATTCGGATGCACCAACCCCGCCTCGGTCAACGCCCGAAGTCGTGTCGTGTCGCTCACCGGTCTCACCTCCCACCCGGGAGCCTAGGCCACCACGCACTCGCCGTCTATCATTTACCGCCGCGCGTCGACGTTCAATTCTCGCAGCGGCTGCTAGATAGCCGCAGTAACCGAATATACGGTGAATGATGCGGCGATCAACGCTAGATATGCGGTGGTAATTACTAGACATCGAACTCAGTCCGCAGGGCCGGGCGCCAGCGCCGCCGACGGTGTTCAGGATGCAGATACAGCTCCGGAACCGCTTCCAGCGGAGCCAGCACCACCGTCAATTGCAGCTTTGCGTTCCGCTGGTGATGACGACGGTGGCGTGGTGCAGGAGTCGGTCCAGGATGCTGACGGCGGTGGTCTGTTCGGGCAGGAATCGGCCCCATTGTTCGAAGGGCCAGTGCGAGGCGATGGCCAGGGAGCGGCGTTCGTAGGCGCCGGCGACGAGACGGAACAGCAGTTGGGTCGCGGTGTCGTCGAGCGGGGCGAAGCCGAGTTCGTCGAGGATGATCAGGTCGACGCGCAGCAGGGATTCGATGATCTTGCCGACGGTGTTGTCGGCAAGGCCTCGGTAGAGGGTTTCGACGAGGTCGGCGGCGGTGAAGTAGCGGGCCTTGTGCCCGGCGTGGATGGCGGCGATCCCGAGACCGATCAGGGTGTGGGATTTCCCGGTCCCGGCCGGTCCGATAATCGCCAGGTTGGATTGTGCGCGAACCCATTCCAGGCTGGACAGGTAGGCGAACACCTTCGGCTGAATTGAGGAGGCGGCCACGTCGAACGACTCCAACGTTTTGGCGACTGGGAACCCGGCGGTCTTGAGCCGGTTGACGACGTTGGAGGCATCGCGGGCGGCTAGTTCGGTTTCGACCAGGGTCCGCAGCACCTCTTCGGGGGTCCAGCGTTGGGTCTTGGCCGTCTGCAGGACCTCGGGTGCGGTGCGCCGGATCGCTGCGAGCTTGAGCCGACGCAACCCGGCGTCGAGATCGGCAGCCAGTTCTGGAACAGAGAGCGGTGCAACGGGTTTGGTTGCCTTGGCCGATGTGGTTGTCATGAACTCACACCACCATCGGCGGCCGGGGTGACCTTGTAGGCATCCAACGAACGCGTCGGGGCGACCGGCAGGTCGAGGATCAACGCATCCCCAGCGGGGCGGGGCTGGGGTGTTCCCGCCCCGGCGGCCAGGATCGAGCGGACATCGGTCGCACGGAACCGCCGGAACGCCAGCGCCCGGCGCAACGCCGCCACCAATGCCTGTTCACCATGGGCAGCGCCCAGTGCCAGCAGGATCTCCAGCTCAGAACCCAGGCGGGTGTTGCCGATCGCGGCGGCCCCGACCAGGAACGCTTGGGCGTCGGCACCGAGGTCGCAGAACTGCTTCTCGATGGTCGTTTTCGGGCGTGGCCCGCGGTTGGGCGCCGGTCGTGGCCCGTCGTAGTGGGCATCGCTGATCGACGCGGTGCCCGGGGCACCCAGTTCGTGCTCAGCCACGATCATCCCGGTCGTGGGCTCGACGAGGCAGACCGCCCCGTGATCGACCACCACGGCCACCCTGGCTCCGATCAGCCGGGTGGGCACCGAGTAGCGGGCCGAGGCATACCGGATGCAGGACAGCCGGTCGACCTTACGCAGCACCGAGGGCGCCCCGATCTGCAGACGCAGCGACGGCAATGGTTGCAGGAGTTCACGTTCGATGAGCAGCCGCTCGTCGGGCACCGCCATGATCTCCGAATGGACCGCGGCATTGACCTCGACGCACCACGCCCTGGCCGCGGCGTTGGCGGCCCGCACGTCAACCGGTGTCCCGGTGATGGCAGCGTCGGTGAGCAGTGGCACCGCCAGATCGCGTTGAGCGTAGCCGCACAAGTTCTCCACGATGCCCTTCGATTCGGGATCGGATGCATGGCAGAAATCCGGTGCGAACCCGTAATGGCTCGCCAACCGGACATATTCGGCCGTAGGAATCACCACATTCGCCACTACGCCGCCCTTCAAACACGCCATCCGGTCGGCCAGCACCCGGGCCGGGACACCGCCGATCGCAGCCAATGCTTCGGCGATCAGCGCCAGTGTCGTCGACGCCCGTTGATCGGTGGCGAACGCCACGAACCGCCACCGGGAGAACGCCAGCACCGCGCAGAATAAGAACAGCCCGGGCGCGGCTTCGGCCCAGTCGATCACCAGATACTCACCCGGCGACCACACCGCCGGGCGGCGGCCCCGGTGATTCTCGCTGCGCCACAATGTCTTCGACACCGCAACCAACCGGCGGAAGTTACGCTCCGAACCCTCATAGCCAGCAGCGCGAGCGATCGGCAACATCCGCTTCGCCGACATCCGGCCCGCCGACTTCGCGACGCGTTCGGCGACCAGCTCGGCCACCGCATCGTAGTTACGGGCCCGCTCAGCCCGCGGTGGTGCGGTCTCGCCGGCTTCGAACTTCTCCACGACCCGTTTGACGGTCTTGTGGGTGGTGCCGCACAGCTCGGCGGCGCCTCGGAATGACCCGAGTTGTTGATAGGCAGAAATGATGTCCATGCGGTCCCTCGCAGACTTCAATGGAACTCCCCGGTGGTGGCGATGAGTGGTTGGCACCTTCACCGTCACCACCGGGGCCCGCAGTTCCTGATCGACACGACGAACACGGGGTGGGGACTTTTATCTGGCCACC
>NZ_JBKQOI010000150.1:0-22707 GCF_052145595.1 Mycobacterium sp. | reverse complement strand
TTTGGTGTTGTGCACGCCGGGCAGCGCCGGAACGATGATCCGCGCCGGGTATCCGTGGTCCAACGACAGGTCCGCCCCGTTGACCCGCAGCGCCAGCAGGGCGTCGCGATCACCAATCTGGTTGGCCTGCAATGTCGCTGCGCCGAATGCGCCGCCCCGCTGCAGCGATACGACACGCGCCGCCCGCGGCGCGGGAACGCCCGCGATCCGGGCCAACTCCGCCAGCCGCACCCCGCTCCAGGTCTGCACGGTCGACCAGCCCTCGACGCAGGCGATCGGCAGCCGCGCGGTGAATTGCGGCAAGGCGACCAGCGCGGCGCGGTCCAGCACCACGTCCGCGGCCCCGCCCCGCAGCGTCAACGACCAACTCGCGCCGACACTTTGCAAGCTGATCCCCGCGGCGACGGCGGTCTTGTTGACTGGGAAATCGTGGCCGCGCCCCCGGGGCAGCAGGAGGGCGACGCCCCGCGCGGACCCGCCGATGCTCTGCCCGGCGGTGAGCACCGCGACGAACAGCGCGCCGGAGCCGACAAATGCCAGGGCTCCCCGGCGGCTCATCGTCGGTCGGCTCGGCTCGGCCGCCACCAGCCCGTCGGGGTCGGGCGGCTCCGGGCGGGTGTCAGTCACATTGGTGCGCAATACCTCTCGCAGCGACAGCGACCGCAACCCGGTGACCATCCGCGGAATCTTGAGCGTGATGTGCATGAGAAAGCCGGCGATGAAGACCCACGCCCCGAAGTAGTGGGCGTCATAGAAGCTGAACCCGAAGATGTAGTCGTACTGGATGTTGAGCACACCTGTGACGATCTCGAACAACACCCCGCCGACCAGCATCAACAACGACACCCGCTCCAACAGCTGGGCAATCGAACGGGCCGGCGGCCACACGAACAGCCGCGGGATCACCGACCACAGCTTGGCCAGTACGACCGGGATGATCACCAGACCCAGACCCACGTGCAGACCCTGGGTCAGCCGGTACAACCACGACGGACGGCTCGGCCAGGTGAAGGCCGGCAGGCGCAGCCAGCCGACGTCGGAGGGAATCGCCTGGCCGAATTGCGGCGCGTAGGCAACGTAGGACAGCAGCCCGGTGATGATGACGATCGGCACGGCGACCAACAGCGCCAGCCCGAACACCGAAGTTAGCCACGGGCCACGCAGCGGGCTTCGAAACGGGACCAGCCGCCGCCCCGGCTTGGCGCTCACACCGCCACCAGGCCCGCGATCACCCGGCCGCCGATGAGGCGGAGATCGGTCAGCGTCAGGCCCACCTGCGTGGCCAGCGCCGCCGCGCTGTCCACACCCACCGACGCCCATCGGAACCAGGGGCCGACATCGTGGGCCGACTCCAGCCGCACCCATCGCGCCCGGATACCGATGGCTTCGGCGTCGAACTCGGCAACGCAACGCCCGCCGCGGGCCAGCAGCTCGGCGGCGCGCCCCAGAATCCGGCGCGGGTCGCCGCCGAGGCCGACGTTGCCGTCGACCAGCAGAACCGTCTGCCAACGACCCGTTCCGGGCAGCGGCTCGAACACGTCGCCCAGCAGTGCGGGCGCACCGCCGCGGCCCGCCAGGCGGATCGCCGTCGCAGAGCGATCGATGCCAAGCGCGGGTATCCCCCGCTGAATCAGCCTCGCGACCAATCGCCCGGGTCCGCATCCCAGCTCGATCGTCGGAGCGGTACACATCTGCGTGACCGCTTCGTCGAAGACCTCGTCGGAAGCGTCACCCTGGGGGCGTCGAACGCCCAACCAGCGGTGCGCCGGCAGCGGCCGAACCTCGCCGTCCTCATGACGGATCCAACATCGTTCGCCGCCGAGCGCCCGATCGTAGAGATGCCCCAGCATGTCACGTCCCTCGCGTTGTGCCCGACCAGGCGGCCCGGACGCGCTCGGTCCCAGCGGGGGACGTTGCGACGAACCAGCAAACGCCAGCGTGCTGGCGTCCAGCGCGTTCGCCAGCATTCCCATCGATACCCCGATCTTCGCGCGGCTAATCCAAAGCCTTCCACTAACCACGTAGCCACGGGGCGGAATGGTTCGCTCGCCGGTGGCGATCGGGCATCGGACATACTGAACCGGTGCCGAACGACGACGTTCACCCCGATTTGCGCCGGATCGCCCGCATCGCTCCGCGGCAATTGATCGGCCCCCGGACTTTGCCGATAGTGCGGCTATTGCAGGCGCTGCGGGAAGGCCACGCACCCGACGATGTCGATGTACTCACCCTGGGATCGGGAGCCGGGGTGCGGCTGTTCCGGCCCGTCGGCATCACCGAACCCAGGCCCGCGCTACTGTGGATCCACGGCGGCGGATACGTGATCGGCAACGCACAACAGGACGACCCGCTATGCCGCCGGTTCAGCCGAAGGTTGGGCATCACCGTCGCGTCGCTGGAGTACCGGCTGGCGCCCGAACATCCATATCCGGCGCCGCTGGAAGACTGTTATTCGGGGCTGACCTGGTTGGCCGGCCTGCCCTCGGTGGACCCGGGCCGGGTGGCGATCGGCGGCGCCAGCGCCGGGGGCGGCCTCGCGGCGGCGCTCGCCCTGCTGGCACGGGACCGCGGTGAGGTCACCCCGACGTTTCAGGTGCTGGCGTACCCGATGCTGGACGACCGCAGTTCCGCAACCGCCGAAAACCCGAACTATCGGCTGTGGAACACGCGCAGCAATCACTTCGGCTGGACGGCATACCTCCGCGACGCCGACCCGCAGGTCGCCGTCCCCGGGCGCCGCGACGACCTGAGCGGACTACCGCCGGCGTGGATCGGCGTCGGCAGCCACGACCTGTTTCACGACGAGGATCTGGCCTACGCCGAAGGCCTGCGAAAGGCCGGGGTGCCCTGCCACGTCGAAGTCGTGCCGGGCGCCTTCCACGGCTTTGACACGGTGGCGCCGAAAGCTCAAGTGTCGCGGCGGTTTTTCGACAGCCAATGCGAGAGTTTGCGCGCTGCGCTCGCCCCGGCGGGTTGATCGCCGGTCACATCGCGAAGTACACGAGCTCGCCGCCGATGACCGTCGCGGCAACCATGCCGGCGTCCAGCTCGGCCAGCGCCGTCGCCGGTGGCTCGGTCAGCACACAGAGGTCGCCCGGTTCTCCGGTTTCGACGGCCCGCGCCCGGCCCGGCTGATCCGACCGGCCCAGAAACATCGTCAAAGCCGTTAGCGCCGAAACACATTCGTTCGCATTGAGAACGGCGCCGCTCGGTGTGGTGCGGTGGACGGCGGCGCGCATCGCCGTCCACGGGTCGCCGTGGCCGAACGGCATGTCGGTGGAAAAACCCACGCGGACATTGGCTTTCAGCAGGGACGCGACCCGCCATAGCTGAGCGTGCTCGGCCGCGGGGACCTCGGCGAGGTACTGATCGCCGCGCTCGGCGACGAAGTTGGGCTGTGTCACCACCGTGACCCCGAGCTCGGCGAGGTCGGTCAGATTGTCGTCTGGCACCACGGCGGCATGCTCGATGCGATCGCGCGGATGGCTCCCGGCGGCGCGCAGGGCCGCGATGGTAACCACCAGCTGGGCGGCGGTCACGCAGTGCACGGCGATTGGTCGGCCGGCGCCGTGGTGATCGGCAATCCATTCCGTCAGGGAGTCCAGGTCGAGACGATCATCGTGCAGGATTTTCTTGCCCGGTGACAGGAAATTCGGGCGCGGCCGAAACTCGCCGCGACGGTGCGCCACCAACAACGAGACCATGTCGCCGGCGTCGAGGTCGGGGGTGGCGTCGCTGACGCCCGTGACGCCGGTTGCGGTGATTCGGCGGCTCAGTTCCGCCAGGTCGGTTTCGCGCCGCTGCAACGCGTCCGACCAGCGTCGGTCGGCGCTGCGCAGGCGCCCGTCGGGATGTTCCGCCAAGCCGGCCCGGCCCAGTGCGGCGGAGTTGAGAATCCACAGCGCACCGCTGCGGTGCTGGATGCGCACCGGAATGTCGGGCACCAGGGCGTCAAGAGCGGTCCGGTCCAGCTCACCGGCCACCGACTCGTGATAACCGACGGCGCGAATCCACCCGTCGGGACCCGGCGTGGCGTTCGAGAGTAATTGTGTGAGTTGAGCTTTGGTGCTAACCCCGGGAGGCCCGACGAAAAACGAATCCAGCGCGGAAGCCGCCGAGCGCAGGTGCACGTGGTGGTCATGAAGCCCGGGCAGGACGGTTCCGCCGCCGGCGTAGAGCACACCCTCCCCGGGCCTGGCAACCAGGCCGTCCTGCACCTCCTCGATCCGCGCGCCGACCCGGATGTCGGTGGTCGTCCCGTCCAGCAAGGTGGCTTGTTGAATCAGCATGACGGGCAGCGTCTTTCGGAGACCAGGCGGCGCACGGCGTCGTTATCCGCGCCAAGCCCGGGCGCCGGACCGGACGCGGGTGGCGCCTGCGGTGGCGGGGCCGGGATATCCGGGCCATCCGGCACCGACGCCTCATTCGCCAGCGCCGCGTAGGTTCCGGCGACGCCGGCCATCGACACGTGGATCAATTCGCCGCCACCGCGGCTCACCGATTCGGCCACCGCCAAGGTCGCCTCCAGCCCCGTCAGCGGATCGGCGATGGCGTCCGCGCAGAACACCGGTCCTTCGGTGCTGCTACCGACCAGCCCGCCGGCTACCGCGGCGTCGTCACCGAACGCCGGTCGCCGGGATGGCTCGTCGTACCCGGTGATGCGCAACCAGATTCGGCCCGCACGCGGCGCAACGTCGTCCGGTCCGAGCCGCCGCCGCGCCAGCGCGGCCGGACGGGAGCCTTCGATCACGACATCGGCTACTGCGAGCAATTGGCGCAGCTCGTCGGCTTGGCCGTCGAAATCCACGCAGTAGGACAGCTTTTCACCGTTGATCCAGTCGAAGAAGGCGCGGTCGCCTTTTCGGGTGCCGTCCGGGCGGCGCAGGCTTTCGACCTTGACGACGGTGGCCCCGGCGCGCGCCAGCAGCTGCCCGCACAGCGGGCCCGCCCACATCGACGACAGGTCCGCGACCAGCAGGCCGGCCAACCCGCGCCCGGGCGCCCGCGCCCCGCTGCGGCGGACCCGCGGCGGCGTGGCCGCCGTTTCGCCGAGGGCGGCGGCGGGGACGTCCAGAAGTTCGGCCCGCTCGATGATCGCCGACACGGGAGATGTCGCGGCCCAACACTGCAGCGCCGGCCAGGGATCTGTGGGCACCTGATCGACCTGCAACAGCGCCGGGACGGCGGCGACATCGTCGGGGCGGGACAGCGTGATCGCCAGCCAGCCGTCGCGGGCAGCCAGCAATCGGGTGGCGCCGCCGGCCGACACCCGGCCGCCGCGGGTCAATCCCAGCAACCCGGCCCGCCCGGTCAGCAGGGCGGTCGCATCGACGGCAACGCATGCGCGTTTGCCGACCGCGGCGGCAACGCCCTCGGCACGAGCCAGCACGTTCGCGCGGGAGAAGTCGGGGGGCCCGCAGGGTAGACCGGTCAGATAGGCTAACCCGCTGCTCCCCCACTTGTTGGCCCATTGGGACGGCACCGAGCTCACACCACCATGGTGCGCGTAAGCCGCCGGCGCTCGTCGGGCACACCCCGCAACGACGGCGCACCCGACAGCACCCGCACGCCCGGCACCCACGGCTGAGACCGGCCGGACCGGCCTAGCGATTAGAACTGCAAAGCGCTGAACCGCAAGTCCAGTACCGGCCGGTCGGCCTCGCCAGGTGAGTCACTGACCGCATAAACCACGGAGCGCAGCTTCAGCACCCCGCCATGGTCGGTCGCCTCGGCGGACTCGACGTGCAGCTCGCTGTAGAGCGTGTCGCCCTCGTGCACCGGACCGGTGTGGTCACAGGACTCCCAGCCCAGCACCGTCACCAGGTTCGGCAGCAATCGGCTCGCCTGCGCCAGGGCCAGCCCGATGGTGTGGCCGCCGTACACCAGCCGGCGCCCGCCGACCCGCGAATCGTGGTGTGTGGCAGCGATATTCAGGGTGAGCCGGGCGAGCTCCGGCGCGCTGCTGACCACGTCTCCGGTGCTGTGCAACACCGCACCCGCCATGCCGGCATCAAAATGCGGCCCGGGCACCCGATTCCGGAAGACGTCACCGTCCCAGTGCGCGGTCGGATCGGCGGCCGGCGGCACCGCGTCGGCGCCGATGCCGGACAGGTCGTCGCCGGGCCCCGAGTCGTCGGCCCCCCAGTCCGGGCTGGCGGGCAGCATGGCGCAGCGGTAGAAGTCGAGCACCAGCCGATCGGCCTGGTCGATCGTGATCATCCGCAACGCCGCCAAGCCCGTGGGCGCGCGGCCCGGCTTGACCGAGTTAGCCCGCAGCCCAACCACTTCGGTGCGCGTATATATGGTGTCGCCGATTACGGGGAAGCGGTGGAACGTCAGCCCGCGGTAGAACAGATTGGCCTTGACCCGCTGGGTCACCAGCGTCGACTGCCCGATCGCCACATCGCACACCAGCGCCGGATGCGCCAGCGGTCCCGGCACCCCGGTCACCGCGGTGGAGAGAACGGCGTCGCACGCCAGGCGCATCCGGTCCCCCAGGATCGCCTGATGAGCGGCGGCCATCCCCGACGACAGCGTCGCCGCCGGCGCCCAGTCGAACACCTGACCCATCGAGAGGTCGTCGAAATAGGGGCCGCCCTCGCGTTGGCCCGCATACCCGTTCGCAGTCACAACGCCACATGCTGGCAGGCTGTCCAACCGGGGGTCAACGCAGAGGGTGGTTGTAGGTGAGCAGTCAGCGCAGTGACCACGTAGAAGACGAAGAAGACATGCTGGTCGCCACGGTGCGAGCGTTCATCGACCGCGACGTCAAACCAACCGTCCGCGACGTCGAGCACGCCAACACCTATCCCGAGGCGTGGATCGAGCAGATGAAGCGGATCGGCATCTATGGCCTGGCCATCCCGGAGGAATTCGGCGGGTCACCGGTGTCGATGCCGTGTTATGTCCGAGTCACCCAGGAGTTGGCGCGCGGCTGGATGAGCCTGGCCGGTGCGATGGGCGGCCACACCGTAGTGGCCAAGCTGCTGACGCTGTTCGGCACCGAGGAGCAGAAGCGCGCCTACCTGCCGCCGATGGCCACCGGCGAGTTGCGGGCCACCATGGCCCTGACCGAGCCGGGCGGCGGCTCTGACCTGCAGAACATGTCGACGACCGCGCTGCCGGATCCTTCTGGGGGCTCCGAGCGGCTGCTGATCAACGGTGCCAAGACCTGGATTTCCAACGCGCGCCGCTCCGGACTGATCGCATTGCTGTGCAAAACCGACCCGGCCGCCAGGCCACGCCACAAGGGCATCTCGATCGCGCTCGTCGAGCATGGGCCGGGTCTGACGGTGTCCCGGGACCTGCCCAAGCTGGGCTACAAGGGAGTCGAGTCGTGCGAGCTGTCGTTCGACAACTTCGCCGTGCCGCCGTCGGCGATCCTGGGCGGCCGGATGGGCGAAGGCTTTTCGCAGATGATGAAAGGCCTTGAGACGGGCCGCATCCAAGTGGCCGCTCGGGCCCTGGGCGTAGCGACGGCGGCGCTCGAGGATGCGCTGGCTTATGCCCAGCAGCGAGAAAGCTTCGGCCAGCCGATCTGGAAACATCAGTCGGTCGGCAACTACCTGGCCGACATGGCGACCAAACTCACCGCCGCGCGTCAGCTCACCCGCTACGCCGCCGAGCGCTACGACGGCGGCGAACGCTGCGATATGGAGGCCGGGATGGCCAAGCTGTTCGCCTCCGAGGTCGCGATGGAGATAGCCCTGAACGCCGTTCGCATCCACGGCGGCTACGGCTATTCCACCGAATACGACGTCGAACGCTACTTCCGCGACGCGCCCCTGATGATCGTCGGCGAAGGCACCAACGAGATACAGCGCAACGTGATCGCCGGGCAGCTGGTCGCCCGGGGCGGGATCTAGGCAGGAACCTAAATGTCCCGGCCTGGTGCGGGTGCGTGCTATATATTTGCCTGACTTCGCCCACCAGCAAGCGGCGCGGGAGCAAACGGAGAGGCAGTCGCCATGAGTTATCCCCCAGGGCCGTACGAAGGTTCCCCGGAATGGCAGGGCCAGCAGCCGGAATGGCAGGGCCAGCAGCCGGGGTGGCAGGGGCAGCCGCAGCCGGGTTGGCCGGGCCAGCAGCCGGCCGGTTGGCCGGGGCAACAGCCGGGCTGGCAAGGCCAGCGGGAGCCGGACAACTACCTCGTCTGGGCCATCCTGTGCACGGTCCTGTGTTGTCTTCCGCTTGGGATCGTGTCGATCGTGTACTCCACCAAGGTCTCCGGGCTGTGGGCCCAAGGGCGCTATGCCGAGGCCCAGTCCGCGGCCGAGAGCGCTAAGAAGTGGGCCATCATCGGCGCGGTCGTGGGCGCCGTCCTCTATGTGATCGTTGCGGTGCTGTGGTTCTTCATGTTCGTGGTGGCCGTCTCGAACATGCCGTCGACCACCACCACCACATTTTCCTACTGAGCAACGGTTTAAGCGCCAACGCAAGTCGCGTCCACCAACCCCCAGGCCAGTGCGGTATCGACACCGACGGTACGGCCGGACAGCACCAGATAGGCGGTGCGCCAACGGCCGATCCGGCGGGTAACGCTGACTGTACCGCCGGCGCCGGGAATCAGCCCCAGACTTAATTCGGGTAGTCCGAACACCGAATCACCGCGTGCCGCAATCCATCCGCAAAAAGCCGCCATCTCCAGTCCGCTGCCCATCACCCGGCCGTGGACCTCGGCCCGGCATGACCGGCCGAGCCGGGCGGTGAGCGCATCCAGCGCCAGGGCGGGGCTGTGTCGGGTGCGGGCCAGGTGCGCGCTAGCCGGGTCGGCGAAGGTGCCGAATTCCCCGAGGTCTCCGCCGCTGCAAAACGACGGGCCGTTGCCGCTCAACACGATCCCGGCAACCGACGGATCCAGTTGCGCGACGGTCAGCGCCTCGAGCAGCGCGGCGCGCGCATCGGTGGAAAACGCGTTGTGACGTCCCGGCCGGTTGAACGCGATGTGCAGCGTGTCGCCGTCGCGCCGCAGCTGCACCGGATCGGCGATGTCGGGCATGCGGGCCGGGCCACGTTGGGCAAGCCACCGGGCAAACTCCGGCCCCGCCTGCAGGGTCGAGTAGGCCAACGACTCGGTGACCACCCCGGCCAGCGTCGGGCCGCCGGGGTCAACGGCGCGCAGCACGTCGTCGCACACGGCGCTGGCGTGCGGCCAACGTTGACAGCGCTCGGTCAGCTCGGCCAGAGTCTCGGGCACCGAATCGACGCTGACCACCCTATGATCGGTGCTGGGGTCTTCGCTCAGCGTGAAAGTCGCCGTCCCGATCCAGGATCCGGCCGCAGCGATGTCAGCTGCCGAGCCGACGGCGACGACCACACCGGACGGTGACGCCGGGTCGGCATCGGTACCGGTATCCAGCCCGCTCGACAAGTCGACCACCCGGAGCATGGGTCACACCGAATACTTCTCGATCAGCCCGTTCTTGTAGAGCTTTCCGGCGTCGGTGCGCGGCAGCTGCGCCTCGAACGCGATCGAGCGCGGGCACTTGAAGTGCGACAAGTGATCTCGCAGCCACGCGATCAGCTCGTCGGCGAACTGATCGGTGGCATCGGCCTCCTCGACGGTCTGCACGGCCGCCATGACGCGCTGGCCCATCTCGTCGTCGGGGACGCCGAACACCGCCGCGTCCAACACCTTCGGGTGGGTGACCAGGAGGTTCTCGGTTTCCTGCGGGTAGATGTTCACCCCACCGGAGATGATCATGTGGTGGCGCCTGTCGGTCAGGTACAGGTAGCCCTCCTCGTCGAGATAGCCGACGTCACCGACCGTCACCCAGCCGTGCTTGTCGTGCGACGCAGCGGTTTTCGCGGCATCGTTGAGGTACTCGAAGGAATAGCCACCTTCGAAATAGATCTCGCCGGGCTGGCCGGGCGGCAGCTCGGCGCCGTCCTCCCCGAGGATGTGAACGCCGCCCAGCATGGGCTTGCCGACCGAGCCCGGGTGCGCCAGCCAGTCCTCGGCGCTGATCAGCGTCGACCCGATCGCCTCCGAGGAGGCGTAGTACTCGTCGATGATCGGCCCCCACCAGTCGATCATCTGCTTCTTGATCTGCACCGGGCACGGCGCGGCCGCGTGCATCACCCGCTGCAGGCTGGACAGGTCATACGAATCACGCACCGACTCGGGAAGTTTCAGCATCCGGGTGAACATCGCGGGCACGAACTGCCCGTGAGTGACCCGGTAGCGCTGGATCGCGTCCAGCGTGCCCTCGGCGTCGAACTTCTCCATGACGACGGTCGTGATGCCGCCGGCCTGCGCGCTCATCGACCACACCGACGGCGCCGTGTGGTACAGCGGGGCCGGGCTCAGGTAGATCGAGTCGGGGGTCATCCAGAAGCCGACCAGCGCCGACATCATGCCGGGCGCCTCGGCCGGCGGGACGTGCGGCAGTTCGCGTCTGATTCCCTTGGGCCGGCCGGTGGTCCCCGACGAATACTGCAGCAGGTCGCCCTCGAGTTCGTCGTCGATCGGGGTGTCCGGTTGATCAGCAACACATTCCGGGTAGCGCTCCCAGCCGTCGAGGTCGCCTTGCAAAACAGGGCCCGCGATCATCAGCAAGCCGGGCAGCCCGCCCGGCAGGTGTTCACCCAGATGCCCGCAGGTTTCGCCCAGTGTCGCCGATCCGATGATGGCCTTGGCGCCGCTGTTGTCGACGATGTAGGCGGCCTCGGCCGCGGTCAGGTGGGTGTTGATCGGCACGTAATACAGACCGCTGCGGCGAGCCGCCCACATTACCGCGTGGATGTGCTCGTTGTTCTCCATCAGGATTGCGACGGTGTCCCCCTCACGCAGCCCGGCCTGGCGGAACCGATGCGCCAGTCGATTGGCGCGGGCCTCCAGGTCGTCGAAGGCGATGACCGTCCCGGACGGGTGCAGGATGACAGCAGGTTTGTCGGCGCCGATATGCGGGCGAATCTGCATGCGCCGACTGTATTACCCGTGCGTCGGCGGGTGGCATGTGGGCCGCGCGTATGCCATTACCCCCGCAGCAGCAGGGCGCTGTCGCCGAATTCGTGCCAGAGATAGCCGTGTTCGACGGCCTCCCGGTACGCCGTGGCGACCAGGTCCGGGCCGGCGACGGCCTCCAGCAACAACAGATGCGAGGCGCCGACGTCATGCCACCCGGTGATCAGACCGTCGACCACCCGGCATGGGCGCCCGGGGCCGAGCACCAGATCCGTCCAGCCGACGGCCTGCCGCACCACGCCGTTGGTGTTCGCGGCCGACTCGAGGGCACGGGTCACCGTGGTGCCGACGGCGATTATCCTGCCGCCGGCCGCGTGCGCCGAGTTGACCAGCCGCGCGGTGGCGGCCGGGACCTCGAACGGCTCGGGAGTCGGCGGCTCGCCCGCCTCCGCCGACGACACCCCCGCGTGCAGGGTGATCGGCGCGATCGCGATACCCGCCGAAACCAGGGCGGTTACCAGTTCGGTGCTGAACGGCCGCGCCGCACTGGGCATTTCGGCGCTCCCGGCGTGCCGTGCGAACACGGTCTGGTAGTAGCGCAGCGGCCATTGGCGCGGCACGTAGGAATACCTGATCGGACGGCCGTGCCGGGCGAGGTACGACCCGACGCTGCCCTCGGGCCCTTCGATGATCGCCCGCGCCGTCCACAACCGCGCGCCCTCGACCCCGGGTTCCGGGTAGGACGACCCGATGACGACCGCGGCACCGCCGGGCAGGTCGATGCGTTCGCCGGGCCGGATGTCGGTGAGGTGTCCGCCCGCATCCGCCGCGGGCCGCAATTCCACCACCCAAAGCTTTTCGGCACGCGCCATCGAGAAGTGCACGGCGATGGTCCGCCCGGCGCGGCGTCCGTCAACCGAGGCGGGCAGGGTGGCCGAGTTGTTCACCACGAGGAGGTCGCCCGGTCTCAGGTAGTCACCGAGGTCGGCGAATCGGGCGTGGCTGACCCCGCCCGGGTGAGCGACCAGCAGCTTGACCGCGTCCCGGGCGACGCCGTGCGCTTCCGGCGGCTCGACGGCGTCGGATCCCGGGGGCCGGCGGAAATGGGTATGCGGGCGCGCGAGAGTCCCGGGAACGTTCATAGCCGCGCCCCCGATGGCGCCAGATCCGCGGCGCGGTATCGACCGGCGGGCGGCCTGGTGTCCAGCAGTCGGAGCAATGCCGGCAGGACGGATTCGGGCTCCGCACGGTCGGAGATGTCCTCGCCGGGAAACGCGGCCTGATGCATCTCGGTTCGCATGTCGCCCGGATCGAAGGCGTATACGGCTACCTCCGAAACCTCGGCGGCCAGGACGGCCGACAGCTGATCCAGCGCGGCCTTGGACGAGCCGTACCCGCCCCAGCCCGGATATGGCTCGACGGCGGCGTCGGAGGTCAGATTGATGATCACCCCCGCGTTGCCGGTCAGCGTCGGCAGCGCCGCCTGGATCAGCGCAAGCGGGGCGAACACGTTGGCCTGATACACCGCCCACAACTCGCTCGGCGGGTAGTCGGCGAGCGCCGGCTGCGGGCTGGGCCCCAGCCGGCTGGCGTTGTTCACCAGCAGCTGAAGGGGCCCGGCCTTAGTAGCGGCGGCGACCAGTGCGTCGCGGTGCGACGCGTCGGTGATGTCGCCGGGTAACGCGATCAGACGGCTTGAATTCAGCTCTCGGGCAGTGGTTTCCAGTTCGGGGGCACGGCGGGCATCACCGACGACCGCCCAGCCGCGGTCGAGCAGGGCGGCGGTCACCGCCTTGCCGAAGCCGCGCGACGCGCCGGTGACAATTGCGACGGGACAGGGCTGAGGTTGAGTCATACGGCCATACTGGTAGTTAAAGTAAACTTTAAGTCAAGTCCTCAATTCGAGGAGGCCACATGGACAAGCGGGATTTGTTCACCGTCAGCGAGATAGCGCATCGCAGCGGCTTCGCCGCATCGGCGATCCGGTTCTACGAGAGCCAAGGCCTCATCGCGGCAACGCGGACGGCTGGCGGTCAGCGCCGATTCGAGCGGCAGATGCTGCGGCGCCTGGCGTTCATCCGGGCCGCCCGAAACGTCGGATTGACCCTGGATGAGGTCGCCGACGCGCTGGCGCAACTTCCAGAGGGCCGCAACCCGAACCGCGCCGACTGGGCCCGGCTGTCCAAAACCTGGCGGGCACGCCTCGATGACCAGATCGCCGGGCTGATCGCACTTCGGGACAACCTGGACTCGTGCATCGGCTGCGGCTGCCTGTCGCTGAAGCGCTGCGCCATCTCCAACCCGGGCGACTCGGCGGCGGTCGCCGGATCGGGCGCCGTATACCTGCCGAAGTCATTACGACGGGCGATTGGCCGCTCGCCGGGGCCCGACCAGCGCCTCGGGTTTTGAGGGGTTCTAGTCGGCGTCGGCCAGCCGCTGCTTGAGCGCCTCGAACTCGTCCTTGACGCCGGTGGGCAGCTTCTCGCCGACGAACTCGAACCACTCCTCGATCAACGACAGTTCCTTGCGCCACTCGGCGGCGTCGACGACCAGCGCATTGGCCACATCGTCGCTGTCGGAATCCAGCCCGTCCAAGTCCAGGTCCTCGACAGCCGGCACGACACCGATCGGGGTGTCGTGACCGCCGGCCTTGTGCTCGATCCGGTCGACGATCCACTTCAGCACCCGGCTGTTCTCGCCGAAGCCCGGCCACAGGAAGCGACCGTCGTGGCCGCGGCGGAACCAGTTGACGAAGAACACCTTCGGCAGCTTGGACTCGTCGGAGTTCTTGCCCAGGTCGAGCCAGTGCTGGAAGTAGTCACCGACGTGGTAGCCCAGGAACGGCAGCATGGCCATCGGGTCGCGGCGCACGGTGCCGACCTTGCCCTCCGCGGCCGCGGTCTGCTCGCTGCCCATGGTGGCTCCCATGAACACGCCGTGCTGCCAGTCGCGGGCCTCGGTGACCAGCGGCACGGTGGTCTTGCGGCGGGCGCCGAACAGGATCCCCGAGATCGGCACGCCCTGCGGGTCATCCCACTCCGGCGCCAGGATCGGGCACTGCGCCATGGGCGTGCAGTACCGCGAGTTCGGATGGGCCGCATTGGTCTCCGTCTCGCGGAAGTACCAGTCGTTACCCTTCCAGTCGATCAGGTGTTGCGGGTCGCCCTCCAGGCCCTCCCACCACACGCAGTCGTCGTCGGTGAGCGCGACGTTGGTGAACACGGTGTTGCCCGCGGCAATGGTGCGCATGGCGTTGGGGTTGGACTTCCAGTTGGTGCCCGGCGCCACCCCGAAGAAACCGAACTCGGGGTTGACCGCGTACAGCCGGCCGTCCTTGCCGAACCGCATCCAGGCGATGTCGTCGCCGAGCGTCTCGGCGCGCCAGCCCGGGATGGTCGGCTGCAGCATGGCGAGGTTGGTTTTGCCGCAGGCGGACGGGAACGCCGCGGCGAAGTAGTAGGCCTTGTTCTCCGGGGAGATCAGCTTGAGGATCAGCATGTGCTCGGCCAGCCAGCCCTCGTCGCGGGCCATCGCCGAGGCGATGCGCAGCGAGTAGCACTTCTTGCCCAACAGGGCATTGCCGCCGTAGCCGGAGCCGTAGCTCCAGATCTCGCGGGTTTCCGGGAAGTGGGTGATGTATTTGGTGTCGTTGCAGGGCCAGGGGACGTCTTCTTTTCGGGTCCCGTCCGGGCCTTCCAGCGGGGCGCCGACCGAGTGCAGCGCCTTGACGAAGAACCCGTCGTCGCCGATCTTCTCCAGGGCGGCCTTGCCCATCCGGGTCATCACCTTCATCGAGACGACGACGTATTCGGAGTCGGTGATCTCCACGCCCAGCTTGGGTTCGTCGGCACCGAGCGGGCCCATGCAGAACGGCACCACCCACATGGTGCGGCCGCGCATGCAGCCGCGGTACAGCTCGGTCATGGTGGCCCGCATCTTGGCGGGCTCCATCCAGTTGTTGGTCGGTCCGGCGTCGATCTCCCGCTCGGAGCAGATGAACGTCCGCGACTCGACTCGCGCCACGTCGGACGGATCGGACAACGCCAGGTAGGAGTTGGGGTGATCTTCCTCGTTCAGCCGCTTGAACGTGCCGGCCTGGACCAGCTGCGCGGCGAGCCGCTGCCACTCTTCGTCGGACCCGTCAGCGAAGACCACCCGGTCGGGCTGGGTGAGCTCGGCGACCTCCTCCACCCACGCCAGCAGCCCGTCGTGGTTCGTGGGCGCGGTGTCCAGACCGGGAATGGTCGCTGAGGTCATCGAACTCTCCTGGATTCTTGGCATCTGTTCGTTGAGTATGCGCCCGCGCAACTATTGACTTGAGTGGCGTTAACTACAGGTTATCGCGATCACCTTGTCGCGGAACCCTCGGGCGGGTATAAGCCTTCTCACAACAACGATTCAGAAGCCTCGCCGAGAATCAGAGATTTTCGCCATTTGCGCTCTTCGAAGCCGGTTTGTCGATCTCGCCCCCACCCACGTCTTCCTCCGCGTCCGAGGCGGGACTCTCAGGTTGGGGTGTAGCCGGTTCCCCCAGCTCTGCACGCACCGCGTCCAGCGCGGCCGTAACCGCGGGCATCTCGCGGTCCCGCGCCGCCGCGGCCCGCGCCGCCGCGATGGCGTGCTCGCGCAGTTCGCTGTCGATGGCGTTGACCTGATCGGCCACCTGAGCGTTCTCGGCCTCGTCCCGGACCGTCAGCGCGGAGCTGAGCAGCGACTCGGCGACCAGCACGCGGGTGGCGACCAATTCCTCCACCACGGACCGCAGCGACGCCGTCACATCGCCCGCCCAGCGGTCCAGCAAGGCCCGGTCGCGCAGCAGGCCGCGGATGTGGATCACCACGAACGTGACCGCCAGCCCGACCGCCGCGCACGCCACGGCCCCCGCGATGGCCAATCCTGGGCTCAGCCGAGAGGCCAGGCCGCTCACCAGCCGACTCAGCGTCAGTGCCACACCCAGACCGAACCCGGCGCCCAACAGCATCATCAGCCAGGTTTCCAGCCGCCGCGATTTCAGCGGCGGCGGCGGGACGTCAACCGTCGGCAGCTTCTCGACGGCCGGCAGGTCCACCGGCACGCCCGTCACCTCCGCGACGTCGGCGAGCTCTGTGGTGGTGCCCTCGCTCACCTCGGCGACCACCTCATCGACCCGGCCGCGCGTATAGGCCTCGAAGCCGGGCATGTTGCGCCGGGACAAACCCGCGGCGTCCTCTTGCAGCTCGGTGCGCGCCGACGAGCAACGGTTGCGCGCAAAGTAGGACAACTGGACCCGGGCCTGCTGGATCTGACCGCGCAGCGTGATGGTTCGCTCGGTCTTCGACTGGCGCCCCTGCCGCAGCACCCCGCTGCGCTCTTCGCGCAACGCGTCAACCCGCACGCGCCGACCGGCGCCGTCGGCGTCGCGGTCAAACCGCTGCGCTGCCGTCCGGAGCCGGAATTCCCACGCGCGCAACCTATTTCGCCGCGCGATCTCGGGATCGGCGAGTTGTGCCGCGACGGTCTCGACCAGGTCGTCGACGGTCGGCTCGCCGAGGTCAGGCAGGGCGGCCGCCCCCACCCAGGGCACCTGACCGTAGCGCGGTGCGTGCGCGGCCAGTACGTCGCGGTTAGCGGCGACCAGGTCGCGCCAGCCGCGGTGCACGTCGACCTTGGAAACCACACAGACAACCACATCGGTGTGCTCGGCGGCGGCGTCCAGCAAGGCGCAGTCAGATCCGGTCAGCTGGGCCGCCGCTGAAACGACGAACACCACCGCGACCGGTGCATCTCCGGGTCCCAGATCCGTCGACTCGACGAACTTGTGCTGCGGCAGCCGTTCGCGCAGCGCCGCGACCACCGCGCTCACCCCCGACATCCACGGGCCGGTCACCAACACCACGTCGCGGCGGTTGATGGCGGGCGCGTCCAGCCGGGGGCCGATCGTTGCGACCAGCGCGTCTACCTGGGCGGCCGGATCGTCGCGAGCCTCGTCGGTCACGATGGCTCCCCGGCCAGCGACCCTTGCGACCACAGCCGTAGCGATCCCCTGACGATGTCCGCACCGCAGGCGCGGTGCAGATCGCTCACCGGGCCCAGTCTGCCAAGGCTGTAGCGCTGCCAGCGCGCCGCGCGCGGCAGCTGTGCGGCCGGATCGTCGCGGTCCACATCGACGGGGTCGACTTCCAGCCCGGCCGCCTCGGCCAGCTCAACGGCGTCGGCCATGCGGGCGACCACCGTTTCATCGCGGGACAGGAACGCAGTGATTTCCTCCCCTAGCCTTCCCTGGCCGACGCCCGCGGCCTCTAATTCCGCGACGGCAGTGAGCATCCGCTGGTAGCGCACCTCGGCGCCGACGACACGGACCTTGTCCAGCACGGCATCCACGCCGCTCATCCGGCGCAGCAGGGCCCGGACTTGCGGCGGCGTTCTGCCTTGTCGGAGCGCGGCGATGCCCAGCGCGGTGCCGAACAGGTCCAGGGTGTCCAGCAGGCGCAGCCGCACGTCGGTCGGCACCGGGATATCGGCCGCCAGGAACCCGCTGAACGAATCATCGAGGCAAGTGGCACCACCCGGGTGGGCGGCGAGCGTCCGCAGCGCCGCCCACAGTGTGCTGTCCAGGTCGTCGAGCGCGGCAACGGCGAGCAACGCGACCATCGGCTCCATCCGCACTCCCACGAGCGCGGAGAAATTCGCGCAGCGCGTCCGTACCGCCGCCATCGGCTCGCCGCCGGCCCGGCCCGAAAGGGAGCCGACCAGATCGGCCTTGTTCAGCACCGCCAACACCGGGCCTCCGGCGGCGATCGCCTCGGCGTCCTCAGGCTTGACGACCTCCGCGGTCACGTAGACGACCAGGTCGCATGCCGACGCCGTCACCCCCGTCGTCGCCGAGATTCCGGACGCGGCGCGATCCAGGGCTCGCGCCACCGTGCTGCACCCCACCCCCGGGCGTCCGCGGACAGCCACGCGCAGCGGTGCGGCGGCCTGCCCGGCGATTGCCTTTAGACGCGGGTCATCGCGGCCGGCAGCGAATCCCGCCAGCTCGTCGACGAAGCTCTGGTGCCCTGGTCCCCTCATGTCCCGCCAATTCGATCCGATAGGTCCACCGACGGACTTTGCTTGCCCAACTCACCGAATGGTGGCATCTGCGTCACCGAGATGCGAGCCGCCGCTACCAGTTGAAGGCAACTGTTGGGTATCAATCTGGATCAGGGGCGGCTACATCGGGGTTTCATGGGCCACCATGGACAAATGCATGCGCAACCCGGGGTCGGGACTTGTTCCGACGCGCCGGTGGGGGCTCCGGTGGAGGTGGAGGCTGGCGTGCAGGCTCACGAGGAGCGGCGTTATCTCCCGGCCACGAGCTTCCGCTCGCGGCGTTCTGCGCTGTCCGGCGCCCAGCGCCAGACCTGGGAGCGGCTCTGGCCGGAACTGGGCATATCGGTGGGGACACCGTCCGAGGGAGGACCCCACCCCGGGGATGCGCTGGACACCCGCGCGTGGTTTGGTCGTCAGGCCCCGGTGGTGCTCGAGATCGGCTGCGGCAGCGGCACGTCGACGCTGGCGATGGCCAAAGACGAGCCCGATATCGACGTCATCGCGGTGGAGATCTACCGGCGTGGGCTGGCGCAGCTGCTGTGCGCGATCGACCGCGAGCGGGTGGGCAACATCCGGTTGATCCGGGGGAACGCGTTCGACGTGCTGGAGCACCTGGTCGCACCGGGCTCGCTGACCGGGGTCCGCGTCTTCTTCCCCGACCCATGGCCCAAGGCGCGCCACCACAAACGCCGGTTTCTGCAGCCGGCCACGATTGGCCTGATCGCCGAGCGGCTACTCCATGGCGGTGTGCTGCACGCCGCGACGGATCACCCCGGCTACGCCGAGCAGATCGCCGAGGTCGGAGATGCCGAACCGCGGCTGCGTCGCGCCGACCCTGGCGACCGGCTGCCGATCTCGGTCGTCCGGCCGACCACCAAGTACGAGACGAAGGCCCACGACGCGGGCAGCGCCGTGACCGAATTCATCTGGAAAAGGCAATGACTATGAGCTTGACGGAAGAGACCACAACAGCACCGGAAGCCGTCACGTCACCGCCGGTACTTTCCGGTGATGGCCTGCGCAGCTTCCCCCCATCGGGTGGACGCGTCTTGCTGGTTTGGGACGCTCCCAACCTCGACATGGGCCTGGGCTCCATCTTGGGCCGTCGCCCGACGGCACTGGAACGGCCCCGATTCGACGCGCTCGGGCGCTGGCTGCTGGCGTGTACGGCGGAGGTCAGCGCCGGCCGACCCGGCGTCGTGATCGAGCCCGAAGCCACCGTTTTCACCAACATCGCGCCCGGCAGCGCCGACGTGGTTCGACCCTGGGTGGACGCGTTGCGTAACGTGGGATTCGCGGTCTTTGCCAAGCCGAAGATCGATGAGGACAGCGACGTTGACCGCGACATGCTCGCCCACATCGAACTGCGCAGTCAGGAGGGGCTCGCGGCGCTGGTGGTGGCGTCCGCCGACGGTCAAGCATTTCGTCAACCGCTGGAAGGGATTGCACGCACCGGGGTTGCTGTCCAGGTGATCGGATTTCGTGAACACGCCAGTTGGGCGTTAGCGTCGGATACCTTGGACTTTGTCGACCTGGAGGACATCGCGGGCGTCTTCCGGGAGCCGTTGCCGCGAATCGGCCTGGATTCGCTGCCTGACCGGGGGGCGTGGCTGCAGCCGTTCCGGCCGCTGGCCGCGTTGTTGACCGCGCGTGTGTGACACTGGAAAACCTATGCGCGGGTCATTACTGATCCAGTAAGGAGCTTACGTGTTCGCCTGGTGGGGTCGAACTGTGTACCGATACCGGTACATCGTGATCGGGGTCACGATAGCTCTATGCCTCCTCGGCGGCGCATTTGGACTGAGCCTCGGCAAGCATGTCACCCAGAGCGGCTTCTACGATGACGGCAGTCAGTCCGTGAAGGCCTCGATCATCGGTGACAAGGTCTACGGCCGCGACCGGACCGGGCACATCGTCGCGATCTTCAAGGCACCGGACGGCAAAACCGTCAACGACCCGGCATGGGCGAAGCAGGTCACCGAAGAGCTCAATCAGTTCCAGAAGGACCACCCCGACCAGGTTGTGGGATGGGCCGGCTACCTCCGGGCACCCGATACCACCAGCCCGATCATCCAGGGCATGGTTACCCAGGACAAGAAGTACACGTTCGTCACCATTCCGCTCAAAGGCGACGACGACGACACCATCCTGAACAACTACAAGGCCGTCGCGCCGGACCTGCAGAAGCTCGACGGCGGCACGGTCCAACTTGCCGGCCTCGAGCCGGTGGCCAACGCCTTGACCGGCACCATCGCCACCGACCAACGCCGCATGGAGGTTCTTGCGCTGCCGATGGTGGCGATCGTGTTGTTCCTGGTGTTCGGTGGTGTGATCGCGGCCTGCCTTCCGGTGATGGTGGGTGGTCTGAGCATCGCGGGCGGGCTCGGCATCATGCGGCTGATCACGGTGTTCGGGCCGGTGAGCTTCTTCGCCCAGCCGGTGGTCTCACTGATCGGCCTGGGCATCGCGGTGGACTACGGCCTTTTCGTGGTGAGCCGGTTCCGGGAGGAGATCGCGGAAGGCTACGACACCGAGGCCGCGGTGCGCCGCACGGTCATGACGGCGGGCCGCACGGTGGCCTTCTCGGCGGTTCTGATTGCCGCGTCGGGGGCCGGCCTGCTGCTGTTGCCACAGGGCTTTGTCAAGTCGCTGACCTATGCCCTCATCGCGGCGGTGACACTTGCGGCGCTGCTCTCGATCACGCTGCTGCCCGCCTGCCTGGCGATCCTCGGCCGCCACGTTGACGCGCTCGGCGTGCGGACCCTGTTCCGGGTGCCCTTCCTGCGTAACTGGTGGGTGTCGCGCGCCTACCTCAACTGGCTCGCGGACCGTCTGCAGAAGACCAAGACCCGCGAGGAAGTCGAGGCCGGATTCTGGGGGAAGCTCGTCAACTTCGTGATGAAGCGGCCCCTGGTGTTCGCCATACCGATTGCCGTCGGCATGATCCTGCTGGTTATTCCGCTGGGCAACCTGTCATTCGGCGGCATGAGTGAGAAGTACCTGCCGCCCGACAATGCGGTGCGCCAGGCACAAGAGCATTTCGACCAGCTGTTCCCCGGGTACCGCACCAATCCGCTGACCGTGGTGATCCAGTCCACCAACCACCAGCCGGTCACCGACCAGCAGGTCGCCGACATTCGCAGCAAAGCCATGGCGATCAGCGGCTTCACCGACCCAGACAACAATCCCGCCAATATGTGGCAGGAGCGCAGCGATGCGCCGGGCGCGTCGAAGGACCCGTCGGTGCGGGTCCTGCAGAACGGACTGATCAACCCGAGTGACGCCGCGAAGAAGATCAGCGAACTGCGAGACATCACGCCGCCAAAGGGCATCACGGTATCGGTCGGTGGCACCCCGGCGCTCGAGCAGGATTCGATTCACAGCCTGGTTGCAAAGGCTCCGCTGATGGTGGTCGTGCTGATTACCACCACCATGCTGTTGATGTTCCTGGCGTTCGGGTCGTTCGTACTGCCGATCAAGGCCGCGGTGATGAGCGCGCTGACGCTCGGGTCCACGATGGGCATCCTGACGTGGATCTTCGTCGACGGGCACTTCTCGAAGTGGCTGAACTTCACGCCGACGCCATTGATGGTGGTGATCATCGCTCTCGTCGTCGCGGTGGGCTACGGCTTGGCGACCGACTACGAGGTATTCCTGGTGTCCCGGATGGTCGAGGCACGCGAACACGGCATGTCCACCCAGGAGTCCATCCGCATCGGCACCGCGACCACCGGCCGCCTCATCACGGCGGCCGCGCTGGTTCTCGCCGTGGTCGCCGGTTCGTTCGTGTTCTCCGACCTGGTGATGATGAAGTACCTGGCATTCGGTCTGATGGCGGCGCTGTTGCTGGACGCGACCGTGGTCCGCATGTTCCTGGTGCCTTCGGTGATGAAGTTGCTCGGGGACGACTGCTGGTGGGCACCGCGCTGGGCGAGGCGCCTGCAGAACCGGATCGGGCTGGGCGACATCGACCTCCCCGACGAGCGCAAGCGGCCTACCCTCAACGGCCGGCCCACGAGGCCTCCGGTCGCCGCGGCCAGCCTGGTTGCCGCGGCGCCGCAGTCGCCGCACGACCCCACCCACCCCAGCGCGCTGGAACCGTCGCGGCGGCCACTGCCGGGCCCGGCCGGTCCGCCGGAGGTCAGGCCCGCCCCGGAACGGGCTTCGCAATCCGCACCATCCGGCGCGAGCACCACACGCATGCAGACCCGGCCGCCGACGGAGGCCAAAACGACGCGCCTCTCGGTGCCCACCGGCGACGATGCGGCCCCCGCCAACCAGGCCGCCCCCGGCCGCGAACGGCCCGCCGACCCGCGCGGCCAGGCCGGCGCCGCGCCGCCGGCCCCGACACCGTCGAGTGGTCAGACCCGGGCCATGCCGGTCCCGACGAACCGCTCCGGTGACAACAACGCCGAGCCGGCCGATCCGACCGCCGCCCTGCCGGTCATGCGATCGGAGGGCAAGGACCCCGAGGCGGCCACCGAGCAGCTGAACGCCCGCGGACAGAGCGACAACGGCGACAGGCGCCGCCGCGGCGGCGGGGGCCTGTCCGCCCAGGATCTGCTGCGCCGCGAGGGACGGTTATAGGCGCTTGACCCGGTCGGGCTAGACATCCCAGGGATTTAAGTGTCAAGCGGCTGCTGGTGTGCGGTGTGCCCAGGCTTTGTGTTCGTCGTAGAGGGTGTGGTGGGGTAGGCAGCCATGGAGAATGCCGACGAGGCGGTTGCCGA